>CAYNMF010000014.1:7882-29655 GCA_964398325.1 uncultured Chromatiaceae bacterium | reverse complement strand
CCACATGGATGTGTTCACGGCGTGTCTCCGAGCGGACCGGTGACGGAAAAGACCGATCAGGGAAAGCGTCAGAAAAAACCCACAACCAACCCCCCCTCTCTCCACCGAACTTTACCCCGACGATACAGTCGAATCACATATCAACCCATAGCCGAAGCCATGCTTACAAACCTGAAAACACCCAGCCTGCTGATCGCACTGTTATTGGTAACGACAGCAGTACCGGCAAAAGTCCTGAACGGATTCAAGATCAGTGATCCGTTGGTCCCGGCACGCCTGATCAAGGGTGGCGGCCCGCCGCGTGACGGCATTCCGGCGATCAACGCACCGCTATTCAATGCTGCAGACGATGCGCAACATTTACAGGACACCGATCGGGTGCTGGGCGTGCAGATCGACAATATTGCGAAAGCCTACCCGATCAGAATTTTAAACCACCACGAAATCGTCAACGATCGCTTTGCTGCCACACCGGTCACCATCACTTTCTGCCCGTTATGCGGCACGGGTATCGCATTCAATGCAGTCGTCAACAATACAGCGCGCCGTTTCGGTGTATCCGGCCTGCTCTATAACAGCGATGTGTTGATGTACGACCGTGAAACCGAATCGCTGTGGTCGCAAATACTGGGCAAAGCCGTGAACGGACCGTCAAAAGGACAAACCCTGGAACCTGTCCCTGTCCTGCACACGACATGGGCCGACTGGCGACGCCGTCACCCGGATACGCTGGTACTGAAAGAACCCCGTGCCTTCCGGCTTGATTACAAAGTCGATCCATACCTTGGCTATGCAGACACGAAACGCCTCTGGTTTCCCGTTGCACATCGTGACAGGCGCTATCCGGCCAAGTCGGTCGTCATCGGCGCGGTGATCGACGGTCAGCCCCATGCATGGCCGTTCGCTGAATTACCGCGTGCTCAACGATCGCTGACTGACCGAATCACCGATTCTGAGATTACCGTTGAATACGATTACACGACTCGTGCTGCCCGTGTTATCAATTCCCAGGGTGATGAAATCCCGTCAATCACCGCTTACTGGTTTGCATGGGTTGCATTCCATCCGGATACGACTGTCTGGCACCAATAACAGGTCCCGACATTTAGTGAACTGTCTTCGCCTGTTGTGACGAAATATCTTTGGATGCAACATGCCCGGTACGCTGTGAAAGGATTGCGTCCCACGAATCAAACATTGCCTGACCAACATACGGGGAATAACGCGGCCCTACCGGCACACCCAGATAATCAATTTGTGTTTTATCAATCTCAAAATGTTTTGTGTAAGGCTGATCCCACATTTCTTTTGGATACTTGATCTGATTATAAACAGAGTAGCCGGGGAATTTTTCGTAATTGACCATTGCATGATAGAACAAGGTATCAGTGTTCTCGTTATAAAATTCTATCGGCAAATTCAGTACATAATCGTAGCCGTCTTCCACGCCCTCGAGATAGGCACGATTGGTTGACAGATATTTCTGGTCCGGGTCCCAGTAATGATCGGCAAAATGATCCTGACTGACGACAACCTCAACCTTGCTGAAGCCATATTGCGACAAAAGTTCTCTTGACTCCTCGGCCAGCACATCGCGATAGCCGGGTGCAATCTCGAGCCAGGGTTCATTCGGGAAAGCCAGCCACGGCATTCCGTGTACCGACCAGACCATTTTAACGCTGACGCCACTGGGCAAGGTGTCCAGTTTATCCTTGAGCATCAGCAGGTAACCGTTCCGAATCGGTTTGAAATATCCAAGCGGTGGCGTCATCACGATTTTGATATCCCGTCCGTTCAATCGTTCCCACTCCTCGACATACTCGATGCTGTGCTTGAAGCCGTTATTAAAATCTTCGTATCCGGAATACACGACCATGGTTGATGCCAGCACCAATGTCTCGATGCCGCTGTCCAGCATATCGAAAATTTTCTTGTGCCAAAGCCACGGCTTCATCGTATCGGCCTGTTGAAATATCACATCCGGATATTTTTCAGCCAGTTTTGAGGCCGCATAGTCATTGACGACCTGTTGTTGTGATTCAGCCGGGATTTTTTTACCCTCGATTCCACGGCCCCAGTACCAAAGGCGTGCGTAGCCGATCATCTTGCCTGCCGTCGTCGGAATGCCGTCCTGACGACCGGTGTAAATGAAATTCCCCGTGTCCAGGTGTATCGATTCTCTCGGCGGAACCCATTGCACCTCTCCCCGCTTGTACAGCTCAATATAGGGTGTTGCATCTACGTCACGTTCACTACCGAAGCGATCGACCAGTGCGGCCGGCGTGAACTCCTCGGTCGCATAATCGTGGTTCGGGTCCATCAATGCGACACCCGTATCGGCCAGGGCCGCTATTCGGAAGGGCCATGGTATCCGAACGTGGGCAATATGCTTGAAAATGTTGTGCCACCAGGTCGGATCGAAGCCTTCATCCGTTGACAGGCCAATCATGAATACACCCGTCTTCCCCACTGGCACGGTATTCTGAACCTTATACATCGCATACACATCCGGGCCCTGCACACGATTCTTGTATTTAAATGTGCCGTAAGCACCGCCAACGACCACGACAATCAACGACACACTGATGATCAGAAATTTTTTCATTGCGCACTCTCCAAAGTGTTGCAATATTTATTAATACAATTATGTGACCGACCGGTCAACTATTCAGTAATGCCACTACCAATTTCATGTCACGCGCAGCCCTCAATTACGGTTCTTTGCTACAGTACGACCATGACTTTCTCACCACAGCGTCGCCGTCTCCTGAAGACTGCTCCGGCTGTTGCCATCGCCCCCTATATAAGCGGCTGTGGTCAGGACGATGCATTGCCATTGCCGCCGGACGTGCCGATCGGGCCATTCGGCGCAAATTCAACTGCGGAAGAAGTGACCGAGGGCATCGACCTGAGCGGCAAGACCGCGCTGGTCACCGGCTGTAACTCGGGTATCGGCTACGAAACAATGCGAGTTCTCGCTTTGCGCGGCGCAAACGTCTTTGGTTCGGGACGAACCCTGAAAAAAGCGACGGATGCATGTAACAGCGTAACAGGACATACGACGCCGGTCGTGATCGAACTGACCGATCTAAACTCGGTCGTGGCGGCCGCAGAAAGTATCGAAGCACAAACATCGTCAATCGACATACTCATTTGCAATGCCGGCATTATGGAATTACCCAAACTGGAGCAGGTCAACGGCATCGAAAAACAATTTTTTGTTAACCATCTGGGTCACTTCGTCCTTGTCAACCGATTGCTATCGACTGTCATCAATGCGCCCCAGGGCCGTATTGTCAGCGTCAGCAGTGGTGCAGCAATTCGACAGGCACCCGAAGCCGGTATCGAGTTTGATAATCTGTCGGGGGAAAAGCATTACGACCCGGGTAAAGCCTACGGGCAATCGAAACTTGCCAACGTCTTATTTACTCTCGAATTATCCCGACGTTTACAAGAAACGAATGCAACCGCCAACGCATTACGCCCCGGGGTGATTCCGACAAACCTGGGCCGCCACATGCCGCAGTGGAAAGTCTGGACACTCAAAAATCTCGGCAAACCGTTCACCAAGACCATACCGCAAGGCGCCGCAACGACCTGTTATGTCGCCACCAATCCGGCACTGGATAAAATAAGTGGTTATTTCTTCAATCACTGCAACCCTCAACGCCAGGGTGGTTACACCGAAGATTTCAACATGGCAGCCAGACTCTGGCAGGTTTCGGAAGAACTGACCGGTGACTACCGGAAACAAAGCCTGAGCATCTAGAATCCGATTCGCTGCATGTCGATTTCACTGCTAATTGCCGAGGCACTCAAAACCCGCAGACGATCCGCAATCAGTCTCCCGCGTCAGTTGTGGCAGGCTTGCTGCCTGCGTTTCGGCCCGTGCAAACTCGACCCATGGGAATATTTCTTCTTCCAGGTCTACCTGGACCGCTATTCACCTGACGAAAAACGGCGTTTCATCGGCTGGCGTCAAGAGATTCAAATCGATCGATTATCCAATGCCCATAACGCACGTAAAACAGTCAATAACAAGCTGGCCTTCCAGGTTCTTCTGGGCAGACATGGCGTACCGCTACCGGTCATTAAAGCTGTGTATGGCAACTCGGAATCGGGGCTTCCCGGAAAAATATTGCTGAGTAGTACTGAAAGAGTGAAAGATTTTCTGCTCAATAACGATCACTACCCATTATTCGTCAAACCGATCAGTGGCGCCCAGGGAAATAATACCTTTGCCTTTAAAGGCACTATCGACAGGAACCTGCTGCAGAAATCAGCCCGAAAACTCCCATTGAAGGACTTCATTGATCGACTCGACTCGATGCGGGAAACCGGCATCCTGTTTCAGGAACTTCTGAAAACCCATCACAACATTGAACAACTCTGCGGCAATCGCCTGACCAGTGTACGCATTATCATCGTGCTGACGCCTGCTGGTCCGCAAATAATCAGTGCCGTATGGCGTGTACCTACCGGGTCGAACATCACCGATAATTTTAATTGCGGAAAAAATGGCAACATCATTGCCGGCATCGAAATCGAAACCGGCCGTGTGCAACGCATGATTCAGGGTATCGGCTGGAAAAATACTCTTGTCAATCAGCACCCTGATACCGGGTTTGAATTCGGTCATTTACAACTGCCGGATTGGGAACAAATCCGGTCTTTATGTCTGGATAACGCAACCTTATTTCCGGATCTGCGCCTGCAACACTGGGACGTCGCACTGACAGACCGTGGCCCCGTCGTTCTGGAAATGAACGTGGAAGGCGGTATGCGCGCCCATCAGATTGTCCAGCAACGCGGGATCTACGATATGCGCATACAACAAGCCTGCCGCTGAAATGATTATCCAGGAGTAACCGGCGCCTCTGCACGATGGCGCTTTTTCAAATACATGCTCTGATCGGCTTCACGCAACAATTCATCAAGGTCCTTATGTTGCTCGGGGTTAAAGGTAACAACACCGGCCGAGTACTGCAGCATGTATTTCTCGCGAAAGCCGCGGTTACGTTTGCTGATTCGATCCTTGAGTCGGGCAAGAGCCCGATCTACCTCAAAACCTGAGACGCCCGTCGCCAGTACTGCAAACTCGTCACCACCGAGTCGTGCAACGACATCCGATTCACGAAAAGTTTTAAGCAGGGCGCGCGCAAATTCTGCAAGCGTCTGATCACCGGTCTCATGACCAAGATCATCATTAATTGCCTTGAAACCATCGAGATCGAACATGACTAGCGTAGCCGGATGCCCCATATCCCGGCACATGGCCAAAGCATGGCCGGCGACCGTATTGAAGCCGCGTCTATTGCTGATACATGTCAGTTCGTCGGTTGTCGCAAGTGTTGCCGAGAGCAGTTCGGCCTCAACCATGTGCGCAAGCTCTCGAAGCGTGTCTACGTCCTGAGACGAAAAATTACGTGGCTTCTTGTCAATCAGGCAAAACGTGCCCAGGCTTTCGCCATTAGCATTACGCAAGGGGCAGCCGGCATAAAAGCGAATATCTGGTGCCGACTGAACCATTGGATTATCTCTGAAACGATCGTCATCTTGTACATCAGGAACGACGAGCACATCATCACCGCTCATTGCGTGACCGCAAAATGACACCTCCCGGGGTGTTTCGGTCACATCGATGCCGTAACGAGACTTGAACCACTGCCGTTCACGATCCATCAGGCTAACGAGTGCTATCGGCATATCGAATATCTTGCATGCCAAACGTGTAAAACGGTCGAATCGCTCCTCGGGTTCGGTATCGAGCACCTTCAGGGCATGCAGAGACTGGAGACGCAGTGTCTCTTGACAGGATATCGGTGATTTAGCCAGAACTACATCTCCTCGCTGTAACGCCGATGTGCGTCAGCCAGATAACAGAATATTGCAGGGAATATCGCATTTTTCAGGCTAATTGTTACCTGCGCCACATCACAGAATTGACATATTTTGGTGACCGGAAAAAATATCGGCCACGTGATGGCAGGCTTTGTGCGAAACTTACTCCTGCCGCATACCACTGCCTGAAAACAAAAGATCGTCATGAAAAACCGAGACCGGGGTCAAACCCCACTCCTATAAAAAATGGGCCGCTGGAAACCACCACCGCCGAAATCATCGCCGTATATCACGCCGGAAGGCTACTCGGCTTTGCAGGTCGACTTAAAGGCTCTGTGGGCACGCCGCGCCGATGTCGTCAAAGCACTTGCTGCCGCGGCCGCGGAAGGTGACCGCTCCGAGAATGCCGAGTACATCTACCGGAAGAAAGAACTCGGCAGCATCGATTCACGAATACGCTATTTGCAAAAACGGTTGCCCGATCTCAACATCGTACGCAACACCCCCGATAGTGATCGGGTACATTTCGGTGCATGGGTCACGGTTGAACGCGACGATGGTTCACAAGTTGAATACCGTATCGTCGGGCCGGACGAAGCAGATGCCGCCAATGGCCTGATCAGTATCGACTCACCTCTGGCCCGGGCACTGCTGAAGAAAATACCGGGTGACAAATTTGAACTGCGGATTGGCCAACGCCATGAGGCGCTCGCCATCGAACGAGTTCGTTACAGGTAACATGCTTCTCAGGGCAGTTTTTTATTCTCTCTCGAATAGCAGTATAAACCGGTCCGTTTTACCGCGGATTGATTTATCAAACACCATCCTGGAATGGTCGTCGTCAGGATTGCGCAGTGCATCGCTGCCGGTCACAAAGCGAAACCCATTACTCTCAATATCTTGCCTGGCAAATTCTTTATCAATCCGATGTAAAGTTTGCGCGGCACTATTATCCGTTCCGGCAACCGCTGCATGATCAACTACCACCAGCCTGCCGCCGGGCTTTAGTGCTTCGTAGAGCTGGGCAAAAAACAACGGCACATCGGTGTGACCCCAGCCGCGTTCCTCGGAAACGAAATACAGGTCGTGGTATGACATCACCATCAAGACTGCATCGAGACTGCCCGGTGAAAGTTTCAGATCATCAACCTCACTTTTCAAAAGCGTAAGCCCCGGTACCTGGTTCTTACCGAAACGTTCCTTGTTTTGCTTCTCGCTAAACCTTGAGTACGGCGTATTGTTGTGCAAAATAACGTGGCCATCCGCACCGACAACATTGGCCATTAGTACCGAGTAATAACCGCCGCCACCCAAAATATCAGCTGCGGTCTGACCCGGCTGCAAGTCCAGCAAACCCAGAATGACTTCCGGCTTACTGCGCGCATCGCGCTCTCGGGATGTATCAGACCGGTTTTCGTTCGCCAACGCTTGTGAAATTGCATCTTGATCGGCCAACACCGGCGAAGCATAGACCACGACCATCAAAAAGCTTGCCGACAAAATCCGGATCATTGTTTTCATCATTATTTCCTGCCGTATTTGAGGTAAATTCCTGAAACGAACCATACCTGATTTCTCCGCCAAAATTCGGCCTAATGGCCGCCTGATTACGACACCCGGCCCGACACGGGCCGGCGCATGTGCGCCACGTATCCTCGGCCGGCAGACTCCGAAAATGGGTATCAGACTCCAATATCGCGAGCACCCCACCCCGGTGTTGCCAGCTGAAAAATTCGGAGGCGCTGAAAGCATTGATTTCAAAGGGTTTCAGCGGCATGCTCAACACGGTAGCCCGGACAATATTCTCTTGGTATGATCCGCGCCCGGAATGCCGGTCGATCGTCATGGCGGCAGATTTGCGACGATCCTGTTTTCCTGTACCGGTATCGAGTGACCGCCCGGACAGGCTGCTCGGGCACTGTGGTCTGATGGCGCTCTTAATGGCTCCATATTACAAGAGTGCTTACCCCGAATATGATGCGCTACCGCTCGAGCGGTCGCTGACGAATGATTGATTCAAACAAACGTGAAGAACGGACATGACGGACCTTAGCTTATACAGAAACATCGGAATTTTTGCGCACGTTGACGCCGGCAAGACGACGACGACTGAGCGCATACTCAAGCTCACGGGTAAAATCCATAAACTCGGCGAGGTCCACGACGGTGAAGCTACCACAGACTTCATGGAACAGGAGCAGGAACGCGGCATCACCATTCAGTCTGCAGCAACCAGCTGCGAATGGAATGATCATCGTCTGAATATTATCGACACACCCGGACACGTCGATTTCACCATCGAGGTTTATCGCTCACTTAAGGTGCTCGACGGTGGCGTTGGCGTATTTTGCGGTTCCGGAGGCGTTGAACCACAGTCGGAAACAAACTGGCGTTATGCGAACGATTCTGAAGTAGCACGAATTATTTTTGTCAACAAACTCGACCGCATGGGCGCAGATTTCTACAGTGTCGTCGATCAGGTCCGGAATGTGCTCGGCGCCAATCCGCTCGTTATGGTGCTGCCGATCGGTATCGAGGAAGACTTCAAGGGTGTCATCGATCTGCTGACCCGCAAGGCATGGATCTGGGATGACTCCGGTGATCCGACCCATTACGAAATAACCGATGTACCGGAAGACATGCAGGCCAGGGTTGAGGAGTATCGCGAACAGCTGATTGAGACAGTGCTGGATCAGGACGATACCCTGCTCGAAGCCTATCTCGAAGGCAATGAACCATCAGTCGATGAAATCAAACTTTGCGTTCGTAAAGGAACGATCAAACTCGATTTCTTCCCGACATTTTGCGGCTCGGCATTCAAGAATAAAGGTGTACAGAACGTGCTCGACGCAATCGTCGATTACCTGCCAAGCCCGACCGAAGTCAAGCCACAGCCGGAAATCGATCTTGAAGGTCACGAAACAGGCAACCTGGCGGTTGTCGACCCGGATGGGCCGCTGCGCGCGCTCGCATTCAAAATTATGGATGATCGCTATGGCGCACTGACTTTCACACGTATTTACTCAGGTCGCATCAAAAAGGGTGACAGCGTGCTCAACACGTTCACCGGCAAAACCGAACGTATCGGACGCATTGTCGAGATGCATGCCGATTCGCGCGAGGAACTCGACTCTGCGCAGGCCGGTGACATTGTTGCGCTGCTCGGCATGAAGCAAACGCAAACGGGCCATACACTGTCCGATGTCAAAAATCCTGCAACACTCGAGCCCATGGTCTTCCCGGATCCGGTAATCTCGATCGCAATCTCGCCGACGGACAAGGCCGGCACCGAGAAGATGGGTGTCGCTCTCACGAAAATGATTGCTGAAGATCCCTCGTTCCGCATCATGACCGACGAAGATTCCGGTGAAACGATCATGATGGGCATGGGTGAACTCCACCTTGATATCAAGGTCGATATTCTGCGTCGCACGCATGGCGTTGAGGTTGAAGTTGGCAAACCACAGGTCGCGTACCGGGAAACAATCACACAACCGATCACCGACAGTTACATACATAAGAAGCAGACCGGTGGTTCCGGCCAGTTCGGCAAAATCGAATACACGATTGAACCGGGAGAACCCGGGAGCGGATACGTCTTCGACTGCACGGTCACAGGCGGTAATGTGCCGCGCGAATACTGGTCTGCAATCGAAAAAGCTTTTGGTGAATGTATGTCGGAAGGCACACTGGCAGGTTACCCGCTGCTCGACACGAGATTTATATTGCAGGATGGCGCTTATCATGCTGTCGATTCGTCAGCGATGGCATTCGAACAGGCAACCCGGGCTGCGTATCGTCAATCGATCCCGAAAGCGGCGCCTCAACTGCTAGAACCAATCATGAAGATTGACGTCTTTTCACCGGAAGCAAACGTTGGTGATGTCATAGGTGACCTGAATCGACGACGCGGCATGATCAAATCTCAGGAAGTCGGTGCGACCGGCGTTCGCGTCAAGTCTGAAGCGCCACTAAGCGAAATGTTCGGCTACATCGGTGACTTGCGGACCATGACATCTGGCCGTGGACAATTTTCGATGGAATTCTCTCACTACGCACCATGTCCCAAGGGTGTCGCCGAAGAAGTCATTGCCGAGACAAAAGCCCGCAAAGCAGCGCGTTAAGACCTGCTGCCTCTAACCCGACCCGCTAACCGCTCAGGATGACCGATACCCGGTCATCCTTTGAGGATCATTGATCCTTTTGTTTTTCCACGCCGGGTTTATGGTAAGAATACCGGGCTGGAACTAGCGTCTGATCTCATCACCATGAGGTACAAAACCATGAAGTCTCGAGCGCCCGTATTAAATTCAATTCACACAGCTTATCGCGCAGCTTTCTTTGCATTGATTACATTGCTTCTTGGCATGCCACCGGCTTTTTCGGACAACGTGTTGATGGAAGAATTGATCATCAACGCTCAACGCAAGGAAGAATTGGCGCAGGACGTACCGATTGCGGTCTCGGCCTACAATGCAGAACAACTAAATAGACTGCAGGTGGTCGAAACGCTCGATATCACCAAACTGGTGCCGAATATGATCGGTCACAACAACACCGGTATCGGTTCGGCCAACGCCTACTCGATTCGTGGCCTGAACAACACCGAATCGATCGCGACATTTGACCCGCCGGTCGGCTCCTATATCGACGATATCTACGTCGCGCGTCAAAACGGCAATAACTTTACATTCTTTGACGTCGACAGAGTCGAAGTCCTGCGTGGACCGCAGGGCACATTGTTCGGACGCAACACGACCGGCGGCGCCGTGCGTGTTCTGCTGAAAAAACCAGGTGAGGAACTTGGCGGTTATGCCGAGGCCGGCTACGGCTCCTACGACCGTTATCAGCTCCGCGGTTCGATCGATGTACCGGTTTCCGACCGGTTCCTGACAAAATTATCCGGTTACCTGGTAAACGACAATGGGTTCGTGGACAACCTGACGACCGGTGAGGATATCAACCAGGACGAGAATTACGGTGTGCGGGGTGCAGTCCGCTGGCTGATCACCGATAAAATTACGTGGGATATTGCCGCGGATTATACGAATGCCGATCAACCGAATATCGCAAACTTCAAGTCGGGTAACGACAGAATCAGCAATACCGCTCTGTCTCAGAAAAGCCCGATTCCCGTGCCGTTACTCGCAAATAAAAAACAGGGCTTCAAATTTCAGAATGAGACCGAGGCCTGGAGCGTTACATCGAACTTTACGTTGGATTCAGCCATCGGTACCGTCGAGTTCATCACCGGCTATCGCAACCTGGGCCAGGACTTCCTTATAGACTTTCTCGACGGTAACGCGGCCGGCCGGGCAGCTTTCGGCCAGGCGCCACCGTCCTGGGGCGGATTCACGATCGGCAATGAAGGCACACACAAGCAGTTTACGCAGGAAATCAAGCTGAACTGGACACTCGGCGATTCGCTGAGTGCTGTTAGCGGCTTCTATTATTTCGACGAGGATAACAAAACCGATTTCGGCGATATCTTCGACTTCGACCTGAACCTCATCGGTATCGGTCCGCCGGGGAATTTTGCGCCGCTCGTTCTCGCGGACCGGATCATGAATAACAATACAGAGTCCTGGGCCGTCTATACCCAGGCCGACTATGCCATTACCGACCAGTGGATGGTCACTGCCGGCCTGCGCTATACCGACGAAGACAAAGACATCGATTATTCCGACAACGCACCTTGTCTGCCGGGCGACCCAAGCGGCTGTTTCGTCGATTCTGATGGCGACGGCATTTCAGACGATGACCTGACAACAAAAAATATCCAGATGTTCGCCCCGACGAAAAAGAACACAGATGTCTGGACACCCAGAATCGCAGTGAACTTTACGCCGACTGATAACCAGATGTATTTCGCCTCCATAACGAATGGCTTCAAGTCCGGTGGCTGGAATGCACGCGGCACGACACCGGATCAAATCATCCCGTTTTCGAAGGAAGAGGTGTTGTCATACGAACTGGGTGCAAAGACCGACTGGCTCGACAATCGCCTGCGCGTCAATCTGACCGGATTCTACTACGATGTCTCGGACTTCCAGTTACCGACCGGATTTGCTACGGCAACCCAGGGTATCAAATTTATCACCCAGAACTTTGCCGACCTGGAAACCTACGGTCTTGAGCTCGAGGTGGTTGCAAACCCCGCCGAGGGATTAACATTGTTCGGTAACCTTGGTGTGCAGGATAGTAAATATCGGAGTCTGGATCCGAGCATCATCACGCAACAACAAGCCTGCCTGGGAGGCGATGCCACACAGTGCGGCGTCGGCATCATCACCAGTAGCGGCGGCATCGCCAATCCGGTGCGCACTCCGGATTACACCGTCACGTTAGGTTTCGATTATGTAGGGCAACTCGGCCGGGCATTCCAATTGATTCCGAGTGCTTACCTGTACGGCGTAGGGGACACCTGGGTTGGCAGTAATAATTCCGTCATCGACAAGTCTGACGGCTATACAACCTACAATGCATCGCTGACGCTGGTGCAGACGGAGCAAAACTGGCAACTCTCGGTAGAGTGCAAAAACTGCAACGACCGGAAAATGCTCGTATCCACACTGGCCGACAAACAGTATATCCAGGATCCGTTGACCTGGCTGGTGCGCTTTCGCAAGGATTTCGGTCGCAACTGAATGCACGTCCGGTAAAACCGACTGCGTAAATCAGGGGCACGACCGGTATCCGGTCGTGCCCCTTAACTTTTTGGAGACAGGGCATGCTCAAATCGATCGTCATCGTGACCCTTTCAGTGCTGAACCTTGCCCCGATAGAAGATGCATACCATGATCAACTGGGTTATGCCGTTGTCGATCAAGGCCAATTGAGTGCCGCTACAGCCGAACTCTGGAATACACAGAACATGACCGGGCGCGACTATCTCGTCATGCAGCCCTCGAGTAACGAGCCGGTTTACCTGCGATTTATCGTCAACCCGGCGACCGAAGGCCATGTTGCGATGACGACACAAGGCTGGAATGCGACTGAACTCCTTGTCAAAGATCCCGATGCACTCGCGATTAAACTGGCTGATTCACCCTTCACGATAATTGGCCCGCCGAAAGACCTGTGGCCGGCGCCGAACGCGCCACGCGCGATGCAGGTACGTGGCCCGGCAAACGAGGTACTGTATCTGACGCGCAACCTGGATTTCGAATTTAGTACATTTGTAGACCGTGTATTCATCATGGTTCTGGGTGGTCCGTCAATGGCTGCACTTAACGAGTACTACACAAACATGGCTGGCCTGAAGGTCGGTGAAGCAACACCATTCAAAATCAGTGTCGTATCCCGTGCACAAAACATGCCCCCCGACACAGCCTATCCGCTCGCAATTGCAGCCGTATCGAAACGATTTTTAATCGAACTGGATGAATACCCGGCAAGCATCGGCCCGCGCGCAGTCAGCGAGGGTTATTTACCGCCCGGCACGTCAATGGTGACGTTCGAGGTCGAAGACCTCGATACCTTCGATGTCGCATGGCGTGCGATGCCGCAAACCCTGGATGGATTACCCTACAATGGCCGCCGAACGGCTGTTACCGTCGGCCCGGCCGGTGAATGGATCGAGTTGATCGAGACCGATTGACATACCCGACCCGCAGCACAAACCGGAATCGGATTTTAACCACTATCGTGGTGTCACCGGTGCGTCCTCTTTCGTAGTGATGATGGTCCCCGGCTCTGTCTCACCCGTTGCCACGGCTTTCATATAGGCCACGGTCGCAATATGACAATAGACCTGGCCCTGAAACTTTTCAGGCAGGAACCAGGTCACCCAGCTGTCATAGTCCTGGAACAGTCCCGGCGTATTGAAGTGCACCGTCCCGTCATCATCACGGTAACTCAATTTGAAATCCGACAAATATTTTTGTCCGGTTATATAAGGCTCATTCTCATCGATAATAAAGGCCTTGACCGCTTTGGCCGCCTCCGGCTTGTTTTCCCGCTGAAGTTCGGCAATGGCTTGTGTCTTCACGCGGCGCGTAATTTCGGGACAAAACAACTGCTCACCGGCCGCATCTTCACCATACGCAGATCGCAAGTGTGCAGCACCCTTCATCTTGCACGAGACCATGATCGGGACCTGACCATCGTATGTGACAACCTGGTAAATCCGGTGGGGATCGACAGATGGTTTCGAGTGCCGGTAAGAGGGCATATCCGTGAACAGGGTGATGTCACCGCCCCGATCGGTACTCGCCATAATTTTCTGTACAGACTGACAAAACTGCCCGGTAGTCGGATCCGGCAATATATTGCCCTGGGCATGAGTCGATATGGACAATAGTGCACACGTGACCAGCGACAACACAGACAAGATTGATTTCATTGAATCCCCTCCCCGGAACCATCCGGTAGTCGAAAGTCTAACCGCTGACTCTGAGTACGTGAAAACACACCGATATATTTCGTCATCACGGCCCCTGCGTGGACAAGGTCAGCCCAAGAGCTGACCACCTGCTGTACCTTATAAAGGTGCTGTAAATCTTGCTTATAGACCGTGGGCGTGGCCGATCGGAGTGATGACTTCTTTCTGAGACACGCCGTGAACACATCCATGTGGGCTTGGGCCCGCGTCCTGCGGGCCACAGTCTCAGAAAGAAGTCATCACTCCGATCGGCCGGACACCAGGTGCAAGTTTGCAGGACAGCGCCCCGAATCACTCACTGACTAACAATCGCAACATAAATCCGGCAACATGAATGACCATGACCGATTCAACCAGCCTCAAAACAGTCATCGCCCGGTGTCACCGGGAACTTGATCAGCTATTTTTTGTACACCAGGAAGCTGTCCTCGTCGGTGAATTACCGCGGGCTATCAAGGCGCTGAACCTCTATGGCGAAGCGCCCCCCCTGCACAAAAACTTCGAGGACACCCATCTGCTGACCCGACTCGCAGAACTCGATGATACCGGCGACTGGCCGGCATCACTCTATAGTCATGAGCACAACAAGATAGACGACCTGCTGACTCGGATTGAAAAAAACCTGATTCGACTGAGTACGCAGGAATTATCAGGCAGTGCACTGAGTGCTGAGCTGATCGAACTGCTCGACCGGGAAAAATCCTTCAAGGGCCTGTGCGAACATCACCAGGAACGCGAAGAAGCGGGCATGCTCCCGGCACTGGACAGGCAGACCGATACCACGTGGCGCAGGGCGATCATTGAGCCATTCACAGAAACATGGCGCACAACTGTGCCGAAGCCGCTGAGCGGCTGAATATGTAGTTGGCGGTGCCCGCCATGCACCATTCGCTTAGGATATATACATCCGATTCCGGCTTCTACAGGAGTGGTCAAAATGTCCCGAAGCAAAAATAAATCAACCGATGCCGTATCCCGCCGCGAACTGCTGACCGCCGGAGGCGGGCTTGCTGCACTGGCTGCCACCAGTCAGGTCGCAGCGAGCAGCCCCGCCCAAACACCCGGCGATAACCGCTTGCGCATGACGCCAACCCGTGCGATGCAGATTCCCAAAGATCCACGCCTCGATCTCGATGACCCGGATACCAACTTCCGCGCCTTGCTCAAGCTGCGTGCAGATCTTGCCGGGAAGGACTGCATGTTCGCGTTCCCGGGAGAAGCATGGGCAATGGTACCGCAGGAAAAAAACTATCGATGTTTCAAAACCTTCGGCATCGGGGCTTCACGGATCGAGGAAGTCGATGAAGGCTGGCGCATATACAGTCGTGAAGTCCTGTATTACCTCGACCCCGATAGCGGAGAGATTCTCGACAACTGGAACAACCCGTTCCTCGGTGGCCGCAAAGTCGACGTCATGCACATTGCGAATGACCCGGTCAATGGTGTCTTTACCCGGCATGGTCACCCGATGCTGTCACCGCCCTACCCGTATGTCTCATATGGCGACGATGTCGTATTCCAGTGGAACTTCTTTATCTTCAAGCCGGCCGAGCTGACACGCTCGGAATACCCACTGTATTCGAGCGGCGACAAAGACCAGCATGCCGAACTCTGGGGTATCAAGGGCCGAAAGAGTGAAATTCTCGACCCGAATATCACGTCCGCATCTTGTGTCATGTCCTGGAGCCGTGTCGCCGGGTGGCTGCCGTTCATGGAAATGGGTACCAGGCCCGGCTCAATGGTATTTCACAGCCATAGCATGAAACTGATGAACGGCGTCGATGATTTACCGCGTTATATTCTTGACCACACGGAAAAACACTACCCGAAATATCTCGAGGCGCCGAAAGAATGGCTCGGTCCGGTCATGACATCATCGGCCGGTGAATTCAAGAAAAAAATCGATGCACAGAAAGCGAAAATCAAGACGGAGTAATGTGCTGACCCATCCTTTGACAAGGCTCTGAACCATACTGATAAATTTCTGGTATCCATTGGCTCGTACCGAAGAACTCGGTGCCGAACCGCTGAAAGTACGGGCACTGCGCCATGACTTTGTGTTGTTTCGCGACAGCAACGGGGAAGCGCATTGCCTGGCGGATATTTGCATACACCGCAACGGTTCACTGGCCGCGGGTAGCGTACATGGCAATTGCATCCAGTGTCCCTATCACGGCTGGCGCATCGACACAGACGCCCTCGATCGTCTTGGTGCCGGGCAGGCGGGCGCTGGGTTCTTGAGAGCGTCCCGGTCATACCCGGAATATAAACCCGGGATCTTTACGTCCTCGCGTTACAGGTAGGTCGCCGTCAACTCTTCCGACACCTGCCACAGCTTCAATGCCATTGCGTCATCGAGCATATTCGGGCTGTCCGGTAGCACCGGATTGCAGTCCTCAAAATAATAACCGCTGACTCCGTCCAGCCGCGGGTCGGCCGAAACATACACCTGGGTTGCTGCACCCTGAACGGCCGTTTTGAAACCCTTGCGCAGCGGCGCGTCGGGATCGCGTGGCTTGCCGGTGATATAGCGGCCGAGATTTGTCGCCACCATGCCCGGATGTACCGAGTTGGATGTCAGGGAAGTATCGGCATAACGTCGCGCCAGTTCACGTGAGAAAAGAGCCGTGGCCAGTTTCGTCTGTCCGTAGTTTCTGAACGGGTTGTAGCCTTTCTCGCCACTCAGGTTATCGAACTGGATACCTTCTTTCGGCGCATTGCGATAACCGATGCTCGATAAAGTCACGATGCGCCCGGCCGGAGCCGCCTCGACCTGCGGCAACAACCGTCGGGTCAACAGGTAATGGCCAAGGTGATTGACGACAAATTGCTTTTCGAGTCCGTTTACCTGCTCGAGTTTCGGCAAGGCCATAATGCCGGCATTGCACAACAGCACATCGATGGGCACATTCAGCGCCTGCACCTGCTTGCTGCACGCCACGACGTTATCGAAGTCGGTCAGTTCGCATACCAGCGGCGTCGTTTTTCCTTCGACACTGGCACAGGCTTTGTCCGCTTTTTCCCGGGTACGCGCAGTGCCGATCACATGCGCCCCGTGGGCGGCCATGACGCGCATCGACTCGTAACCAAGCCCGGAATTACACCCGGTGATCAGCACAGTTTTACCGGTCAGATCAATGCCTTCGAGCACCTCATCGGCCGTCGTCGCGAATCCGTAATCACTGCGCGGCACGTCATTGATATCTGCCCGAATCACAAAAGGCCACAGGGCCGTCAACCCCAGGGCGGAACCTGACTGAATTATTCTGCGCCTTGATATTTGTTGTGTCATCAACTGCTCCTGCCCGGACCATCCGGTTTTTCATTTTATGTTGAGTTTGATCTGATTGAAAAATTCTGCCGTTACGCTATCTGTTATATTTTTCGACAGATATTCAGCCTGTTCTTTTACATCAGCCGCGGCACGATGACCGCAAACAAAGCGCCCAGCACAGCTGCCACAGGCAGTGTAATCACCCAGGCCAGTAAAATATTATAAATCGTCCGCCAGTTCGCCTGGCGGGTCACGGCCCCTATACCAAACAACGAGCCACAAGATACGTGAGTCGTGGATACTGGCATTCCCAGGTTTGAAGCGCCGATCACCAGCCCCGCCGTTACGATGTTGGCCATAAAACCCTGCCCCGGAGTCATCTCGGTAATTTGATTTGCCATGGTTTCGGCAATTCGTCGTGCGCCAAGCCAGCCGCCCAGCGCAATGGCAATCCCCACCAGCAACATCGAATTTGCCGGCACAATGTAATGCCCGACCAAAAACAAAGCGGCGATCTTGGGCGTGTCATTGAGTCCGCGGGCAAAACTCACGAGCCCGGCCGAGAAAAAATGCGTTGCATCAAGCAGTGTACTGGCTCGGATACCCACGACGTGTCCCTGGTATCGAACCTGGCAGGTCGCTACATCATCGATGTCCAGTGACACCGATTCCGCAAACTCGAGTGCCTCGGCCGGCGCAAGCCGGCCCGGCACCGATGCGACGACCCGCTTGCCGACACAAATACACGTCTCCTGTTTGATTGAAAGTTTTTCCCGTTGTCTTTTGAAATACGGGTACAACAAAGCGGTTAACATGATGGCGATAAACGGGCTCGTCAGTAATGGAAGCATAAAACTGCCGACAAGCAGGTTCACATTAACTCCGCCCGATGATGCGACAAGACCGGCTCCCACCAGCGCGCCGATCAACGCGTGCGTTGTAGAAACCGGGAAACTCAGCCGGGTTGCCAGTAAGACTGTTCCTGCCGCGCTGAGTGCGACGGCGACCGCAAAACCCGGCTCACCGGCCACGACCGGAGGTACCAGGCCTTTGCCGCTGAATGCGATCAGTAACTTGCTCGCAAGAAAAATGGCTGCCACAGAACCCAGAGCGGTGGTGACTGTTGCCCAGATCAGTGACGTTCGATACGACGCCGTACCACTGCCATAAATGGTTGCAACACCCTTGAAGTTGTCATTTGCACCGTTGCCAAACGCAAGCAACATACCAACAAGTAAAATCATGATCAAAGTCAAAACGATCTTCTCCGGAATCTAAAGAACAAAGCCGGCATCCGCCGGCTTAAGCACACTGACCCGTTCGACCGTTTGCAGACGGAGGGGTTCCTGAATCCCGTCAAATTATCCGACAAATGGACGGTGTCCGGCGGGTCAACGCTATAGAGTGCCCTGCAGCGCACGATACCAGGCCTCGATGGTGTCGAGCTTAAACGGCCCGGGGACGGACCGATGACGTACGATGCCGTTCGTATCGATCAGGTATAGCCGTTCCGGCGAACCCGAGTAAAGTTTATTGATCGTGTCATCCATGTCATCGACCGCGACCGGCATTTCTATCGCGTGCTCACAGACGCATGTCCGGGCTATCGCGGCGCGTTCAGCTGCCGTGACCGGCTGATCATAGACGATGTTTTGCGTACGATTGATCTCCACCTGCCAGCCGTCTTCAGGGTGCGCCTCGCGAATATAGATCAGCAAAAATGCAAACCGGTGTTTTAACTCGGCATAAATTTCGTTATAGCGCTGAATCTGACCACGGTAAATTGGACAGGTCAGACTGCCGAACACAAGTGCCAGATCACGTTCATGCGCTAGACCGGCCTGCTCTCCCGTTGGTATGCCTTCGGCCGACAACAGATCTGCTGCGAAAGACGGCGCTGGTTCACCGACCTTTGGCGCCGCTGCCTCGAGGGGTGCCCGCTCGGCCATGAGCTGCTCCATAAATGGTGCGGGCGGTAACTCCAGCGTCTCCAGAGATAAATCGATCGCCGGGTCGAGAGTCCAACGGGTGTCCGTCATATGTTTATCCTGGTCAGTTGTTGCCGTTGATTACTGCCGGGTGAACTTGTACAACGCATTATCAATGTCCGCAGTAACGTAGATATTATCCTCGTCATCGACTGCAATACCGGTGGGAATATAAGGCCGCGGCATATCGTCACCGCCCGCCAGTCCGATCGCCAGCCCGTCGGCGATCGTATCGATGGCGCCTGTACCGGGATCGATACGCAATAATCGTTGGGTGCCGGTTTCGGCAACCAGCAATCGGCCGTCGCGAGTCATCGCCAGGCCTTCAGGCTTTTCCAGTCCCTCGGCGATGAGCTGACGCGCATCATCGTTCAAATTGATTCGCCAGATCTTTCCGCTGTTGTATTCACCAACATACAACTGTTGATCGCCGGCCGACACGACACCCACCGGACCATCCAGATCACTCGCAACCACTGATTTGTCGCGGTTCTTACCGGGTGCCAGCCTGGTCAACGTACCGGCCTTGTAATCGACAACGATGACACTGCCGTCGGCGAGGAAAATCGGGTTATAGGGTGCTTTGAATTTCGCGGTCTTGACTACCTTTTGCGTCTGACGATCAATAATATAAACAAGGCCGAAGGGCCAGATTGAGGCCAGCGCCAGGCTGGATTCATCAGCTGCAAGGCTCGCCGACGAAGTCACACCCTGTGGTGACGGCAACATCGTACGTTCGCCGGTCAGCGCATCGAAATATCGATTGCCCCAGAAATCGGCAACCATCACCACGCTCCTGCCACCGATCTCTGCCATGCTGATGCCGCCCGGCGCACTGAATTGACCCTGTGTAATGACACGGGTTACACCGGTATCCGGATCAATTTCGGTAATCGTATTGGTGGCGGGATTCGACACATAGATTTCATCACGGCTGTCGATCGCAAGATTATCGAGTGGCGGTTCCAGTCGGGCGATGATGTCACGGTCGCCGGATTCCGGATCAAGCCGGGTCACGCTGCCATCCTTAAAGTCGACAACATAGAGCCGTCCGTGTGAATCCAGATTGACGGCCGCCGGCACTTTGAAACCATCGGCAATTTCGGTGACCTCTCCGGAGGCCAGATCCACCCGCACGACTTTACCTTTCAGAAACAACGGGCCATACAACTGATGATCGGCGGTGACCTCAAAGCCATTTAGACCACCGAGCCGCCTGGCAATGCGTCGCGGTTCGTCCACACCCTGCGGATCTATTTCCCACAGTGCGTCACCGCCGAAAATCTGGGTCACGAACAGGCGCCCATCGGGCGAATAGTCGATGGAATTAACCGCCGGCAAATCATGGGCCAAAACCTTGAATTCTCCATCCGGAGTCAGGGCATGTACGGCGGAAAAAGCGCCGGCTGTCCACGCAATCGTGCCATCGGGACCCGCGACAACATCATCTGCATTGCCGAGCGGTGGACCGACAACCGTGCTGACCTGACCGCTTTTCGTATCGATTCGGTATATCGAATACCCGACCAGGCTGGCGCCGTACAGCACATCATTCTGATCGAATGCCAGCCCGTGCACACCGTGCATCGGGGAACCCGGTACAAGTGTTTCAAACTCGTAATCTGATGCTACATTATGCGCCGGAGGAGTCGTTGCACAACCGGCGATCAGGCCGGACAGAAAAATCACAATCATGATGCCCGGAAATTCTTGCCGCATTATTTTTCTCCCCGTCATGCAGATCATCCTAACCCTCTTCCACCGGTAACAGATAGCGTTCATATTCACGTTCAAATGCCAGCAACCGCGTGTCGGTGATCCGGTCAATAAAAAGCTTGCCGTCCAGATGATCAAACTCGTGCTGAAAAACCGTTGCAGAAAAGCCTTGCAGCTCCATTTCCTGAGTTTCGCCCTGTTCAGACGTATACCGGACCTTCACATGCCGGGGCCGCTCGACAAAGCCGCGCAATCCCGGCACCGACAGGCAGCCTTCCCAGTAACCCCCGGTTGTCGGATCCACGATCTTGATAACAGGATTGATAAATACGGTCATCGACATCGGCTCCAGTTCGTCATAGCGCGTCGGCCCGGCAGGTATTTCAATAATGGCCAACCTGACCGGCTCGGCGATTTGCGGTGCAGCCAAACCGATTCCACTGTAATCGTGGAGTGTATCGACCATATCGGCGATAAGCCGCTTGATGGGCTCGGTACCAATTTCATCCGGCTCCAGCGGCCGCGCAGCCTGCCGCAGCAGCGGATGCCCCATTCGAATCACACGTCTGAT
>CAYNMF010000014.1:0-7782 GCA_964398325.1 uncultured Chromatiaceae bacterium | reverse complement strand
CTGAAGGTTTCCGTCGTCGGACTGGGGTGTATGAATTTCGGCATGATGAACGACGAAACGGAATCTGCCGGGATTGTGCACAAGGCCATGGATCTGGGCATAAATTTTTTTGATACGGCCGATGTTTACGGAGAACGTGGAAAATCGGAACAGTTTCTCGGCACCGCGCTGGGCGAGCGGCGGCAGGACATGATCATTGCGACAAAGTTTGCCGGGCCCATGTCATCGAAGCAATTTGACAAGCAGGGTGGATCAAGGCGCTACATCATGCAGGCGGTCGAGGCCAGCCTGGCGCGTCTTGGAACCGATTATATTGATCTTTATCAGATGCACCGCTTTGACGATGACACGCCAATCGATGAAACATTACGGGCACTGGACGATCTAATCAGACAGGGCAAGGTTCGCTATATCGGTTGTTCAAACTATGCCGCCTGGCAAATTACCGATGCGCAGTGGACCTCGCGGTCAGAAAATCTGAATCAGTTTGTGTCGGCCCAGAACCGCTATAGCCTGTTGACGCGGGATATCGAGAAAGAGGTCGTACCGGCCTGTCATGAATTCGGGCTGGGCATTTTGCCGTATTTTCCGCTGGAGAGCGGCCTGTTAACCGGAAAATATGCAAAAGACGAGCCGCTGCCGGAAGGAACGCGCCTGGAAAAATGGAAAAATTTTGCCACCGGTGCGTTTGCCTCCGATAATAAATTCAACCAGGTCGAATCACTCAAAGAAGTCTGCGCACGCTATGACCATTCATTACTGGATATGGCAATGGGATGGCTGGCCAGTCGGCCGGCCGTTTCGAGCGTGATCGCCGGTGTGACCTCTACGCAGCAGCTTGAGCAGAATGTGCAGTCGGGTTTGTGGCGCCCCACGGATGACGAACTGGCCGAAATCGATGAAATCACAGCCCTGCCGGAAGAAAGTTTTGGGCCGACACGAAAGTGATGCGGATGGTATCGATTATCAGAAGTTATATCTGACCCGCATGTAAGCATTGCTGTTATCGTCCAGCTGACCGAAGAATGTAGGTGTGTCGGCACCATCGAGCAGACTGAGCCCGGCAACCATTGTCCATTGGTCACTGTAACGCCAGGTCAGTTTCGGGCGCAGATAAAAATCCCTGTCACTCGGCGAATAAAAAATGAAAAGAGACCAGGTCAACTTATCCATCATTGCCCGGTAGGTCAGTCGGGTCGTAAACAGGTGGCGATATTCATCAGGCTCAAACTCGGGCGTAAGTGAATTTTCAATCAACTTATCATGATCCAGGGTCCACTCAAGGTAATACTGAACACCGACATTAAAATTGGTAACGGCTTCTCGCTCGAACCCCAATAGCAGGCGAAACTGGTCATTGGGTATCAGCGGATCAGTTCCGCTGCGATCATCCCCGGAGAAATAATAAGACATTTCCGCATTAAAAAGTCCGGACCACTGACTTCGGCGCAGGCTCGCGCCGAGAGAAGTCATTGAAGGGAAAAAGGGCATCAACTGTGCATTGATGCCGAAGGGTTGCTTGAAAAACCCTTGATAGCCATACAAGGCATATTCCGTTTCTTTGAATGTCTTGAAAAGACGTAGTGCAAACTCGCCATTCTTGAAGTTGCGATCGGGTTTATCGGCCGATAATGGAGGATCCGGGGCTACTTTACGGCCGGCCAGGGGTGAGAAAAAGGAAAACCGCTCGCCGGTCAGGAAATGATCGGGGTCGAATACGGGGGTCCAGGCAAAATCGATATTCAGCCGATGGGTATACAGAGTGAACCTGGCCGAATTAGAGGGCGCTTTCAGATACTCGGTATCGCGGCCCGCAAAAAAACTGGCCCAGTCTTTTGGAAATAAATCATTCAGGAACAACAGGTCTCCTGTTCCCCAGGTCAGCACCTGCCGCCCGAGTTTTATGTCCAGATTTTTTCCGGCCGAAAAGGCAAGTGTCAGATCGCGTATCTCGACGTCGAATTCTGAAATGATGTCGTCATAAAGCGCATCACCCTTGAAGCCGACGGACAGCAAGTCATTTGCCCAGTCGGTTTCGACCCGGGCACGAATTTCTCTCAAAGTCCCCTTGCGCCCGACCTGGGGATTCTCATCCCAGCGGCTGCCGAGACCGCCTTCGACAAATCCGGTCCACTGCAGACCGGTTTTTTCGGTTTCGTTCCACTCATCGCCCCAGTCGCCTCCATCGTCATCCCCGGCATCATCCTGGGCCAGGACAAACGGGCTGATCAACAACAGAATGAATAATCCGGCTCTCATCTATTGCGAACTGGCGGGTCGCTTGAGCCACTGACGCGGGGGGTTGCGAAGCGAGCGCTCCGTGAACACGTCGTCCGGAATATCGAGGTCATATGCAATATAACGAAACTGCATGTCTGTCTGACCGCCTGCTGCCGGGTCTGATATACGGCTGCTGATTACAGTCGGATACCCCTGGATTATCTTCGACGCCAACACCTCGATCCGGCGATAAATTTTCCCGGCGGCATTGGTATATTCAATCCTGACGGGCAAGAATGTTTTGCGGTCGATCCAGGTCACATAACTGACAAATTCCACATCCGCGGAATTTTTCGGGACGTGCCTGAGTACATAGTACTGATCGGTGGTGTCGATCAACTCGTGTGTATCCTCATCGGGGCTCCGACCGGAAACATCCTCATAATAATAATGTGCTCCAACAAAACTGGTCCGCTCGTCACCTGCAGAAATACGCTTGACGAGATCGAGGCCCGGCAGGTACAGCCACCGGTCATCATCACGACCGACATGTTTCTTCACCAGGTATACGGTTCCGCGCACATCCGAAGGCCGGCTGAAAGACACGAGAAACTCCTGGTCGCCGCCTGCTTCAAGGGTCCGACGCAAAATGGTGAACTGACGACGCTGCTCACGCCCCTGCGAATCCTTGATGATCATGCGCGCCTCGGACCGGCCGTCCCGACCGGCATAGTACGCGGCCTGATTTGCCCGCATGACGATCTCATCCGCATCGGTCAGCGCTTCACCATAAGCAAGACCGGACAGGGCCATAATATTCATGAGCAGCAAACAGATTTTTTTCATCACTTACTCCTTGGCTCCGGCGTCATCTGCAGCCCCGTGAAACAGGACATTGCCCGACACCGACATCACCGCAGGCAGCAAGACCAGTGTCGCAACACCCGATATCGCCATGATCGATGCCATGAATACGCCCACAGTAACGTAGGGTAGCAGCGGCGCGAGCAGCAGTGGCGTAAATCCCAGCGCGATCACGATCATATTGCGCGTGATGGCGCGGCCAGGCGCCTCAAAGATCAGGCGTGCCGCCTCGGCGAAAGAACCGGTCTGCCGATACACGGTACGCATTCGCTGAATAAAATGAATCGCAAAATCGACAGACAACCCCAGCGTCAGCGAAGACAACACCGCAACCGGCATATCGTAATACTTGCCGATCCAGCCTATTAATCCATACACGGTCAGAATAGTCGCCGTGAGCGGCAACATCGCGAGCAAACCGAAAAGGGCCGAGCGGAATAAAAAGGCCATCATCAGAAATACAACAATGAACGCCCCCATGAGGCTTCTCAGCATGCCGGTGACCATCGTGCGTTGCCAGATTACATTGATAAAAGTCTTGCCGGCCCAGCGTGCCGTCACGCCCGCGGGCAAAGGATTCTCGGACAGGTATCTGTCCATAGCCTCCATAACAAGACTCATGTCCTGGTTATCACCGCTGGTCAGCTGTACCCAGATTGCCGTAGACCGAAAATCCGGTGTCACCATGTGCCAAAGGTCCTGGGGCCGGTGAGACGACTGAAATTGCAATAAGATCTGGGCAACCGCCGGAACCGTTTTTGGAATGCGGTAATCATCGTCATGGCCACCGCGCAACTCACGATTCACCACTTTGACGACATCAGGTAATGCATTGGTTTTGCCGACCTCCCCGCTGTCCATCAATGCCTTCTGTAAATCCTCTATCGTGGCCAGGATCGCCGGACGCTGAAAATACTTCGCTGCAACCTGATGGGTTTCCGCCATTTCCATCAGATCCTCCAATGCCGGCGCCTCACTATCCGGCGCCGCGAACAATGCATCGTCGGCTGTCGCAATGATGGCGTCGTAATATGCATCCGGATCATCAGCCGGCGCCCGGATCAATGCACTCAGCGTCTTCAGATCCGTTTCTGAAAGGTCTGCCCCGGCCAGTCGGTTTTCAGCCTGTTGTCGAAACTCGTCGGCCGCGGCGCTACCCTTATATTCGAGTATCAGAAATGCATCATAAGTACCGGCAAAATGCTCGTTCAAAACGTGGTCGGCAATACGAATGCGATGATCATGCTTAAACCAGCGAACCGGATTATCGTTGATCTGGATTTGCATGACACCGGCGATACCCACGGCAAAAACGATCACTGCCAGAACAATAATGAGCTTCCCTTTCGAAAAAATAACCTGGCCGCTACGGCGGAGAAATCTGGCCAATGGTGTATCTTTTTTTTCCGCCGTCGATTTTGCCCCAAGTTTTGCCAGGCTGGCGGGCGGCATACGAACCACATAGGCCGGAATAAAAAGAACAGTCAGAAGAAATGCCAGCAAAATACCAAAGGCCACCACCGCACCGAATACCTGAACCGGGGGAATGGGCGTCAGTAGTAATGAGGCAAAACCCACGGCCGACGTCAACGATGTAAACAACATGGGTGTAAACAGGTGCTCGACGATGCTGCTGATCACCTCTTTGGGGTCTTTATCCGGACCGTAAGCATCGGCAAACTCGGACATGATGTGTACCGAGTCCACTACCGCGATCGGCATCAGGAATATCGGAATCATCGAACTCATGATGTGTACGGTGAAACCCAGACCTATCATCAGTCCCATGGTCGCAAAAATGGTCACCATCGCCATAATCATCGGCGCAATAATCAGCCGCGGGCTGCGGAAAAAATACCACAGCAGCAGGAATATCATCAGCCCGGCCAGCGGAGCTGAGATACCCATCTGCATAAACATCTCGACACCGAAGGTATCTTCGGCCACCGGCAAACCGGTGACATACCAGACATCCCCGTCTTCGCGCAGATCTTTCGCCAGAGCGCCGATTTGCATGGAAATCGGATAACTCAGATCCTTGCTTGTGATTGGCACGTATATTGCGGCTGCCTTGCCATCAGCTGAAACCAGCGTGTTCATCAACAGCGGCAGCCGTTCGACCATACTCCTGATACGCAGGGCCTGACTCTCGGTAGCCGGCGCTTCTTTCATCATCCACTCGAAGCGCAAGGCACCATTCTGCCCCTGGGTGATGTTATCGGCCACCGCCAGCGACATGACATCAGATTCAACAACGCCGTCGATTGCCAGAATTTTCTCGCTCATCGTGTGCAATGCACGCAGCGAATCCACGTTGTAGATACCCGATGGATCGGTCTCGTTCACCAGGCCGACCACGATCGCGTCATGCAAACCGAATCGTTCCTCCACCAGGTTGTGAAATACCCGATCGGGTTGATCCTCCGAAAGCATATTTTCCGGATCGGTATCGATGGTTATGCGGGCCATTTGCCCGCCCAGCAGAACGGTCAACAGCACCATAAAAATATAAATAGTTCGTGGCCGATGGGTCGCCAACCGGATAATCTGATGCTTCATTCGACGCCCTTCAGATGTTCGCTGCCCGGTGACAGGCGGCGGAATATTGCAGCGAGTTTATAGGTCATAGCAGCTCCCGATTCCCGGTGGGAGTATATTATAATTCGATTTTTCCTACTCATTACTTAAGGGGACTGGCCATGCGGTGCCTCAAACTTCCAAAAATATCCTGTCGCATCGTTACTGAAATACAACCATGTCAGGATCCCAGAAAATGCCGGTCTTGAGTTTCGACTTCCTGCGGCAGCAACTTGTCGGCGTCGACTGTACATTTACGGCTCCCTTCGGAGAGCGTCTGATGGTCTACTGCGATTACACGGCATCAGGACGTTGTCTGTTATTTGTCGAAAATTATCTGGAGAGCCTGCAGCGCAATTACGCCAATACGCACACCGAGGATGACATCACCGGCCGGAGCATGACCGCGTTATTGCATGAGGCCGAAGCCACGATCAAATCAGCCGTCCATGCCGGACCCGATGGTTGTATCGTCTCCGTGGGTACCGGCGCCAGTGGCGCCATCGACAAACTGCAACAAATTCTCGGTGTCACCTGTCCACCGGCCACGCATGAACTACTCACACACTCACTCGATAGTTTTTTCGGAGCAGAACGCCGACACGAATTCGAAACTTTTCTGAGCCAGCACCAGCCCGTCATATTTACCGGTCCGTACGAACACCATTCCAACGAGATTTCCTGGCGACAAGGTTTGGCAACGGTGATCAGCACGGATCTGGCTGCAGACGGCGGTATCGATCTCAATCATCTCGAGCAACTGCTCAAACTGCCGGAATATCAGAACCGTTTGCGTATCGGCTCTTTTTCGGCGGCATCCAATGTAACCGGCATACTTTCTCCGGTCCATGAAATAGCAACCCTGCTGCATCGCCATGATGCAATCGCCTGCTTCGACTACGCCGCGAGCGCGCCCTATGTCGACATGAATATGAACCCCGGAATGACCGGCAAGGATGATCCATCCATCGATGCAATCTTCATCTCACCTCATAAATTTGTCGGCGGACCCGGATCCAGCGGCATCCTGGTGTTCAACAGGCGAATCTATAATCAACTGCTCCCGCCCACCGTCGCCGCGGGCGGTACCGTGGACTATGTCAGTCCGGTGGATCAGGATTTCATCCAAGACATCGAGGAACGTGAAAAAGCCGGGACTCCCGGCGTACTCCAGACCATGAAAGCCGCCATGGTGTTTTCGATAAAAGAAGAAATCGGCGCAGAACGCATTGAGGCCAGGGAACAACAGCTCCTCTCTCGCGCCCTCGAGCGCTGGGAAAGTACCCCGCAAATCGAAATACTGGGTAACCCCGATCCACAACGGCGTATTGGAATTGTCTCCTTTAATATCAAAGAACCCCTGGGACGCTATCTGCATCCAAAATTCATGACCGCCCTGCTTAACGACTTGTTCGGCATCCAGTCCCGGGCTGGCTGTTCTTGCGCGGGTCCGTATGGCCATCGCCTGCTAGACATCGGCCTTGAACTCTCGGAACGTTACCGGCACTGGATCGGCGAGGGATATGTCGGCCTTAAACCGGGCTGGTGCCGGGTGGGTTTCCACTTCACGATGGACGATGCCGAAGCCGACTACGTCATCGATACCGTCGAGTTCGTTGCCACCCATGGCCACCTGTTTCTGCCGCTATACCGGTTCGATCTTCATACCGGCGCCTGGGCCCACGAACAGAGCGATCCGCTGAATGAAAAATTATCACTGAACACTGCCATCGAAGCCAGCGGTTGCAAGCCAACGGCGCAACCGGCTGAGGCACGTAAAAAACTTTACGAACGCTACCTCCGCGAAGCGCAGGAATGGGCCGATAAGCTCAGCGCCACCGAACCGGCCACCGACGTGCAGCTGGAAGGGGAACTTGGCGAGTTACAATTCTTTGCGTTGAGGGATAACGCAGGATAATGGGCTCCGTGCTTTGATTGGGGTGGGCTTGTCGGGGTTCTTTCTTTGCGCTTTCCCTGGGAGGGCTTTTCCGTCACAGGTCCGCTCGGAGACACGCTGTGAACACATCCATGTGGGCTCGGGGACAATTCCCATTCTTCCTTTAGTGTTTCCCTGTACGGTCTTTTCCGTCACCGGTCCGCTCGGAGACACGCCGTGAACAC
>CAYNMF010000013.1:0-29785 GCA_964398325.1 uncultured Chromatiaceae bacterium | reverse complement strand
GCAGCATGGCTACACGCTGACCGCAGCCGGAGCGATGGACATGTTTCCGCAGACGAGTCACGTAGAGTCAATGGCGTTGTTTCAACGTTAAGCACTATGATGCGGTCCCGGCATCTTGAGGTCGACCTGTGCCGGCAAGTGTTGCGGGTTCTCGATGAGGGGGAGCCGACTCGCATTTTCGGTATTTCGACATCGAGGTTCGGGCCCGGTGAAGCCGCCGGCAGCAACTGCACGCCACGCGGTTCGCATGTTATTCGCGCCCGGATCGGATGCGGGCTGCCCGAGGGCGCATGTCTCGTCGGGCGCCGGTTTACCGGTGAAGTCTGGTCACCGGAACTGGCGCATTGCGCACCGGACCGCGACTGGATTCTAAGCCGGGTGATCTGGCTCAGCGGTCGTGAGCCGGGGCGAAATCGTCTCGGTGTGGTGGATACCATGCGCCGGTACATATACATTCACGGTACCCCGGACAGTGAGCCCATCGGCGTGCCTTTTTCCCATGGCTGCATCCGGATGAGGAATGCCGATGTGATTGAATTATTCAATATGGTACTTCCGGGGATGCCGGTTGAGTTGTTAGCGTAGCGGATTGATCATACTGGTTGTGTATGTAAGGACGGTCGTCATGACACTCGGACCATTGATGATTGATGTCGAAGGACTTCAATTAACTTCCGCAGAGACGGAAAAATTGCGCGATCCGCGCATTGGCGGTGTGATTTTATTTAGCCGTAATTTTGCGTCTACCGGACAGCTCAAATCATTGACTCGTTCAATACACGCTGCCCGCACGCCGGGCCTGCTGATTGCCGTGGATCAGGAAGGCGGACGAGTGCAGCGTTTTCATGATGGTTTTACTGCCTTGCCTGCGGCCCGCCTGCTCGGTCATCAATACGATCTTGATAAGAATACAGCGCGACGTCTTGCCAGTGCCTGCGGCTGGATTATGGCCGCCGAACTTCTTGACCTCGGCGTAGATATAAGTTTTGCACCCGTCGTTGATCTCGACCTGGGGCTGAGTGATGTCATCGGTGACCGCGCATTTCATAGTGATCCCGAAGCCGTTGCATCATTGGCGACATCATTCATGCAGGGTATGCGTGATGCGGGCATGATGGCTGTTGCCAAGCATTTTCCGGGACATGGTGCGGTCATTGCGGACTCGCATATAGAATTACCCGAAGATCATCGTGAATATGCCGGATTGGCCGGTGACCTTTTGCCCTATGGCCGTTTAATCGCCAATGGTTTGCATGGCGTTATGGTGGCGCATGTTCGTTATCCGGCCATTGACCGGCGTATAGCGAGTCTGTCTCCATTCTGGCTGGAAACGGAATTGCGCCGCAAGCTGGGATTTAGCGGTGTGATCTTTTCGGATGACTTGAGTATGTCGGCCACCGAGTCGGTCGGTGATATGCCCGAACGCGTTCGCGAGACACTCACAGCCGGGGCTGACATGGCGCTGATTTGTAATGACCCTGATGCGGTTGACAGAACCCTGATTGAGATGGGTTCCCTTGAGAACCCGGCAAGCCAGGCGCGGCTTGTCTCGTTGCGGCCCCATCCGTTGTCCTGGCAAGGCGAGGCGCTGCGTCAGACCGGGGAATGGGAGCGCGCAGTGGCGCGCGTTGCCGACGTAAACGAACCGCCGCCTTTTACGCTCGATGGTTAATGTACTGCAAGGTTTTCCGCAAGCAACCGTCGTGGCGAACGTGTCGGAAGTTCAGCATGCTTACGAACGTCTTGCCGCCGCGCTGCAGACGGCTCTGGATTCGGGTGATTGCGTTCTGCTCGGTGTTTTGCTCGGCGGCATGTTGCCGATGGCACGTCTGGCAACAATGTTATATGGAGATTATGTGCTCGATTACTGCCAGGTCAGTCGTTACCGTGGCGGTGAGCGGGGCGGAGAACTTCAGTGGCTGCAGCCTCCGCACGCCGAGTTGCATGGACGTACAGTATTGCTCATTGATGATATTTTTGACGAAGGTCTGACGCTGGAATTTGTAACACGCGAATGTTTCAAGCTGGGTGCCCGTAACGTCATCAGCGCAGTACTGGTCCGCAAACGCCACAATCGTGTCAAGACTGAGCTGCGTCCTGATCATGTCGGAATCGAAGTCGATGATTTCTACGTTTTCGGTTGTGGTATGGATTATCGTTATCATTGGCGTCATTTGCAGGAAATCTGGGCATTGACGGGTGAAATGGAATGAAAATTGCGCTTATTGGTGGGACGGGTTCCGGGCAGCTGTTCGAAACGATGCAGCCGACAGGCCTGGCGGAGGAGACACCATTCGGCAGGCCATCGAGCATGATTAGCCCGATAGAGCAGAGTGGCTATCATTCGGAAATAGCCTTTCTGGCACGTCATGGACCCCATGGTTCGATTCCGCCTCACCAGGTGAACTATCGGGCGAACCTGTGGTCACTAAAGCAGTACCAGCCCGATCTAATCGTTGGTTTGAATGCTGTCGGAGGCATAGGCGAGGATGCAACACCTGCGAGGCTTTATTTTCCCGACCAGTTGATCGATTACACCTGGGGGCGTGAGCATACCTATTCGGACGGCAAGCTTGCGCCGTTACAGCATGTCGATTTCACGGCACCGTTCGATTCGGCTGGTCGTCGGCATCTGATCGATTGTGCCGCCGGATTGGGACTCGATTTCATACCGACAGGGGTCTATGGCGTAACGCAGGGGCCTCGTCTCGAAACTGCGGCCGAAATTGATCGGATGGCCCGTGATGGCTGCGATATTGTCGGCATGACGGCGATGCCTGAAGCAGCGCTCGCCCGGGAGCTGGGCCTGGCCTACGTCGTTTGTGCCATCGTTATTAACAGGGCCGCCGGACGTGGGCGGCCTGATGAGGGCATTCATGACGAAATGCAGCGTACCCTCCGGTGCGCCATGGCGAAAATCGATCGGCTGTTACGCGCGCTCTAACCAGTGATTCGCATCACAGACGTCTGCTTCTGATCGCTCTATATTCATTGGGTTAGGTAGCTGTGAGAACAGCATTCCTTGATGTATAATTACGATTAAGAGTGATCGCTAAGTGAATGATTAATTTCACAAAAAAAGTTTTAGCTCAGGCACTTGATAGTAGCCCTTCCCCGACCGTGATTGTCGATGCGCTCAAAAAAGGGTTGCCGGTGGTCTACCTCAATCAAGCGGTCAGGCAGCTGACCGGCAAGGATGCCGCAGAAATCGTCGGCAAGCCGCTCTCTGATCTTCTGGCTGAAGGCAGTCTGCCCGAAACAACAGATGGGGGTGCCACGGGCCCGGTACTGCGTTCTGATTTTTCAGACCGGCAGAAGTGGCACATACGCGACGGAATCAGTGTGCCGCTCGATGTCAGGATATCGCCGTTGTATGCCCGACCCGGGCAGCCGAGTTTCTGGATGCTCTGTGTCGTTGGTGATGGAATCCCGTCTGTTGAAAGGCAGACTCATGATACAGCCGCATTGCGCAGTGAACTGGTCGATGCCCGTCGCCAGATAAAGAGCCTGCAACGGATTGATCATGTTACCGGCTTGCCAAACCAGGGGGTATTCGATGAGGTGCTGGAGCGCGACTGGTCGATAGCACGCCGCGAGCAGCGGCGGATTGGCGTTATTGTATTTTCAGTCGATTGCCTGGCCGAGTATCGTGAAATTTTTGGACGTCATGCAACCGATTCTCTGTTACGCAAGATCGGGCACGCAATCACCGGTACATTGCGACGGGCCGGTGATTTCAGTGCGCGCATCGATAACGATCGGTTTGCTGTGCTGATCTGTGATGCTGACGAAGGCCAGATCGAGACCTGCGCCAAGCGTATTGCCGTGAAAGTGCGAAATCTCGCAGTTCACCATCCACGTTCGACGGTGGCACGTTTTACGACTGTTTCCTGCGGTATGGCTTCAGAAGTACCTGCGTGGACGAAACCTTCAATGACTTTGCTCGACCAGGCAAGACGACAGCTGGAAACGCCTGGCCAGGTGGCGGAGGAGCGGCAAGAGGCAACGGCATCGTCGTCTGATAGTGAGGAATTTATTTCTTGATATTAGAAAACCGGCAAGAACGTTCGGGGAAAGACCACGAATTGCACCTGAAAGACCCCGGAAAGAACCCGTTGTTTGATATGAAGATTCAGACTAGCCGGATTCTGCGCGTTCGGCTTGCGCGGTATGTACTTCCTGAATTCGCGCGATGACACCAAATTGCGGGGTATCAAAATAGTGAGCAGCGGTCCCCCGGATACGGCGTGATTCAGACAATTTGTACAAGTCAGGAGACTCGTCGACACTCGTATCGAGTAAGAAATGTTGCTCAACCGGGGTCTTTTCGGCTTCCAGGGTCAAATCGACTTCGAAGTGCAGGAATCTGCCCATGTAAAGTGTGACGGTTCCGGTGATGTCGGTGTTGCCGGTCGTTTTGGGCTCGAAGCGGTAGGGCTTTGAATGGTCGGTGTCTCGCGCAGGCTGAACCCAGCCGACATGAGCGATCGGCTCATAGGCCGAAATTCTTTTCAGGCGATCGTAGACTTTGTCCAGTGTTCGCGCATCGTTTTTTAAAGGAACGAAGTCCGGGTAGTCTGGATCCAGTTCGACGAGTTGAAACGTGATCGGTGGCTTGTGTGCAAGCCTGGCAGGGGTGTTATCCGACATTCCCAGCGGGGTGGTGGGCCCCTGGGGTGGTCGCGTGGGTATGACTGCGAGTATCAGATCGAGCGGTGATGCCTGGAAAATAGAAGAAGCGGCGGGAATCTCCGGTGTGTTGCGGCTCTGATCAATATGTCTGAATACGATCAATTCAACTTCAAAGCGATCAGGTGTGGCCGGTAGTTCGGTTGCGACCGCAATTCCTGCAGTCAGTAACAGTCCGGACAAACATAGGGTGAATTTCGACAGTCGAAGCATATGGCAATTTCCCGGTGTCAACAGCCTGCCAGTCAGGGCGAATCAGTCAGGCGCAGATACGAGCCCGTCGATGAGCTGGTTTGCAAATTTGAATCTGTGCTCAGGTTCATCCAGTGCCTCGTTGATTCTCAGCCTTTGCTGGCGATCCAGTTTATATACAGCCGGCTCCGATTCTAGCATCCGGACGAGGGCGGCAGGGTCGATACTGGTGGTTTGTGTGAATTCGACGAGGCCGCCCGATGAGCTGAGTTCGAGTCGGTGAATGCCGACCGGGTTGGCGCGTAGCCGGATTTCAGTGATACGAAACAGATTCTTCGTCGGTTCCGGCAGCAAACCGAAGCGGTCGATCAGTTCAATTTGTAGTTGCCGGAGTGCATTTGAATCCTGTGCACTGGCAATGCGTTTATAGTGCACGAGGCGCAGATGTACATCCGGCAGGTAATCTTCGGGCAGTAAGGCGGGCACGTGCAGGTTAACCTCGGCTCCGGCATTCATGTCGATATCGAGATTGGGTTCAAGCCCGTCCCTGAGTGCCTGCACGGTCTTCGATAGCATCTCATTGTAGAGCGAAAATCCAATTTCATGAATCTGCCCGCTCTGACCCTCGCCGAGTAATTCGCCGGCACCACGAATTTCCAGGTCGTGAGTTGCCAGTACAAAGCCGGCTCCGAGATCCTCGAGTGACTCGATCGCATCGAGGCGTTTTTGTGCATCTGTCGTCAGGGTGTCACGCGGTGGTGTCAGCAGGTAGGCGAATGCCTGATGATGGGAGCGGCCGACGCGGCCGCGCAACTGGTGCAGCTGGGCGAGGCCGAAATGATTGGCGCGGTTTATGATGATCGTATTGGCCGATGGAACATCAAGGCCGCTTTCAATTATCGCTGTGCAGATCAGGATGTGGAATCGTCGATGATAAAAATCAGTCATGATACGCTCCAGTTCACGTTCGCGCATCCGGCCGTGTGCGAACTCTACAGAGCCTTCAGGCACGAGTTCGGCAATGTTTGCCGCAATTTTTTCAATGTCTTCGATACGGTTGTGAACGAAATAGATCTGGCCTCCGCGCTTGATTTCCCGAAGGCAGGCTTCGCGAATAATACGTTCATTCCACTGTGTGACGAACGTCTTGATTGACAATCTGGATTCGGGTGGTGTTGTAATCAATGACAATTCGCGCAAGCTGCCCAGCGCCATGTTAAGTGTGCGCGGAATTGGTGTTGCTGTAAGTGTCAGAATATCGACTTCAGTGCGTAGTGACTTCAACCGTTCCTTGTGACGTACACCAAAGCGGTGTTCCTCGTCGATGATGACCAGGCCCAGATCACCGAATTCAATCGCTTTGGATAGCAGTCGGTGTGTGCCAATGACGATGTCTACGCTTCCGGCGGCCAGTCCGTCTATGATTGAACCGGCTTTGGCTTGGTTCTGGAAGCGTGACAGGACTTCGACATTGACCGGCCAGTCGGCAAATCGGTCGGCAAATGTCCGGTAATGTTGTTGTGCCAATAGTGTCGTCGGTACAAGGATTGCGACCTGACGACTATTGGATACGGCGATGAATGCGGCACGCAGGGCGACTTCCGTTTTGCCGAAACCGACGTCACCGCAGACGAGTCGGTCCATCGGATTGCTTGTCGTCATGTCAGCCGTGATTTCGTCGATCGTGCGGGCTTGATCGTCAGTTGTCGTAAAAGGAAAACCGGCGGCGAACTGTTCGTAATCAACAGGATTAATGCTGTAGCTATGACCTGTACGTGCCGCACGTCGTGAATATAAATCCAGGAGTTCGGCTGCGACATCACGAATCTTTTCGGCGGCCTTCTGCCTTGCCTTGATCCATTGATCGGAGCCGAGCCTGTGCAGTGGCGCTTGCTCCGACGCAGATCCTGTATAGCGAGAGATGAGGTGCAATGATGCAACCGGTACGTGCAGGCGATCACCGCCGGCGTATTCCAGTGTGACGAATTCAGTCAGTGTATCGTCGATATCCAGATGAGTCAGGCCGATGAACCGACCGACGCCGTGTTCAGCATGTACGACCGGCGAACCCGGATGCAGATTGGTCAGGTCCCTGATCAGTGCTTCGGGATCCTGGATGCGGCGCCGGCGTTTTCGGCGTTTCGGTTTTTGACCGAACAACTCCTGTTCGGTCAGGATTGCCTGTTTGCCGGTTCCACTTTCGGCACTCAGAATCACACCTTTTTCCAACGCCGCGACCGTGATACAGGATCGATCATCGGCAGCGAGGAAGGCGGGCCATGATTCAATTGACCGGGTGGTTGTGTCTTGTTGACGCAGTATGTCGACCAATAGCTCGCGCCGTCCGGCGGATTCGGCGGCGAACAGGATTCGCCCGTCGTGTTTGTCGAGAAACTGTCGCAGACCACGGGCAGATTCTTTGTCGTGCTGATTAATCAGCATGCCGGTTGGGGCGGAGATGTCCAGATTGACGAACGGCAACGCATTATCCTCTGGCGGAATCTCATGTGTTTCGAGCTGCAATAATGCATGTGCATGCAGGCCTTCAGCATGGCGCGCGGGTTCAACGTAGAGTTCTTCGGGATCCAGTACAGGGCGTTCCGGGTCGTCGCAGGCTTGTGCGTGACGTTCGCAGGCTTGTTTCCAGGCTTCTTCCAGGCCGGTTTCGACGCTATCGATTGTTATGATCAAAGTTTTTTCCGGCAGGTAGTCCCAGAAATTCGCTGTTTCATCAAAGAAAAGTGGCAGGTAATTTTCTATACCGCCGGGTAGTCTCCGCTCAGTGACTTCGCGATAGATGATTGAACGGGAAGGATTGCCTTCGAATCTCTGGCGGTATCGACGCCGAAATGCACGTATCGATTCTTCGTCAAGAGGAATCTCCCTGGCCGGTAGCGTATCCAGCGCCTCAATGCGGGTGGTCGAGATTTGTGAATCCGGATCAAATTCACGCAATGATTCAATCTCTTCGTCAAAGAAATCAACCCTGATCGGTGTGTCGTGACCGCTCGGAAAGAAATCGATAAGTGAACCACGTACGGCATAATCGCCATGTTGTGTAACCTGTGAAACCCTCTGGTATCCGGAATCTTCGAGTTGTGTGCGAAATTTATCCTGGGTCAGGGACTGGCCCCGTCGCAGTGTGATGCTACGTCTCCTGAGGTATTGTGCCGGCGGCAGATGTGGCAGCAGGGCCGATATGGCCGAGATCACTAATGTTTCAGTCTCTCCGGACAGACGGCGCAATGTGTTCATGCGTTGCGCAATCAGGTCCTGATGCGGGCTGAAGGCATCGTAGGGGAGTACCTCGAGATCGGGGAACAGATCGAAGGACGACTGGTCTTCGCGGAAAAATTCTATTTCATGCGCCAGTGATTCGGCTGCGGCAACGCTTCCGGTCAGGACCAGGATGTTGCGGTTAGTGCGAGCTGACAATTCCGCAATGGCCAGAGCTTTGGCGCAACCATAGACTTTACCCCAGCGTACGCGTTCGCCGGCCCTACAGGGCACTGGCAGACTGTCATTGACAAGAACGGGTGAGGACATTCTGGGCTTGATCGGCAACCGGGGAGGGTAAAGCCGCGAGAGTATCCCATACTCAGGGTCGGATGAAACGTCCGGCCCGTCGATCAGTTGATTATTCAAGCGGCCGGTCTGTAGACCGGCAGATTACGAATCAGTGTTTTACGACAGCGTGAATCACGTTACGGTATTCAAAATAGACGACGAACGTCGGGTACTCCCAGCGAGTAATCGGCGGGTCGCCGACCGCATTGCGTTTGACTATCGGTTTCCCCCATTTCGACTCGACGGTGTCCATGCTCATGCCGCGATTCGGTCTTTCCGTCAGCGCTGCATTTGACGTGTCTAAGTTATCGATGATGAGTGATTCCGCATAAACGGTTGAGAATGCACTAAGTGCTGCCGCTGCCAGAAACGCCAGACATTTCTGCCGAACCATGTCCATCTCCCAAGGTATACTGAGCTTAATTTTAACCTGCCCCGGTTTACAGAGAAACATCACGGTCTATGGACATGCTCATCCAAATGGTGTATCCGGACACCGCACCTGCGTGCGGTGAGGTCAGGCAGTCGCTGAGATGATGCGCCCGGTGGCGATATTTGTCGGCCTGCGCTACCTGCAGACACAGCGAAGTAACGGTTTTGCATCATTCGTCAGCATTGCGTCGGTAATCGGCGTTGCGACGGGCGTTGCGGCTCTGATCGTCGTTTTGTCGGTCATGAATGGATTTGAGAATGAGTTGCGTTCCAGGTTGATGAGCCTGGCAGGGCAGGCGTCTATTCGTCCGCAGCAAACGTCTCTGCCTTGGCGTGAAATGCGACTGGAACTCATGGCAAGTCCGGGTGTAGAGGCGGCGGCACCATTTGTCGAGATAGAGGCAATGCTGGCGAACGGGCGAAACCTGTCAGGGGCCATGCTGACCGGGGTCGATCCCGCCTTTGAGAAGGATATCTCGGCGGTTGGCCGGCACATGCGCATCGGCAGCCTGGACGAACTGGTGCCCGGACAGAATGCAATTATCCTGGGTCGGGCACTGGCGCTGAAACTTGGTGTGTATACGGGCGATTCTCTGACGGTCATGGTGCCGCACAAGCAAGCCGGGGTCGCTCTTGATACCGCATTGCGGCGGTTCAGGATCGTTGGTATTTTCGAACTCGGCCTGCGTGAACATGACAGTGTCAGGGCTCTGGTACATCTAGATGACGCTCGCGTCATGGCCGGGGTCGATGTGCCGTCCATTGGCCTGCAGGTCAAGACGACTGATATGTTCTCCGCACCGCACATCGTCAGGTCATGGGTAGAAGAATGGACACAGCGTTCCGGGATTGAAGTTGCGGTGCGCGACTGGACACAGGACAACGCTACTTATTTCCGGGCTGTACGTATCGAGAAAATCATGATGACATTGTTGCTGTCTTTGATCATTGGTGTAGCACTGTTCAATATTGTCGCTACCCTGGTCATGGTGGTGATGGATAAACGGTCTGGAATCGCAATCCTCCGTACACTGGGCTATTCACGTGGCACGATCGTACGGATATTCGCCGTGCAGGGTATTGTGGTCGGTTGGATTGGTGTCATTATCGGGACCGGGCTTGGCATTGTGATGGCGACAAATGTCGATCAGCTTGCGCCGCGCCTCGAACAGTTGTTTGGTTTCAAGTTTATGCCGGCTGATGTCTATTATCTGACATCGTTACCCGCGGACCTGCACACCAGTGATGTCATCTGGACTTCCGCCATTGCCTTTTTGATGACAGCCCTCGCGACGGTATATCCCGCCTTGCGGGCCGCCGGCATCGCACCGGCTGAAGTATTGCGATACGAGTAGAGGCGAATTTTTGATGATAAAGCCTGTCGAGTTCGCGATTGCTCTGCGTTATCTGCGGTCAAAAAACAAGAATCGGTTTATATCGTTTATTTCGTTGACTTCTGTTGGCGGTATTGGCATTGCAGTTGCGGTACTGATTGTTGTTCTGTCGGTCATGAATGGCTTCGAATATGAGGTACGTGACAAGATTTTGAAGGTCGTCGCCCATGCCGCAATTACCGGTATCGACGGTAAACTTGAGGAGTGGCCGCTGATTGAGAGTATGGTGGCCGCAAATCCGGAAACGGTATCTGTTGCCCGTTTTATCAGTGGGCAGGGCATGCTTGTTGGCGATGCCGACATCAAGGGCGTAGAAGTGCGTGGCATCGACCCCGCTGAAGAGTTGCGCACCTCGGGAATTGGCGAACTCATGCGACAGGGTAGTCTGGAGTCACTTGAGCCGGGTGGATTCAAAATTGTCATAGGCGGAGAGTTGGCACAGATGCTGGACGCCGGGATTGGCGACAAGTTGATCCTGATGATTTCCCAGGGTGTTGTGACGCCGGCGGGACTTGTGCCGCGCATGCGTCGCTTCGAGATCAGCGGCATTTTTAGTGCCGGTATGTATGAATATGATCGTGGCCTTGTTTACATCAATGTCGAAGATGCGGCACGCCTGTTTCGTTTTGGTGATGCTGTATCCGGCGTACGCATGGCTTTTGCGGATCCCTTGCGTGCTCCAACTACCGTTCGGGCAATTGCCGAGTCATTGGGACGCGATGTGTTTATCACGGACTGGACGCGTCAGCATGCAAATTTTTTCCGTTCGATCCAACTGACGAAATCGATCATTTTCGTCATCCTTTTGCTGGTCGTCGCGGTTGCAGCGTTCAATATAGTCTCGACTCTCGTTATGGTTGTTCGGGAAAAGCGTGGTGAGATCGCTATACTTCGCACGCTCGGTGCATCTCCTGCCGGTGTGCTGGGAATATTTATACTTCAGGGCGGGCTGATCGGGATCATCGGGACGTTGTTTGGAGTCGCGGTTGGTGTGGGCATTGCACTGAACCTTGACTGGATTGTGGCGGGTATCGAGCACCTGATCGGATTTCGTTTCCTTGCGCCGGACATTTATTTTATCAGCGACTTCCCGAGTCGGGTGCGCCCGGGTGATGTTATACAGGTCGCCGGAATTGCCATTTTTCTTGCATTGGCCTCGACCATTTATCCGGCGTGGCGCGGAGCAACCGCAGCCCCGGCAGATGCACTTCGACATGAGTGATCAAAAGGTGATGAACAAATGAATTCAGGGATCTCCGGGGCCGGGAACGCAGAGGATGGTCCGCTGCATTGCCATGGACTGATCAAGCGTTTCGAAGAAGGCGGCCGCCGGTTGCAGGTCCTCAACGGTGTTGATTTATCGGTCAGACCCGTGGAGATGCTTGCGATCATCGTTGCCTCGGGATCCGCCAAGACGACCCTGCTGCAGCTGCTCGGTGGACTCGACAAGCCGTCAGCCGGTCAGGTCCGGATCTTTGGCCGGGAACTTGCCTGCCTGAGTGATGCCGAGCTTGGTCAGGTCAGAAATCAGTCTCTGGGTTTTGTTTATCAGTTTCATCACCTGTTACCAGAATTTACAGCCGTCGAAAATGTCGCAATGCCTTTGTTGCTCCGCCGCGAGTCAATCACCGATATTCGTGCGCGAGCAGAGAGGCTGCTTGAGCGAGTCGGTCTCGGTGAACGATTGCAGCATCGACCCGGTGAATTATCGGGTGGTGAGCGCCAGCGGGTTGCGGTTGCACGTGCTCTGGTGACAGAGCCGGCCGTCGTGCTGGCCGACGAGCCGACGGGTAATCTTGATCATCAATCGGGGTTGCAAACCCTGGACCTGATGCTGAAATTAAATCAGGAGACGGAGACGAGTCTCGTCATCGTTACTCATTCGGCTGAGATCGCTGCGCGCATGTCGCGAGTTCTCGAGCTTGAAGATGGTGTCTTGCGCGAAGTCGCCAAACCTCAAGGCAGGCAGCAGGCAGGTTAACGGTTGCGGATGTGCCGGCGGCGGTAACGCGCCGCGATGATCACTCGCCATGCAACACTGACAGATACATAACTGATTGACGCGACAATCGTCGCGGAAATGAAGCAACCGAGCAGCAGCGGTTTCCAGATGGCGAGCAGTCCGCTCGTGAGCCATTCCCATGAGAGTTCGATCGCGAAAGTGCGTGGAGGGATATCCAGGATCAGTCGTCCAAGACTGTATTCCCAGTAGAAAATGGGGCCCATCGTCACGGGATTCGTGATCAACGGCGTAATGGCGGCAACCGGGGCATTAACCCTGAGTAATACTGCTGCAAGTATGGCGATGATGGTTTGGCCCGGTATCGGCAGCAGGCCGATAAATAGTCCTACCCAGACTGCACCGGCGATACTTCTGCGGTTTACGGACAGGAATGCCGGGTGAGTGAACAGCGCATCGAATGGACGCAGGTACCATGCGCGCTCTTTCCTGAGATAACTTCTGGAAACACGCCTGAAAAATCTTCTGGGCATTACCTAGTATAAGTCAAGTTTCGTCGCTGCCGCACAAATTGGGCAGTCATAGTGATCATGATTGTCAAATCTTGATTATCCAGTTTCTACGGCAAATCGGAATATGGTTTCGAGCACTATTCTTGCATCGGGCATCATTTTTTTAATTTGTTTCCTGGCTCCGGTGAGCCTTTTTTCAGTTTGTCCTGAGGCTTTATCGGTCAGCGTGGCGCTGGCAGGTTATTTTGGGGGCATGCGGGGTGTGGCCGTGATGCTGCCCGTTTGCTGGACAGTCTTGTCGGCGGCATGGGTCCTCGAGGGTCGCCTTGCAGCAGATCTGCATGGCCATGACTTTGAATTAAACGGGGTTATCTGTGATGTGCCGAATGTTGATACCGGGGTGCAGCGGTTCCCGTTTGTTATCGATGGCGATCAGCGGGTTCCGGGCTTGCCCGCGCAGGCCCTGATCAACTGGTACGACTCCGAAATTCCCGTACGGGCGGGTGAGCGCTGGCACCTGACAATCAGGCTAAAACGCCCGAGAGGGACCCGTAACCCGGCCGGATTTGATTTTGAGCGATGGGCTTTCATGCGTGATATAGGCGCGACCGGATATGTTCGGCACTCCGTGGCAAACCGTCGACTGTCGCCGGCGGGCGAAGGATGTCAATTGGCTGCTTTCCGCCAGCGTCTTGCGTCGGGTCTTGAGGCAGCGATACCGGATGCCGTTGTACCGGGGCATATCCTGGCGCTCACGGTCGGTATTCGCAACCGGCTCGATAATCACGATTGGACGGTATTGCGCCGGACCGGTACGGCTCATCTGATGGCTATTTCCGGGCTTCATATCGGTCTTGCAGCCGCGTTTGCCTTTTTTTGTTTCCGCCAGCTGGGCCGTTGGCTGTTGATGGCGAACATTGACTGCCGCCCGTTGGTGATTGCGCGCGGCGGCGCTCTGGTCGGCGCCGCCGCCTATAGCGCACTGGCCGGTTTTACCGTGCCAACCGTCAGGGCCCTGGTCATGACGACAGCCGTGATCGTCCTAACCGGCCTGCGGCGCTCGATACCCGCTTCAGCCGTGCTGGCCATTGCTCTGTATGCCATTTTGTGGACCGGACCTTTTGCCATGCTGGCTTCAGGCTTCTGGTTGTCGTTCGGTGCGGTCTTCATCCTGGTGTTGTCGGGGATCGGCAGAACCTGTCGTCGGGTACCCGAACCGCGATCGCGTGCGGCGAAAGCATTACGGCAATTTCGACAGTTGCTGCGAGCGCAATGGTGTTTGAGTATCGGTTTGTTGCCGGCGACTGCCTTCTTTTTCGGCCAGGTTTCCCTGATTGCACCGGTTGCGAATCTTTTGGTCGTGCCGGTCTTTGCAGTGTCCATCGTGCCGTTGCTCATTGTCGGCGTTATTGCCTTGCTCGTCGTTCCGCCATTCGCCGGCCCGATACTCCAGATGGCCGATTTTATACTCGCGCATATCATTGCATTTCTGGATGCCCTGAATCGCTGGGATTCAATAGTAATTGCTCCTGATTTACCCGGGGTGTCGGGATGGATTTCGGCAATTGGCGTGTTGATTGCTGTTGTATTGATCTGGCCACGACCGCTACCGGGCAGAATGCAGGCGATCATGCTCCTGTCCGCGTGTGCAGCCCTCGGCACAACCCGCAATACAGAGCCCGCGCTGCGTGTGGTCGTCATGGACGTTGGTCAGGGTCTGGCCGTGTTACTGCAGATGCCGGATCACGCGGTGTTGTTTGATACGGGTCCTCGTTACCGTCGTGGCGATGCCGGACGCAGTATTGTTATTCCTGTGCTGCGCTACTTCGGCGTGACGACACTGGACCGCCTGATCGTTTCACATGGAGACGACGATCATTTTGGGGGCGCCAGGAGCGTTCTGGCCGCTTACCCGGAAGTGGAATTTCTGGCACCGGTGCGCCTGGAAGTGCCTGCGAAACGGTTTGATCTTTGCCGTGTCGGACAGTCCTGGCAGTACGATGGCGTGCTGTTTCGATTTCTGCATCCGGGTCAGGCCGATGGTCCCGGGACATGGTCAGAGAATGATGCGTCGTGTGTATTGCTCGTGCAATCAGCACATGTCGGCTTACTGCTACCCGGAGACATCGAACACCAGGCCGAGCAATTACTCGTGGCGAGCGGCGCGTTGCCGGCGGTCAATCTGGTGATTGCACCTCACCACGGTAGCCGTACCTCATCGACCCGAGCCTTCATTGCAGGCACCCGGCCGGATTTCATTGTATTTTCGGCCGGTTATCGGAACCAGTGGCGATTTCCGGTGCCCGAGGTGGTTAATCGCTGGACATCTGGTGGTGCCTGCGCGCTGACGACGGGGAATTCTGGCGCTCTTGTTTTCGAGGCGCATGGCGTTGGGCCACTGCGTCTGGTCAGACGCTATCGCCCTGACGATGCCCGGGTCTGGAGCGAGTCGAGCTCTGTCGGGCAGATGACGCCTCATTGTCGTTCAATAACCTCTACAAATTAGTCGGTTGCCCGGTTATAGTGCGCCCATTAAGTCATGGGTGTGTTGTAGATGCTCGAGATCGTAAAGTCTGGCGGATGGCTGATGCTGCCCATCATCATCTGTTCGGTCATCGCAGCGGCGATCATCATTGAAAGGCTCTGGGCATTGCAACCCCGGCGTGTTCTGCCAAAGAACCTGACTCGCCAGGTCTGGGAGTGGGTCAGTAAGAACCAGCTCAATCACGCACATATCCAGTCATTGCACCAGGGTTCTCCACTCGGCGAAATTCTTGCTGCAGGACTGGTCAACCGGCACCGGGAACGTGAAATCATCAAGGAAAGTATCGAAGACGCGGGGCGTCAGGTTGTGCATGATCTTGAGCGATATTTGAATTCGCTGGGTACCATCGCGGCGATTTCACCGCTGCTAGGCTTGCTCGGCACCGTTATCGGTATGGTCAAAGTCTTTGCTGCCATTACAACTCACGGCGTCGGTGACCCGACTGTGCTCGCGGGTGGAATTTCCGAAGCATTGATTACGACAGCTGCGGGCCTGACGGTTGCGATTCCCTCGCTGATTGGTTATCGCTACCTGAGTGGCAAAGTCGATGCGCTGGCCGTCCAGATGGAAAAAGAGGCCATTACGATGGTTGAGGCGTTACTGCGCAAGCAGTACATGGATACCTTGGGAGATGGCGATGAGACTCCGGCCAGGAAGTCGGCCTGAGCCGGAAATTAATCTGACGTCGCTCATCGACGTCGTCTTGCTGTTACTCGTGTTCTTCATGGTGACGACGAGTTTTGTGCGCGAATCTGAATTAACGATTCGTCTGCCGGAGGTCGCCGATTCGGCTGAGCGTACTGCTGACAAACCGATTCTCGAGATTACCGTATCGGCAAGTGGCCGCTATTTTGTCAACAATCGAGCGCTGATCGACAGTCGTGCAGAGACGCTAAAGGCGGCTATTATCAAGTTGGTACCGGATCTTGACGCTGAAAGCGTTACCATTACGGCAGATGGAGAGGCCAGTTATCAGTCGGTCGTGACGGTAATGGATGTGGCAGGCAAGCTTGGTCTCGATAATATAAGTCTTTCGACCGTTTCTGCGCCGGATTCATCCAGGTAGCCGTCAAATGCCGACTCCGTCGACCGGCCTGACTCCCGCCGTTGCGTATCGACGGTTGCTGGATATTTGCACACCCTACTGGAAGATGTTTGTTGTCGCGGCGCTCGCGATGATGGTGTACGCCGTTACGGATACAGGTTTTGCTTTTTTAATAAAAAACCTGATGCAGTACCTCGCACCCGAGGGTTTGAATGATCAGGAACTGTTGATACGGCGTTTTCTACCTGTCGCGATCGTTGGCTTGTTTCTGGTCCGGGGATTGGTGGCATTTCTGTCGGCATATTGCCTGGGCTGGATCGGTAGAAACGTGATCATGGTGCTGCGTGGTCAGGCTTTTGATAAGTTGCTCGTGCTGCCGACAAGCTATTTTGATTCGATCTCTGCCGGGGAGATGCTGTCACGCCTGACGTTCAATGTGGAACAGGTTGCCGAAGCAGCGTCAAATGTTGTCACCGTGTTGATTCGCGACACGCTGACGATCATTTGCCTGTTGACTTACATGATATATCTGAGCTTGCCACTGACCGCTATCCTGTTGGTGACAGGGCCGCTGATGGCGATTGTAATTTCCATTCTGAGCAAACTGTTCAGGCGCTACAGCTCGAAGATTCAGGATTCGGTCGGGGATGTCGCGAGGATTGCCGAGGAGGCATTGCAGAGTCATCGCATCGTCAAGATGTTCGCCGGGCAAAAATACGAAAGTAACCGTTTCGGTTTTGTCAATAAAAAGAATATGCGTTTGAACATGCGCCTGATCGTATCTCGTGCAGGTGGAGACGGACTGACCAATCTTGTTATTGCCCTCGGCGTGGCTGGTGTCGTCTATTTCGTCATGTTCGAAGATTTTCGCCCGCCGGCTGCGGAACTTGCCGGTTTTATCACGGCGATGGTCTTCCTGCTAAGGCCGATTCGCCAGATCACGAATGTCAACGTTTCGATACAGCGTGGTATTGCAGCCGGGATCAGCATCTTTGAGTTGCTGGACGAGGCGGAGGAACCGGATATCGGAACCTTTAAGGTCGACCGATTGTCCGGACACGTCGAGTTCCGCGATGTAAATTTTATGTACAGTGCACAAAAGGGCGCTGTTCTCAAAGATATTTCACTCGATATCCGGAGCGGTGAGATGCTGGCAATTGTCGGGCGCTCCGGTAGCGGCAAGTCGACACTGGTCAGCCTGCTGCCGCGATTCTATTCGCCCGATTCGGGACAGATTTTGGTCGACAACCGCCCAATACAGGATTACCGACTTGCAAATCTACGTGACCAGATCAGTCTCGTCAGTCAGGAAGTCGTTTTATTTAATGATTCGATCGCCGGCAATATTGCCTATGGCGGGCTCAACGGCGCAACGCGTGAAGAGATTGAACACGCCGCTCACGCTGCTCACGTGGATGAATTTACAAATAAAATGACAGATGGGCTCGATACGCAGGTTGGTGATCGCGGTGTTTTATTATCCGGCGGCCAGCGCCAACGTATCGCAATTGCGCGTGCTTTGCTCAAAAATGCACCTATCCTGATTCTCGATGAGGCGACATCTGCACTCGATACGGCATCCGAGAGACATATTCAGCAGGCGGTGGCCGAATTGGTGCTTAACCGCACAACATTTGTGATCGCCCACCGGTTATCCACGGTAGAGGGTGCTGATCGGATTATCGTCATGTCTAACGGGCGCATCATAGAGAGCGGTACCCACGCTGACCTGCTGAAACAGGATGGTGAATACGCAGAGTTGTCCCGAATGCAATTTAAAGATGAGGTCTCCCGTTAGCATCAAAAGTCGCATCGAGCGGCATATCGAACGGTTGTGGTATGGCGCTTCCATGCTCACAGTTTTGCTTCTGCCTTTAGCCTGGATCTATCGGGCGGTAATTACTGTTCGACGTGTTTGCTATTACTTTGGGTGGTTGCGTAGCGTGAAGTGTTCTGTGCCTGTCATTGTTATCGGAAATGTAACAGTCGGCGGCTCCGGTAAAACACCGCTGGTCGTCTGGCTCGTTCAGTATCTGGACAGTATGGGCATGCGGCCGGGCATTGTGAGCCGTGGGTATGGCGGAGGTACGGGTAATCATCCGGTTATCGTCGGCACAAATAGCAGGGCAAAGGTAGTTGGTGATGAACCGCTGTTGCTCGCTCGCCGAACAGGCGTGCCTGTCTGTGTCTGTAGCGATCGGGTCGCCGCCGTTCAGCATCTGCTGCTCAAGACGGACATTACGATTATTGTTTCCGATGACGGATTACAGCACTATCGTTTGCAGCGTGATCTTGAGTTCATGGTAATAGACGGGCAGCGCGGATTGGGGAATGGCCGGATGTTGCCGGCCGGCCCGTTACGCGAGCCTTCAGCCAGATTGGCGGAAGCCGACCTTGTGTTCAGCAATGGTCCGATTGATGGGATTTCTGCTCATGTCTTTGGTTTGGTGCCGGGTAAGGCGCGTGCATTGTACGCAGAGCATGAGCGTGAACTTGGAGAATTTTCCGGTGATCGCGTCTGGGCTGTTGCCGGAATCGGCAATCCGGACCGGTTTTACTCATTGCTGAAAGAATACGATATTCATGTCGTACCGGCCTGTGTTGCAGATCACGGTATCATTGATCTTGAGCAGCTTATTGCTCGGCACGACTGGCCCATTCTGATGACCGAGAAGGATGCCGTAAAATATCCCGGGACATCGATTGCCCGGGCATGGTCGGTGCCTGTCGATGTTTGCATGCCGGCAGGAGCGGAGTTGGCTGTGGCGCAAAGCGTCAATGAAATGGAAACGAGGTAGCCGGGATGAATCAATGTGGAGTACAAAATGACTGACGGCGGTTTCAGGGTCGTGATTCCGGCACGTTTTGCGTCATCAAGGTTTCCGGGCAAGGCAATAGCCGAACTCGACGGCAAGCCGATGATTCAACATGTTTTTGATCAGGCGTGTGCGAGCCATGCAGCGCAGGTTGTGATTGCGACGGATGACCAACGCATTGCATCCGTTGCCAATGAGTTCGGTGCGGAGGTCATCATGACTCGTGCCGATCACGAATCGGGTACTGACAGGATTGCCGAAGTTGTGCGGGACCAGGGGTGGGATGACGATAGCATCGTTGTGAACTTGCAGGGCGATGCACCACTAATTCCCGGATCAAGTATTGATCATGTTGCAGCACTGCTGAGTACGCATGATTCGGCGTCCCTTGCGACGTTGTGTGCGGCAGTGGGCGATCCGGCCGAACTGGATGATCCCAATATTGTCAAAGTTGTTTTCGACGATGCGGGTCGTGCGCTCTATTTCAGTCGTTCTCCGATACCGGCTGTCGCCCATGGCGGTCAGCCGCCGAACAGTTTCTGGTGGCATATCGGCATTTATGCCTATCGTGTCGCTGCTTTGCTGGAGTTGGCACGTACACCGGGTTGTGAACTTGAGCACTCGGAGAAGCTGGAGCAGTTACGTGCGCTTTACAATGGAATGGAAATCCGTGTTGGCGTTGCCGCGGAATCGCCGGGACCCGATATCAATACTCCAGAGGATCTGGCGACCGCCGAGCAATTCATCGTCAGAAGGCGGTCAGAATGAAAATCCTGTTTGTTTGCATGGGCAATATTTGTCGGTCACCGCTGGCAGAGGGTTATTTTCGTCAACTGTTGACAAAGCGTGCCAGGCACTTGAGTGTCAGCGTCGATTCAGCAGGCACTCATGGCTATCATGCCGGTTCACCGCCTGACCAGCGAGCTCAGGCAGCGGCACAACGCCGGGGTATTGATATTTCGAAGCTGGCGGCCCGCAATGTCGTTGAGGCCGATTTCGATCGATTCGACTATATCCTCGCGATGGACCAGGACAACCTGGCTGAGTTGCTGGCGATCTCCGATCCGATCTACCACGACAGGATACATTTGTTCCTGGATTACTCGCAGGCTTACACCGGAGCGGATGTACCGGATCCTTACTACGGCGGCAAGATCGGTTTCGAACGAGTGCTGGACCTGATCGAAAATGCAGCCGACGGCCTGCTTGAGGAACTGGAGCAGGCGACGACCGGAAAAATCTGATCCGGGCTATCGTTCGCGCCTGCCATCACCCTTGTCGCTGCCCGATGACCAGACCGTGTAGGTTGATCCTGATGAAGTTGATGTTGACTTCGCATCATTTTCCCAAGGCAGTTTACGATTTTCGGGCGATTTTGGTGTGGCGGGTTGTGCCGCCGGTTTCTCAGGTACCGGTTTCCCATGCGCAGCTTTCTGTGGCAGTGCTTTCTCTGGCGCCGATCGGGACTCTTGGTGAGTTTCAGAAGGATCAGAGACGGGATTCGCTTGTGTCGCCGGGGTCTTTGTCGGTTGCCCGGCCACGGCAGGTTTCGGTGCAGCAGGTTTCGATGCAGCAGGCTTCGGTTCCACGCGTGGCTGCTCGGCTGATTTCTGCTGATTGGCATCAGGTACGGGCGTAGTTGCCTGACGACGATTTTTACCGGCTTCCGGTTGGGCGGCAGGTCGTTCAGGTGCAGGATTGTCCGTAGCCGACACACGCTGCTGCTGGTCACGTCCAGGGGCATTGCCACTTGGTCGCCGTCGCCGTCGCCGGTTTCGTGATTTACCGCTCTTTGCGGTTTGTTCCTGTTTGCCGCCGGCTGTTTTTGGTTGTTCCGGGGCGGTCTTTGGAGCCTTTTTATTGCTGCTTTTTTCGTTGCGATTGTCGCGTGAACGTGAATCACGCCCTTGAGCGCCCTGACCACTCCGGCCACGGTCATCGCGACGTTGCCGACTGCGACCGGCGTTGCGCCTGCCCTGGCTACCACGGTTACCGGACCCGCGGTTGTCTGCAGAGCGTGAACGTGATGAAGATCTTGATTTCTTCTGCTTCGGTTCCGGCCCGGGGCCGAACAGGGCGGCCCAGAGGCGAACGAAAATTCCCGGACGCTGTACGGATTTCATTTTATCAACCGGAGCAGGTGCCGGTGGTGGCGTATTCGGACCCGTGGTTGTGACGGCGGGTACTTCGATTCTGGCCTCGGAAGGCTTGCCGGGCATCGCCCCATCATTGCTGTCATCGCTGCTGCCATCATTGCTGACAAGCTGATAGCTGGCGCCGGCATTTTCCGCCATCGTAGTCTGGTCCTTTCGGACCCGCCGGATCATGTAATTAGGTGTTTCGAATTCGGGGTTGGCGATGAGAATGACCTGGATATTCTCACGATCCTCGATCTGCCGGATCCAGTCGCGTTTTTCGTTTAAAAGATAGGTTGCGACATTAATGGGCAGCTGAGCGATGACATTCGCAGTCTGGTCTTTACGCGCTTCTTCGCCAACAAGACGAAGAATCGATAGCGACAGTGATTCGACGCTGCGAATATTGCCGATGCCACTACAGCGCGGGCAAACCTGGTGTGCAGATTCACCCAGTGATGGACGTAAACGCTGGCGCGACATTTCCAGCAGGCCAAATCTGGAAATTCGCCCGATCTGTACACGTGCCCGGTCGGGTCGGACTGCATCACGCAGCCTGTTTTCGACATCTCGCTGGTTGCGAGTCGGTCCCATATCAATGAAGTCGATAACGATCAGGCCGCCCAGATCGCGCAGTCTGAACTGACGGGCAATTTCGTCAGCAGCTTCGAGATTGGTCGACAACGCGGTAGCTTCGATATCGCTGCCTTTTGTGGCCCGAGCCGAGTTAATGTCGATCGATACGAGTGCTTCGGTATGGTCGATGACAATACTGCCACCTGATGGAAGGTGCACGGTATGAGCAAAAGCTGACTCAATCTGACTTTCGATCTGATAGCGGGTAAACAGCGGTGAAGGGTCTGAATACAGTTTCAGCTTATTCTGATTGTGAGGCATCGCGTGTGCCATAAAGTCGCGTGCTTCCTCGAATGTTTTTTCGTTATCGATGAGAATTTCACCAATATCGGCATTCAGGTGATCGCGAATGGCGCGGATGATCGCATTGCTGTCCTGGAAAATGAGGGCCGAACCGGGCGTCGAGACGACAGCGGCCTTGATCGATTCCCAGATGCCCATCAGGTAGCCGAGGTCCCAGCTGAGTTCCTCATTCGAGCGGCCAACGCCGGCTGTGCGGATGATGACACCCATGCCGTCCGGGATGTCCAGTTCTCTCAGCGCATCGCGTATTTCGTCCCGGTCCTCACCGGTGATCCGGCGGGATACGCCACCGGCACGGGGATTATTGGGCATCAGTACGATGAATCGGCCTGCCAGGCTGATGAACGTTGTCAGCGCCGCACCTTTGTTGCCACGTTCTTCTTTTTCGACCTGGACGACAATTTCCTGACCTTCCTTCAGGACATCGCGGATATTAATGCGCGAACCGGATTCAGGTTCCTTGAGGAAATATTCCCGCGAAACCTCCTTGAGGGGTAAGAACCCGTGTCGTTCGGCGCCATAGTTTACAAAAGCCGCGTCGAGACTGGGTTCGACCCGGGTTATTTTACCTTTGTAAATATTTGCTTTTTTCTGAGCTCTGGATGCCAGTTCGATATCCAGATCTATGAGTTTCTGACCATCAACCATGGCCACGCGCAACTCTTCTGACTGAGTTGCATTGATCAACATTCTTTTCATAAGCCCCAAATACTCTGTATGTTGCGGGGCGCCCGGCAGGGAATGATTCAGGGTTTACGCCGAATGGCGAAAAACGCAGCCCGGCTCAGCCTGCCACGTTGGCGGCTGGCCCGGATATTACTGCCTGATTGTCTCGATCAACAGATCGCCGTTTTCAGTTTGGCAGATCTCTCGAATTCCTTGCGCTACGGAGAAAGATAATCTCTCAATCCGTTAATCGGGTACCCGGTTCGTGACCTGCCCGGCAGGTCACAACTTGGGCGATCGCAAAAATTCTGGCGATCGCAGCGAATTTGTCTCGACCACATCTGTGGTCCCATGCGCACAAATCGTGCGTCAGCGTTAATATAGCAGCGCGTGAGCAGCGCATCAATCAATTAAAAGTGGCTGAAAATCACCACTGGCCCCTTAAAACATGGAAAAAAATGCTCCCAAACCGGCTGCACGGCTGGTCACGGTAGATACGGACGAGGATGATCGGCGCCTCGACAATTTCCTGTTGTCCCGGCTCAGGGGGGTGCCACGGTCCCGGATATACAAAATGATCCGGTCTGGCGAGGTGCGGGTCAATAAGGGCCGGGCAAAGCCGGATCGACGTCTGCGCGCCGGTGACCAGGTGCGGATACCTCCGGTCAGAACTGCCGTAGCCTTGTCGGCCGCGAGGCAGGGGCGGGGATCTGTGCGCTGGCTCGAAGAACGGATTCTCTACGAAGACCGCGATCTGCTGGTGCTCGACAAACCATCCGGACTCGCGGTCCATGGCGGAAGCGGAATCGCTTTTGGAGCTATTGAGATGTTGCGGATGCTCCGCGGTGAGCATGACCGGCTTGAACTGGTCCATCGTCTCGATCGGGACACGAGCGGTTGTCTACTCGTCGCCAAGCGCCGACCGGCGCTCAGGCGTCTGCATGAACTGTTTCGCAACGGCGAAGTACAGAAATGCTATACGGCACTGTTACTCGGTAACTGGAAGGGTGGCAACCGCATCGTTAATGAACCGCTGCTGACGACCCAGCGTCGTAATGGTGAGCGTCATGTGAAGGTGTCTGCTGACGGCAAGCGGGCGCTTACCCGGTATTTCCCGGAGCAGTCATATGCGGGCGCGCAGTTGACTTCGATTGAGCTGGATACAGGACGTACGCACCAAATTCGTGTGCATGCTGCGCATATCGACCATCCCGTTGCGGGGGATCGTCGTTATGGGCTTGAAGATGACCCGATTGTACGTAATTTCGGCCTGGAGAGGCTTTTTCTGCATGCCTCTACATTGGTGTTTGAGAGCCCGAAGGGTGATCGTGTCATTCGTGTTGAATGTCCGCTGGACGCACAACTGCGGGCTGTTCTGGAAAGACTTGGATAGATGGACCTGGGGCCCGCATCCCTGCGGGCCACAGTCTCGGAAAGAGTTCACAACTTCGGTCGGCCTGACACCGGGTTTGAGGTTTTGGAAAATTTGGAAGAGTGGTGATGGAAGTACTTTTACAGTACGCCACGTTTGCGCAGCTGAGCGGCGACCCAGATCAGCGGCAGGCCTTGTAGCCCTGTTGGGTCAAGCGATTCGATCCTGTCGAACAGAATCACGCCGCGCGATTCAACTTTGAAGCTGCCGGCGCAATCATAGGGTTTGTCGAGCAGCAGATAGTCTTCAATTGCGGTCTGGCTGAGATCGTGAAAGTGGACAATTGTTGTATCGATATGGGAATCGCGGGTCTTTGCATCCGGTCCGATCAGCGCTACGGCGGTATGAAATATGACGGCTTGACCTGAACAGCGCCTCAATTGTTGCCTGGCTCGCTCATGCGTGCCGGGCTTTTGGAGAATCTCATCGTTGATCGCCGGGACCTGGTCGCTGCCGAGCACGATGCTGCCGGGTCTTTGCGCGAAGCAGGTTTCTGCTTTGATCATCGCGAGCCGGGTAGCCAGATCAGCGGGAGTCTCGCCATCCAGTCGTGTTTCGTCAATTTCCGGTGACAGGCACTCGAAATCCGTTAACAGGCGTGCCAGAAGCTCACGCCGATAGATGGAAGCTGAAGCAAGAACAACCGGTGTGAGCGATGTTGCCATGCCCCGCAACGTACAGGATTTTGACAGACCCGGCCACCAAACCTAGAATTAACCGATTATGCTCAGCGAACATGTCGATTACGCCCGACTGGGTGAGCTGGCGAGAAAAGGCGTCGGCATGGCACAGTGCCTGTCGGCAAAGGATCTGGTCCGGTTGTCGGCTTGTACACTGCAAGCCGGTGCTGGTCAACAGACCGATGAATCGGTGGAATTGACAGCTGATGTGCGGTTTGATGTCGGGCCCGAAGGTTTTCCACGGGTCAGTGTCGCAATTAAGGGTCACTTGAGCCTGCAGTGTCAACGCTGCCTCGAGCCATTGGCGTGGCCGGTGCGGATAGAGACGTGTTTGTCGGTTTTGGATGATGAAGAGCAAACGGAGTTGATCGCGAGTCCGTATGACAGCGTTCTTATAAATGCTGACGGGCTGAACCTCGTTGAGGTCATAGAAGATGAGATTTTGGCCGCTTTGCCAATGGTGCCGGTTCATGAAGATGGGCCGAATTGCCGGTCGGCATGCGGAGCAGATAATAATTCGACAATAGATGCGGAGTTGAAGCAAAGGCCGTTCGCGGATCTGGTCAGCCTGGTAGGCAGCCGGAAAAGCGAGGTCGATGACTGAGGCTCTGACAGGAGAATCTGTAATGGCAGTTCAAAAAAGTAGAGTAACGCCCCGCAGACGCGGTAACCGGCGTTCGCACGATAGCTTGAAAAAACCGGCGGTATCGATTGAGCCAACGACGGGGGAGACCCATTTGCGTCACCACGTCAGCCCCGACGGCTTTTATCGCGGGCGCAAGGTTATCGAAACTCCGGAAGAAGATCTGGACTAGTTGGTCTGGACAGGTCGAAATTAACTGACTCCTGCGGCCCGGATCAGTTTCATTCGCCCACCGTTGATCAGATTAATCCTTCCTGATGACTCATTACCGGATTCGGTTCATTCCGGCCGGCTCATTCGCATGTCTGCCGTCAGGGTGCTGCGGGTGAAGTGCCGGAGATATGATCGGCGGCCGTTCGATGTGCATTGAAAAATATTAATCAGGAGTAGATGTGGTTGATCCTGTAACTATTGCCGTCGATGCAATGAGCGGTGATGTCGGAATCGATGTGACGGTACCCGCGGCGTTATCGATGTTGCGAACCAGCGATCAGCTGCGTGTCATATTGGTCGGCAAAAAAGAACTCGTTCAACCCTGCCTGGACAAGTCCGGATCACTAAACGGGCGTGTACGCGTGCATGATGCGCGTGAGGTTGTCGAGATGGACGACCATCCGGCTGATGCGATGCGCAAAAAGAAAGACTCGTCAATGCGTGTTGCAATTGATCTGGTTAAGTCAGGCGAGGCAGGTGCCTGCGTCAGTGCCGGCAATACCGGCGCTTTGATGGCCACAGGCAGATTTGTATTGAAAACCGTTTCGGGCATCGATCGGCCGGCGATCATGGCCGGTCTGCCGACTAAATTTGGTCGTGTGCACATGCTTGATCTCGGTGCCAATTCCGGTTGTACGGCCGAGCAATTGTTTCAGTTTGGCGCCATGGGATCGGTTGTCGTGCAGGATATCGAGGGAATTGATAATCCCAGAATCGGGCTGCTGAATATTGGTGAGGAATCGATTAAAGGCAATGACACGGTCCGCGAGGCAGCCGCATTGCTTGGTGACAGCGGTCTGAATTACATCGGATTTATCGAGGGCGACGCGATCAGTCAACGCAAGGCTGATGTCGTCGTTTGTGATGGTTTTACCGGTAATGTTGCGCTCAAGACGATGGAAGGCACTGCGCGACTGGTACGACAATTCCTGATTGATGAATTTAAATCCGGTCTGTATGGTCGTCTGGCCGGTCTTATTTCATGGCCGGTCCTGCGTTCACTGTCAAAACGCGTGGACCCGCGGCGATATAATGGAGCGAGCTTTGTGGGTTTGAACGGCATCGTCATTAAGAGCCATGGTGGCGCCGATGGGCTTGCATTTCAGCAGGCAATTCATGTGGCCATGGTCGAGGTCGATAAAGGTGTTCCCGAGCAGATACGCTTTCTGATGGAGAAACAGGGTCGCTGACTCGATCCGTGCAGACATGACAAAATTATATTCCCGTATCAGCGGCACCGGTCGTTGCCTGCCTGAGCGTATTCTGACAAATGCCGAACTTGAAAAGATGGTCGATACGACCGACGAATGGATTCGTTCCCGTACCGGTATAGAACGTCGGCATATTGCCGCGGACAACCAGACAACTGTGGATCTCGCTGAAGGTGCGGCCCGCCAGGCGATGGAGGCCGCCGGCGTTGAACCCGGTGAAATAGATTTCCTGGTTATCGGCACGACGACACCGGATGTGGTCTTTCCGAATATGGGCTGCCTGTTGCAGGAGCGACTCGGTATAGGCGGATTTGCCGCATTCAGCCTGGAGGCTGCGTGCAGTGGGTTTATCTATGCGCTGAGTATAGCGGATCAATTTATTTCCAGCGGGAAGGTTAAGCGCGCACTGGTTATCGGTGCCGAGACATTATCGCGTATTACCGATTGGACTGATCGCTCGACCTGCGTGATTTTTGGTGACGGAGCCGGTGCCGTCGTGCTGGAACCGTCCGATGAACAGGGTGTGATCTCGACGCATCTGCGAGCCGATGGTCAATACAAGGATCTGCTGTATTACCCGTATGGTACATCCAGGATTCAGGGTCCGGAAGATCAGGAGAGACCGTTTATACACATGAAAGGCAATGAGGTCTTCAAAGTTGCAGTCAAGCGACTCGAGAGCATTGTCGACGAGACGATGGAGGCCAATAAGCTCGAGCACGGTTCGATTGACTGGCTGATACCGCATCAGGCCAATCTGCGCATTATTCAGTTAACGGCAAAACGCCTGGGGATGCCGATGGAAAAAGTTATCCTGACTCTGCAGGATCATGGAAATACTTCAGCTGCATCGGTGCCGATGGCTCTGGACGTTGCCGTGCGAGACGGGCGTATCAAACGCGGTGACTTGTTGTTGCTGGAAGCGTTTGGAGGCGGTTTTACCTGGGGCGCGGCGCTGATTCGTTACTGAGGATTGCGGCCTCTACTGGCATGGAATCGCGGGCTCGTATCATTGGATTAATTTGCGGGCCACTTTTTGCATTAGCCATTTTCTTATGGTTACCGGATCAATACGTCGATGATGCGGGGCAACGGGTCGCGCTGACAGTCGCAGCACGCACAGCTGCTGCTGTTGCGGTCTGGATGGCTATATGGTGGATTACTGAAGCTATTGCCGTGTATGCAACAGCTTTGCTTCCGCTTGCTCTATTTCCATTAACCGGTGCGGCTTCGATCAAGATTACAGCAGCAGCATACGGTCATGAACTGATCTACCTGTTTCTGGGCGGATTCATTCTCGCGCTTGCACTGGAGCGTTGCGGCTTGCATCGGCGCTTCGCATTGACGGCGTTGAAGGCCGTTGGAACGCGTCCAACCCGCATAATCGCTGCGTTCATGTTTACTGCGGCATTAGTCAGTATGTGGGTCACGAATACAGCTACGACCATCATGCTGTTGCCGGTCGCAATAAGCATTATCAGATTAATCGACGACTCCACTGCCGACGGCAAGAGCCCTATGCACCCGCATTTCCCGGTTTGCCTGCTTCTTTCGATCGCATATGCAGCGACGATTGGCGGCATCGGTACAATTATCGGCACGGCACCGAATGTATTTCTCATTTCCTATATTCGCACGCAAATGGATTATGAAATAAGTTTTGCTTTATGGATGTTGTTTGCTGTGCCGCTGGTCATCATGTTTTTGCCAGTAGTCTGGTGGTTGTTAAGTCGGGTAATTTACCGTGTGTCGAATCAGCCGATTATCGGTGTCGATGCATTGCTGGACCGGTTGCATTCAGAGCTTGGCCCGATGAGTCGTGCAGAGAAACTGACGCTCTTAATTTTCCTGCTGACGGCCGGTGCATGGGTTACGCGGCCACTGTTAAGCCAGTTTACGGTCGGTGGCGTCGCGCCACTCGCGGGTTTGACGGATTCGGGAATAGCAATTATTGCTGCGCTGACACTGTTCGTGACGCCCGCTCATCTGGCCGAGCGTGAATTCCTGATGGACTGGCCGACGGCCGTCAGGCTACCGTGGGGCCTGCTTATCCTGTTTGGCGGAGGATTGAGCCTTGCAGCAACGCTGGATAGATCGGGTTTCAGCGCATTTCTCGGTAGCCAGGCGTCAATTTTGTCACCGTTGCCGATATTGCTGATTGTTGCGCTGGTGACCGGCCTGGTGATTTTCCTGACCGAACTGACGAGCAACACGGCGACGACCGCGACACTCATCCCGGTACTCTATGCGGTTGCAATAGGTCTTGGCATCAATCCATTTCTGCTGATCATACCGGCCGGCGTTGCTGCAAGTTGCGCATTCATGCTGCCGGTCGCGACGCCGCCGAATGCTATCGTTTTCGGATCCGGTCTCGTGTCGATCCCGCAAATGAGTCGAGCCGGGTTTTGGCTGAATCTTGTCGCTATATTACTGATACCATTCATGGCCTGGGCTGTGATCATGCCCGTACTTGGAGTGACTTTTTGAATGTATCAGCGGAAATCCGGCGTTTGGCGCGATGTGTCATCCTCGCCTGCCTATTGTTTGCAGGCCCGGTTTCTGCGGCTGAATTCAGTCTCGCTGCCGAAGATGATCTGGTCGGTTTGCCCGGCCACATCACGGCCGTCTATGCCGACACATTTGTAGATCTCGCTCGTTCACACCAACTCGGGTATGAGGAACTGCGACTGGCCAACCCGGGGGTCGATGCCTGG
>CAYNMF010000012.1:0-30949 GCA_964398325.1 uncultured Chromatiaceae bacterium | reverse complement strand
GGTCGGGCGCACGGAGTAAAACGCACCTCAGCCAGCTGCAGATAATCGAGCAACTCCAAAGCCGTGCGCAGGTGACCGAAATGAATCGGATCAAATGTTCCACCGAACAATCCGATGGGACCGGTCAACCGGACATCTCCGCATCACGCGCAAATATATGCCTCATGCGGTCTCGGCCCGCCAGCCATCACCGCCGGCCAACGTCATCGTCAGCTCGAGCAATGCATTCCACGGGCGACCCTTTAGCGAACCTTTAACAATCCGCTCGGCGCGGCCGGCACTGGCGATCAACCCGCGGGCAAACAGCGCATCACGGCCCTTGATCGCGTACCGAACCAGGTCATGCCGCGTTCGCCAAACGCCGGCATCGGCCAGGGCCTTGCCGACAGACAGTCCAGCGGAAACCCTGAGAATCACATCGGTGACGGCGGTGATCTCCCGAACCAGACTCCACAGCACGAGTGGTGCCGCTACACCTTCTTTTTCGAGGCTGTACAAAATTCTCGCCGCGCGGGCGCTGTTCCCGGCCAGTGCAGCATCACCGAGCTGGAACACGTCGAACCGTGCACCATCGGCAACCGATATCCGTACGGTTTCGATCGTGACCTGCCCGTTTGGTGCCAGCAACGCCAACTTGTCTATCTCCTGTTTTGCAGCCAGCAAGTTTCCTTCAATCTGTGCAACGAGCAGTTGCAACGCTTCCTTGTCGGCACGCAGACCGGCCGCTTTGAGCCGCCCGGTGATCCAGGCCGGCAAGTCAGCCTCGCCTGGCGCAAACAGGGGAATCCAGACACCCGCTTTGGCGAGACTCGTTACCCATTTTGATTTTGCCGTGCTACCGCTGGCTTTCGGCATAATGACGACGATGATCGTATCCGGCGTGGGGTGAGCAGCGGCGGTAACGAAAAATTTCGAACCCTCGGTACCGGGCTTGCCGGTCGGCAGACGCACCTCGATGAGACGACGTTCGGAAAACAGCGACATATTCTGCAGACCGGCTTCCAGTTCGTTCCAATCGAACCCGCGTTCGGCGACGTAACTCTCGCGTTCGGTGTAACCCTGATCGATGGCCGCGACACGCAGCCTGTCAAGCACTTCATCGACAAGCAGTGGCTCATCGCCGGACACAAGGTAGACCGGCGCCAGACCCTTGCGGACGTGGGCATCGAGTTGCTGAGGATTCAGCTTCACGCGATCAGCTATAACCCGACCAGTCGATGCACTCTTCTTCGAGTAGAATCGGAATGCCGTCGCGCACCGGATAAATACGTCGACCATCGCGCGTGATCAGCGCCTCGGACAATTCATCGGTCAGCGGCACAGCGGTCTGGTTCTTGATCGCGCCGGCCCGAATCGCAGTATTCAGTTGGTCCAGCCGATCCAGGGTCAGCAGCTCAAGCGGGAGCTTCGACGTCGGGCAGCAGATTATGTCTAATAGTTTCTTATCCATTGCGTTTCTGCGGATATATATGATCAATATAGCAGACTATTCCCGCTCATTAGTGTCCCGGGCAAACCAATTGAAGCGCTCCGGCACCGGATCGATGCCCCCGTCGCACAGTGGCTGGCAACGAACGATCCGGCGTAGTGTCAACCAGCCGCCTCGCACGATGCCAAACCGCGAGATGGCCTGCCCGGCATAGGCCGAGCAAGTCGGGTAAAAACGGCAGCGAGGCCCTAAAAACGGTGAAATAAATCGTCGGTAACCGGCAATCAGGCCGGTTGCCGCGCGTGCGCCCGGCGACGGCCGCTCCTCGCACGAGTCATGGCCATGATCGGGCTTGTTGTCATCCGGCGTCGACACAATCCCCGGCTGCACCCTTGATCGCCTGGATCATCGAACTCAAACCATTACTGCGGGTCGGGCTCAGATGCTCGTCGAGGCCGATTTCGCCTATGAAATCGGGTGCCGCATTGACAATCTCGCTGGACTGTTTGCCACTGTAGACGCGCATCAGAATTGCGATCAGGCCCGACACGATCGCTGAATCGCTGATAGCGGTAAAATCCAGATGCCCGTTCGCGCAGCGGGTCTTGAGCCAGACCTGCGACTGACAGCCGTGAATCCGGTTTTCCTCGGTGCGCCACTCATCGGGAAACGCCGGCAAATCCTTGCCCAGATCGATGATGTACTGGTAACGATCGATCCAGTTATCGAATAACCGGAAGTCCTCAATCAATTCACCCTGGGCTATCTTAATTTCGCTCATCACAGTTCTAATGGTCCGGCACCCACTCAATTGCGCCGCCAGCGCGTACCGCCCTCTCCATCTTCAATCGATATACCCAAAGCGGCCAGTTCATCTCGAATCCGATCGGCTTCGTCGTAGTTCCCACTCGCCCTCGCCGCGTCACGTTCACTGAGCATGGTGTCGATTGCAGCGCTTTCGAGCTGCGCATCGCCGCCGGCCGTAAACCACTGCTCCGGATCCGCCGATAACAATCCCATCCATTCAGCACTGGCGCGCAGACACGCGGCCGCCTGCAAACGTGCCTCGGCAGACTCGCTTCTATTTGCCTGGTGCGACAGTTCGAACAATGCCGCCAGCGCTTTGGGCGTATTCAGGTCGTCCTCGAGCGCCGCAACAAAAGCAGGATCCGGCTCGGTTGCTTGCCAGACCGACTGCCAACCTTCGATTTCACGCAATGTGCAGTACAACCGGTCGAGCTTGCGTTTCATCTCGGTCAGCAGCTGATCCGACCAGTCCAGGGGCTGGCGATAATGTCCGTTCAATAAAGCGAGCCGTATCGCCTCACCCGGCGCCTCGGCGAGCAGATCGCGAACCAGTACGATATTGCCGAGCGATTTTGACATCTTCGTGTCATGCACGTTAACAAAGCCATTATGCAACCAGAAGCGGGCGAATAACCGGCCGCCGTGTGCACAGGTGCTCTGCGCAATCTCATTCTCATGATGCGGAAAGACCAGGTCGTTACCGCCGCCATGAATATCTATGGTCTGGCCGAGATGCTCTGCGGCCATCACCGAACACTCGATATGCCAGCCCGGACGTCCTCGACCCCACGGGCTTTCCCAGCCGGGCAACTCCGACGTCGACGGTTTCCACAAAATAAAATCGCCGGGCGCTTCCTTATACGGCGCAACCTCAACCCGGGCACCGGCCAGCAATTCACGCTGATCACGGCGCGATAGACGACCGTAAGCCGGAAAAGCGCTGACGCGAAACAGCACGTGGCCGTCGGCAGCATAGGCGCACCCATTGTCGATCAGGTGCGAAATCATCGCGATGATCTGGTCAATATGCCCGGTCGCACGCGGCTCGATATCCGGATCGGCGACGCCGAGCGCCTGCATATCCGCATGGTAAGCGGCAACGAACTCACCGCTGATTTTACCGATGTCGACGTCCGCTTCCTGCGCGGCCGCGTTGATCTTGTCGTCAACATCGGTGATATTGCGAGCGTACTTCAGCGCATAACGGGTCCTGAGCAACCGCGCGAGCACATCGAACACGACGGCAGGGCGCGCATTGCCGATATGCGGCGCGCTGTAGACCGTCGGCCCGCAGACATACATCGTCACCGGCGAAAGGCCGTCCGGGACAATCCGCTGAGGCGTGAATTCCTCTTTGCACCGCGTTAGCGTGTTGTACAGGTAAATACTCATGGGCTACTGAATGAATGGGCAAGCCCGTTATAATACCAAGTTCATCGCCGCAGCTTCACCATGACGGGGCTGAAAATTGGTGGGTCATCCCTCCCGGAGAACAATGACGTGGATTCCTCAATCATATTTGGCGGCCGCCATAGCGTAGAGCAGGTCGAAGAAGGTACCGAACTGGCGCCAAAATTTGACGAAAATGGCCTGATTCCGGCCGTGACGACCGATTACGAGACCGGTGAACTGCTCATGCAAGGCTACATGAACGCCGATGCCCTGACTAAAACGATCGAGACCGGGCAAGCCCATTACTACAGCCGCAGCCGTCAGGCTATCTGGCACAAGGGCGCGACCAGCGGCCTCATCCAGACGGTTCGTGCGTTGCTGATTGACGACGATCAGGACTGCGTCTGGCTGCGTGTCGATGCCGCCGGCGGCGCCAGCTGCCACGTCGGTTATCGCTCGTGTTTTTACCGCAGTGTCCCGTTCGGCGACCGGCTGGGCACCGAACCGGTTGGCGTGCTCAAGCTGACCTTTACCGAAACCGAAAAAGTCTTCGACCCCGAAGAAGTCTATCCCGGCATTCCAAACCCAACGAAACTGTAACGATCGGCTATGGCTGCCCGGGAAACAGCCCCCGGGCTTCAGGAACAATTACTTCGTCGCGTTGATCGTCTGCACGAGTAACCCGACGATGTCCTTCGCCATCGCATTGGTCAGCACGCTCTCTTCGTTAGCCTTGCCCAACACCTTTGTTTCGTCATACGTGTAGTCCCGGGTCAGAACAAACCGCTGCTGGTCAACAATTTGTTCTCCATGCTTGAAAACCGAGCAACTGACGACGTAATAAACCTCGTACTCACGCGGCACGTTGCGTGCCGATACCGTCAGAGCCCGACGGTCGGTTTCATCACTCAACACGCGAATAACTACGTCGGCACTGTCAGAGTTGCGGCTCAGGCCAAGGCTGCTTTGCTGGATCGTGGTGACGAGTTCGCGATAAAACGGCGAATAACGGTCGTCGGTCTGAATGTACACAGTCGAGACATCGGGCGGAAAGTCCACCGTACCACGCAGGTGAAAACCACACGCCGAGAGTAGCAACACGACCAGGCATAATGGAAGTAGCGAGGAGCGATACCTCGCATACTTCGGGAATGGCTTCAAATGCACCTGGCACACTTTTTCAAACCACCACATTAACAAGCTTTCCCGGCACTACAATTACTTTGCGTACAGTCTGATCAGCGATAAAACGCTGTACATTCTCATTCGTCAATGCAGCCTGTTCGATATCCTCATTGGGGGCACCTGCCGGCACCTCGATGCGAGCCCGAAGTTTACCGTTGACCTGGACAATTATCTGCATCGTATCGGCCTGCAGGGCGCATTTATCGAAAGTCGGCCAGCGTTCATCGACAACGGCCGTTTCATGACCCAGCGCATGCCACAATTCATGGCAGATATGCGGCACGATGGGTGCCAGCATCAGCACGGCTGACTCGAGTGCCTCGTGGACTACGGCACGGTCCTGTGTATTGCGCAAGTTGAATCGGGCAACCGCATTCATCAGTTCCATGACAGCTGCTATCGCTGTATTAAAGGTGTAGCGTCGACCGATATCATCGCTGACTTTCTTGATGGTGCCGTGTACGGTGCGGCGCAGGTCACGCTGCGGGTCATCGAGTGTATCCGGGTTCAACGCTTCATGCGCTTCACCGTGCGCGTGATCCTGGACGTTGCGCCATAAACGACGCAGAAACCTCGACGCACCCAGCACGCCGTCATCGGACCACTCAAGACTCTGCTCGGGCGGCGATGCAAACATGATGAATAACCGCACGGTATCGGCACCATAGCGTTCGATCAGCTGCTGCGGGTCGACCGTATTGCCTTTCGACTTGGACATCTTCGCGCCGTCCTTGAGCACCATCCCTTGCGTAAGCAATTTCCTGAACGGTTCGGGACTGTCGATGAGCCCCTCATCGCGCATGATTTTGTGAAAGAAACGCGCATATAACAGGTGCAAAATCGCGTGTTCGATACCACCGATGTACAGGTCAACAGGTAACCAGTAACGCGCCCGTTCGTCGAGCATTGCCAACTCACTGCCCGACGAGCAGAACCGTGCGTAATACCACGATGATTCCATAAACGTATCAAATGTATCGGTCTCACGGGTTGCCGGCTCACCGGTGACCGGATCCGTCGTCACATAGAAAGACGACATTTTCTTGATCGGCGATCCACCGTCACCCAGTTCGACATCCTCCGGCAACACAACCGGCAGCGACTCGTCCGGCGCACCGAACAGCCTGCCGTCGCCGGTCTGGATGACCGGTATCGGTGCCCCCCAATAGCGCTGGCGAGAAATCAGCCAGTCGCGCAGTCGATAATTCACCTGGCGCTTGCCCGTGCCGGCTGCCTCCAGATCCGTCGCAATCGCGTCGAACGCATCGGCCGATGTCAGGCCCGTGTATTTCCCGGAATTGGTGAGGACGCCGTGCTCAACGAATGCAGAAGCTTCGATGTCACAGTCCGATTCATCACCGAGCGCCGGTTCGATGACCTGCCTGATCGGCAGACCATACTCCCGTGCAAACTCCCAGTCGCGCTGGTCGTGCCCCGGCACAGCCATGACGGCACCGGTGCCGTAACCGATCAGCACAAAATTCGCGACCCAGACCGGCACCGGCTCGCCGGTAATCGGGTGCAGGGCATTGATGCCGAGCGAGCGCCCCTGTTTCTCCATCGTCTCCATGGCGGCCTCGGACACGGCATTACGCTGACAATCATCGATAAAGGCCTGCAGCGCCGGATCAGCCCCGGCGGCCCGGATCGCCAGCGGGTGCTCGGCTGCGACCGCCATGTACGACACGCCCATTAACGTGTCGGGCCGTGTCGTATAAATTCGCAGGGCCTCATCAGAAGACTCGATACCAAATTCAACTTCGACGCCTTCCGATCGGCCGATCCAGTTACGCTGCATGATCTTGACCGGCTCCGGCCAATCAAGGTCATCGAGCCCGGCCAGCAATTCCTCGGCGTAATCGGTGATGCGCAGAAACCATTGCGGAATTTCCCGACGCTCGACCGGCGCACCGGATCGCCATCCGCAACCGTCGATCACCTGCTCGTTCGCCAGCACGGTCTCATCGACCGGATCCCAGTTGACGACCGCCTTTTTCTTATAAGCCAGCCCCTTATCGAGCAGACGCGTGAACAACCACTGCTCCCAGCGGTAATAGTCCGGATCACAGGTTGCCAGTTCGCGGTCCCAGTCGTAACCAAAGCCAAGCCGCTTGAGCTGGCCGCGCATGTAGTCGATGTTTTCTCGTGTCCATTTTGCCGGCGCCATACCGTGTTTGATCGCAGCGCCCTCGGCCGGCAGACCAAATGCATCCCAGCCCATGGGCTGCATGACATTCTTGCCCATCATGCGCTGGTAACGAGATACGACATCACCGATCGTATAGTTGCGCACATGTCCCATGTGCAACTGGCCGCTCGGATACGGAAACATGCACAGGCAATAAAATTTCTCGCGGGCCGTGTCTTCGACAGCGCGAAAAGTGCCCTCGGCTTCCCAGAAGCGTTGTGCCTGAGTCTCGATCTGCTCCGGATCGTAGGATATTTCGGTCAATGTTCCCTGTCCCTGGATTCGTTGGGTTCGGAAGGATACACCTTGTATCGCAAAGACACCGCCCCTGCCATCAGAGCCAGGCAAACGAGTAACATGGGCCAGTTACCAAAATGCACGTAAGGGGTCGCTCCGTCATACGGCCGGATGACACCATTCAAAACATAAGGCTCGAATTGCGGTGCGCGTGCCACGATCTCACCGCGCGGTGAAATAATCGCCGTAATTCCGGTATTTGTCGTGCGCAACATGAAGCGACCGGTTTCAAGTGCGCGCATGCGGGCAATCTGCAGGTGCTGGTGTGCCGCGATGGTGTCACCGAACCAGGCATCATTGCTGACATTGATCAGTACTTGCGACGCCGGCAGGAAACCAAGTTGTTCCGCACCATAAGCATCTTCATAACAAATCGTCGGCGCGAGGCGCAGATCGCCGAGCCGCAACGGTGCCTGATCATCACTGCCGGCCAGCGTGTCCCGGTTCGGCAGCCCCGCACTTCGCATCCAGCGCCGGGCAAAATCAGGTACCGGGAAAAACTCGCCGAACGGCACGAGATGTCGCTTGTGGTACCGGTCGGTATGCAGGCCGAGTCCGATCAGCGAATTGCGATACTGCTCACTATCGCGATCAAGCGTCAGGATACCAAGATAAATCTGCACCCCCCGGGCCCGCGCCACGGCCGCAATTTTGTCGAGAAAATTCTGCAGCCGAAATGCGAGAGCCGGTATGGCGACCTCCGGCCAGATGACGAGATCCGCATCCTGTTCAAATGCCAGGCGACTGTATAGTTCGAGCGTGGGCTGAAGCTGTTCGGGTTGCCATTTGCGATCCTGGGAAATAGATCCCTGCACCAGGCTGACATGCACCTCATCGCCCATCGGGCCGGTCCACTGGATTTTTTGTACAATGACGGTTGCGGCACACACCACGACGATCAGGCCGGCGGCAACGATGCGGCCGACGGACCGGCCTCTGATCAGCGTCAATAATCCGCCGGCCAGCATGACTGTAACAAACGACACAGCATGCACACCTGCAATCGGCGCCCAGGCCGCCAGCGGACCGTCGATCTGACCGTAACCGAGCGTCAGCCACGGAAAGCCGGTAAACAGAAAACCGCGCAACCATTCAAAGACCGTAAACAATGTGGGCCATACCAGGCACCAGCGCCATACCGGCGCGAGGTTCGACAACAATGCCGCGCCGACTGCAACCAGTGCCGTATATACCGCCATCAGGCAAAACAACCCGAGCATCAGCACAAAGGCAATAATGACCGGCGCCCCGCCAAACACGTGGATACTGGTGTACAACCAATAAGTTCCGGTCGCGAATGCGGCGAAACCAAACCAGAAACCGCGCCATGCCGCCTCTGCCGGACGGCAGCCCTCACACAGATACATCAATGCGGCGAGCAACAGGATTGTCAGGGGATACCAGCCGAACGGCGCAAAGGTCAGCGGTAACAACAGGCCCGTCAGGCCGGCGGCCCAGCGTCCCCAACGGGTGAACGCGACGGGTACTTTCAAGGTGCGGCCGTCAACCCGGTGTCCGCCGGCGGTTCGGCACGGGTCACTTCGAGAATGTGTACCCGGCGACGGTCTGCCTGGGCAACCTTGAACTCGAACCCGTCGAAGAATACACACTCGCCCCGCCGTGGCATCGAGCCAAGCTCGTGAATAACCAATCCGCCGACGGTGTCGTACTCCTCATCGTCGAACTCGACATCGAAATATTCATTGAATTCATCGATCCGGGTCAACGCACGAACCTGGTAGCACGAATCGGATTTTTTCTGGATCGGCTCTGCCTCCAGCGGATCATGCTCGTCGTCGATTTCGCCAACGATTTCTTCGAGCACATCTTCGATGGTCAGCAGCCCGGCCGTGCCGCCATATTCATCAACCACGATCGCAATATGATTGCGGCTGACGCGAAACTCCTTGAGCAGCGTATTGAGTCGTTTGCTTTCGGGGATGAACGTCGGCTGTCGCAGGAAAAGTCCGAGGTCGAACGTTTCGTCCGGACTGGAAACGAAATGGGACAAGGCATCCTTGGCAAGCAGTATTCCCACAACCTCATCGCGGTCTTCGCCAATGACCGGAAACCGTGAGTGCCCGGATTCGACAATTGTTTTAATAACTTCCTTTTTCGGTGCGCCGCGCCCGATGACGACCATATGAGATCGAGGAATCATGACCTCGCGCACCTGGGTCTCCGACACCTTGAGCACGCCGGTCAGCATCGTAACCTCATCAGCATTGATGACCGTGCTCCAATGGTCGTCGCGCAACAACGTCAGCAGGCTCTCGCGTGTCGGTGCTTCGTGAGTAAACAAGTCACGTAGTCGCAACCACCAGCTTTGCTGTGGCCCTGACCCGTCTTTATTATCGCCGCTCATGTCTTGTCGCTCGTTTATTCAGATTCTGTGTATGGATTTACAAAACCGAGTCCGCCCAGAACCCGGACCTCAAGGCTCTCCATACGCCCGGCATCAGCCTCGATCTCGTGATCGTAACCTATCAGGTGCAGTGTGCCATGCACAACGAGATGTGCCAGATGCGCGATCAGGCGTTTACCCTGCTCTTCGGCCTCCCGACAAGCCACCGGCAAACAGATGATCAGGTCTCCGATTTGGGCCTCGATCGCCGCATCAGCCTGTGCAATGGCCAGATCGTCGCCGGGACCGGGGAAAGACAGAACATTGGTCGGACCTGCTTTGCCACGATACGTCGAATTCAACGCAACACTCTCGGATTCACCGACCAGACGCACCGTGACGACGCCTGAAGATGTGCCGCCGCCGGCCGACAGTGCCGCGTTAACCCACGTCTTCCACTCCGCTTCTTCCGGTATGACTGGCTCATCCGTCGCAATCTGAAGGTCTACGCGCAGCGGCGCGGTGGCACTGGCGGCACTCATTGTCTCGAATCATCAGGACGATCTTTCTCGTCTCCAGACGATACTGTTTCAAATCCTTCATAGGCCTCGACGATACGTTGCACGAGATCGTGTCGAACGACATCGCGAGCGTTGAAGAAGGTAAAACTGACGCCTGGCACGCCGTCGAGTACGCGCAGAACGTGGCGCAGACCGGAGATCTGGTTACGCGGCAAATCAATCTGCGTAATATCGCCGGTCACGACCGCACGCGAGCCAAAACCCATACGCGTCAGAAACATCTTCATTTGCTCAACGGTCGTGTTCTGCGCCTCATCAAGGATGATAAAACTTTCATTCAGTGTACGGCCTCTCATGAATGCGAGCGGTGCGACCTCGATGATGTTGCGATCGATCAATTTGCCGACCCGATCAAAGCCGAGCATCTCGTACAGCGCGTCATACATCGGCCGCAGGTATGGATCGACCTTTTGCGACAAATCGCCGGGCAAAAACCCGAGCCGCTCACCGGCTTCGACAGCCGGTCGAACCAGCACGATGCGCCGAACATGTTCCTGTTCAAGCGCCTCAACGGCGCTGGCGACGGCAAGATAGGTTTTACCCGTGCCGGCCGGTCCGATGCCGAGCGTCAGATCATGTCCCCTGATGCCGTCGATATAAGCACGCTGATGTTTGCCGCGCGGGCGAATCGACAGTCGCCGCGTCCTGACTAACCCGGCATCCTTGTCGGCACCTGCGGCGGCAACGCCACCCGCGTTTTCACTATCGGGCTCGTCACGCTGTTCATCCTCTGCCATTGAAGCCTCCTGCAGGCACAAATGGATTCGTTTTGGATCGAGACGTTCGCGACCGGCCAGTTCGTAGAGCTCCCTGAGGACATGAACGCCCTGTTGAGAAGAATGCCTTGAGCCGATCACCCGGAACCGATTGCCCCGATTGCGGATATGCACACCGAGTCGCCGTTCGATCTGGCGCAGGTGTTCATCGTATTGTCCGCACAGATTCGCCAGGACCTGGTTGTCCAGCGGTTCAAGCTGAATCTCGAGGCTCGAACCGGGGCTTGCGTCTGTTGTAATCAAGCCACTCGTGCCGGCATTTGCAGGCGACCCCGTAATGAATTGGGCAAAGCTTCGGAGATTTCGACGTTCACAAAGCGACCCATTAGCTCGCTATCGCCGTCAAAATTGACCCAGCGATTATTCCCGGTCCTGCCCGCCAATTGCTGCGGGTCTTTGCGTGACGGCCGTTCGACGAGGACATTCTGTACCGTGCCGACCATACTCCGGCTGATGACCATGGCCTGCGCCGAAATCTGCGACTGCAGTCGCGCCAGTCGCGACATTTTTTCTTCTCGCGATGTCGAGTCGGGTAATGCAGCGGCCGGCGTTCCGGGTCGAGCGCTGTAAATAAAACTGAACGACTGATCAAAACCAATATCGGTGACCAGCCGCATCGTCGCATCAAAGTCTTGTTCGGTTTCTCCCGGAAAACCAACAATGATGTCGGTCGAAATACTGATGCCCGGACGCACGTCGCGTAATGCGCAAATTTTCTGCTTATATTCGAGTGCTGTATGCCCTCGTTTCATCAAGGATAAAATCCGGTCGCTACCGCTCTGAACTGGCAGATGCAGATAGTTCGCAAGTTTCGGAATGTCTGCATAGGCCCCGATGAGCCGGTCGCCAAACTCGATCGGGTGCGATGTCGTAAAGCGAATTCGCTCGATTGATTCTATCAGCGATACGTAATGTAACAGCGTAGACAGATCCGCGACCTGGCCGTCATGCGTGCAGCCCCGATAAGCATTGACGTTCTGACCCAGCAGGTTGACTTCCCTGACGCCCTGATCGGCAAGACGCACGATCTCGGCAACCACGTCGTCGAGAGGCCGGCTGATTTCCTCGCCACGCGTATACGGCACGACGCAGAAGCTGCAATATTTACTGCAGCCTTCCATGATCGACACAAATGCAGTCGATCCCTGTGCGCGAGGCCGCGGCAGATGATCAAACTTTTCGATCTCGGGGAAACTGACATCGACGACAGGACGGCGTTCGACGCGGACTTGCTCAACCATTCCGGGCAGCCGATGCAGTGTCTGCGGACCAAAAACAATGTCGACAACCGGCGCACGTTTTACGATCGCGGCGCCTTCCTGGCTTGCAACGCAGCCACCGACGCCGATAACCAGATCGGGTCGACATTTCTTGAGCTCGCGCCAGCGACCGAGTTCGGAGAATACCTTCTCCTGCGCTTTCTCACGAATCGAGCAGGTGTTGAGCAGCAGAATGTCGGCGTCTTCGGGATTATCCGTCAATTCCAGCCCATGACTGTCATTGAGTACGTCCAGCATCTTGCCGGAATCGTACTCATTCATCTGACAACCAAAGGTTTTAACGTACAGCTTGCCTGGCATACCCAGGGAAGGAACTTCCCCCTCCAATATCCTGCATAAACCCTAGCGTAGAAAGCCCATACTTTCCAGTTTCACGAGAATACGGTGGGCAGCAAGATCAGGGCTCAAATCAGCCGTATCAATAGTGACTTCGGGGTTTTCAGGCGCCTCATAGGGATCGGATATACCCGTAAACTCCTTGATAATGCCGGCCCGCGCCTTTGCATACAGGCCCTTGCGATCGCGTTGTTCGCACACCTCGACCGAGGTTGCGACATGCACTTCGACGAAACCGCCGAAAGCCTCGTTCATCTCGCGCACGATGCGACGGGTCGCCGTATAGGGTGCAATGGGCGCACAAATCGCGATGCCGCCATTCTTGCAGATCTCCGATGCGACGTAACCGATGCGCTGAATGTTCAGATCGCGGTGTTCTTTCGAAAAGCCGAGTTCGCTCGACAGGTTCTTACGCACATGATCGCCATCGAGTAACGTGACCGGTCGATCGCCGGTTTCTAGTAACTTGACGAGCAGCGCATTGGCAATAGTCGACTTGCCGGACCCGGACAAACCGGTAAAGAAAATGGTAACACCCTGCTTGTGCCGCGGCGGATAAGACTTGCGTAATTCCTCGACGACCTTCGGATACGAGAACCATGCCGGAATCTCGAGACCCTGCTGCAGGCGGCGACGAAATTCGGTACCGGAAATGTTCAACACGGTCTGGTCGTCGGTCGTCTGGTCGATCGGCATGTATTCGGCGCGCTCCTCGACGTAAACCATCAACTGGAACGGCACCATCGTGATATCCAGTTCTTCTGCATACTTTTTCATCATGTCCTGTGCATCGTACGGACCGTAAAACGGCTCGTCATTCGAGTCATTGCCCGGTCCGGCATGGTCGCGTCCCACGATAAAATGTGTGCAGCCATAGTTCTTGCGAATCAGTGCATGCCACAACGCTTCGCGTGGCCCGCCCATGCGCATTGCCAGGTTCAGCAGACTCAGTGAAGTTGTTTGTTCCGGATACTGCTCGAGCAGGTGCTCATAACAGCGCACGCGTGTGTAGTGATCGATGTCGCCGGGTTTCGTCATGCCGACAACCGGCTGGATCAGCAGATTTGCTTCGTGTTCCTTCGCGGCGCGAAAGGTCAGCTCCTGGTGAGCACGGTGCATCGGGTTACGTGTCTGGAAGGCAACGACTTTACGCCAGCCAAGCTTCTTGAAACGAGCCCGCATCTCGGCCGGTGTATCACGCAAGCTCTTGAAGTCATAGTGCATGGGTGCTTCGACACCCTTCAGCTTGCCGCCGAGATAGACCGGGTGGGCGATATTCATCAGGTAGTTGACAGCCGGATGTTTGAGGTCCTCGGTACCGAATACCAGTTTTGCTTCGCGCGCCTTGTCCGGTGTCCAGTTGTCACTGACTTCTAGTGTAGCGATCAATACGCCTTCCTTATCGCGCAACGCAATCGCCTCGCCCTGTTCGAGTGAACCGGCGAACGCCTCGGTGACATCAAGGGTAATCGGCATGGGCCACAGAATGCCGTTCGGCAAATGCATGTCCTTGACGACACTGTCGTATTCAGCCTCGGTCAGGAATCCCTCGAGCGGTGAGAACGCCCCATTCAGCAATAATTCAATATCGCAGACCTGGCGGTCGGTCAAATCCCACGACTTCAAGTCGCGGCCACGCTTTTTTTCCTGCTCAATCTCGGTTTCGCCCAGATAGAGATTTTTCAGCTCACCACCGTGTGGCTCTTTATATGCACCCATGTTTCTTTCCTGATTTTCCTTAATATGTTTTTCTATTGCTTCATGACAAATCCGGCGCACCGTAAACGGCGCGCCGGATTTGTCATGCGTAAATTATTAACGCTGCGTCGGACTCAGAACGGAATATCGTCATCGTATCCCGCGTCAGGCTGTGGTGCGGCTGCGGCGGGACTCGCCGACGACCCCTGGGGACCGCCCCGCGCAGGTGCGTCCTTGCCAGCGCCGCCTCGGCTACCAAGCATCTGCATATCACGAACCTTGATCTCGGTCGTATAGCGGTCGTGACCTTCTTTATCCTGCCATTTGCGCGTTTGCAGTTCACCCTCAACGTAGATTTGTGAACCCTTTTTCAAATATTCGCCGGCAACCTCCGCAAGCCGGCTGAAGAACACCAGCCGGTGCCATTCGGTCTTCTCGACCTGCTCGCCGGTCTGCTTGTCCTTCCATGCGGCTGTCGTCGCGAGGCTGCAATTTGTCACGGCGCCGCCGCTCGGCATATAGCGAGTGTCCGGATCCTGCCCAAGATTACCGACCAGAATGACTTTATTTACACCGCGCGCCATAACGAACCCCTGTAACCTATTGATTTAATAAATTATTTTGGAACTAACCATCACCGCCATCCGGCGAGGGGGGCATATTGTATGCCTGCGAACGAGAAAACACACCCTCGAATCTTCCATAAGTATATGAATTTGCAAATCGATCCTCCGGCGGGTCGATCAGCCCCCGGATTCACCCAATTTTGGTCGTCATTCTGAAAAGACGTATAGTTGATGGTTCGCCCCCGACCAGACAACTTCCAACAAACCATGCAAACGATCAGCATCCGCGGCGCCCGAACCCATAACCTTCGGAATATTAACCTCGATTTACCGCGTGACCGGTTGATCGTAATCACCGGCCTGTCCGGTTCGGGCAAGTCATCGCTGGCGTTTGACACGATCTACGCAGAAGGCCAGCGACGTTATGTCGAATCGTTATCCGCGTATGCCCGCCAGTTTCTGTCGATGATGGAAAAGCCTGACATAGACCACATTGAGGGCCTGTCGCCGGCCATATCGATCGAACAAAAATCGACATCCCACAACCCGCGCTCGACGGTAGGCACGGTGACCGAGATTTACGACTACCTGCGCCTGCTGTTCGCGCGTGCCGGTCGGCCACGGTGCCCCGATCATGGCGAAGATCTCGCGGCCCAAACGATCAGCCAGATGGTCGATCAGGTCATGGCATTCGAACCCGGTACGCGACTCATGATGCTCGCACCCGTCGTTCAGGCGCGCAAGGGCGAGCACGTGCAATTATTATCCGACCTGCAATCGCAGGGCTTCGTTCGCGCGCGGATTAACGGCGAAGTAGTCGAACTCGACGATCCGCCAAAACTCGACCTGCGCCGCAAGCACACGATCGAAGTGGTCGTTGATCGCTTCAAAGTTCGTGAAGACCTTGCGCTACGGCTCGCCGAGTCATTCGAAACTACCCTGAAACTTGCTGACGGTATGGCAAAAATAGCACCCATGGACAAAGGCAGCGGTGAAGAACTGTTGTTCTCCGATCGCTTCGCTTGCCCGATTTGCAGCTACAGCATCTCCGAGATGGAACCGCGGTTATTCTCCTTTAATAACCCGGTCGGCGCGTGCCCGAGTTGTGACGGCCTGGGCGTTCGACAGTTTTTTGATGCCGACCGCGTCGTCAAACACCCGCAACTGAGCCTGGCAGGCGGGGCCATTCGTGGCTGGAACCGACGTAATGCGTATTACTTCCAACTGATCCAGTGCCTGGCGACACATTACGGTTTCGATGTCGAAACGCCTTTCGAGGAACTGGACAAACAGACCCGTTCCGTACTCCTGCGCGGCAGCGGCGACAAAAAGATCGAATTTCAATATCGTAGTCCTCGCGGTGTACAAGTCACACGTACACATTGCTTCGAAGGTATCCTGCCGAATCTCGAACGCCGTTACCGCGAAACCGATTCGTCCATGGTGCGTGAAGAACTCGCCAAATATCTGAGTATCCAGCCGTGCCCCGACTGCCACGGCACCCGGCTAAACAAGGCCGCGCGTAACGTATTTATCAGTGGCCGGGCGATCCCCGAGATCACGTCAATGTCGATCAGCCAGGCACTCGAATTTTTCGATGATCTGAAGCTCACCGGCTGGCGTGGTGAAGTCGCGGCGAAGATTTTCAAAGAGATTCGTGACCGCCTGAAGTTCCTGGGCGATGTCGGCCTTGAATACCTGAGTCTCGATCGCAGCGCCGAAACGCTGTCAGGCGGCGAAGCACAACGAATCCGGCTGGCGAGTCAGATCGGTTCCGGCCTCGTCGGCGTCATGTATATCCTCGACGAACCGTCCATCGGCCTGCATCAACGCGACAATCGGCGCCTGCTGAACACGCTGATTCATTTGCGCGATCTCGGCAACACCGTGATTGTGGTCGAACACGACGAGGAAGCCATACTGGCCAGCGATCATGTCGTCGATCTCGGCCCCGGCGCCGGTGTACACGGCGGCGCAATTGTTGCGCAGGGCACGCCGTCCGAGATTTTGAACCACCCCGAATCGCTGACCGGTCAATATCTGTCAGGCCGCGCCCGAATCGAGTTGCCCCACACCCGTCGCCCGCTTGATCCGCAGATGGTACTGACCATCAAGGGTGCACGCGGCAACAACCTGTGCAATATCGACGTCGACATTCCGCTGCGTATCATGACTTGCGTAACCGGCGTATCCGGTTCGGGAAAGTCGACGCTGATTAACGATACTTTATACAAAGTTGCTGCCGAATCGCTCAACAAGAGTAGCTACCATCCGGCGCCGCACAGCGGGTTGACCGGTCTCAGACATGTTGATCGCATCATCGATATCAGCCAGAGACCCATCGGCCGAACACCGCGTTCCAACCCGGCAACTTATTCAGGCCTCTTCACCGCCGTACGTGAACTGTTCGCCGGCACCCAGGAAGCCCGTTCACGCGGCCTGAAACCGGGCCGTTTCAGTTTCAACGTCAAGGGTGGCCGCTGCGAGCCCTGCCAGGGTGATGGTGTGATTCGTGTCGAAATGCATTTTCTGCCGGATGTCTACGTGCCGTGTGACACCTGCATGGGCCGGCGCTATAACCGCGAAACGCTGGAGATCAAGTACAAGGGCAAGAACATCCACGAAGTTCTCGACATGACGGTCGAGGACGCACTCGATTTTTTCCAGAACGTACCGGCCATCGCGCGCAAACTGCAAACGCTGTTCGATGTGGGCTTGTCTTACATCAAGCTTGGCCAGAATGCGACAACACTGTCGGGAGGTGAGGCACAACGCATCAAGCTTGCCAAGGAACTGTCGAAACGGGCGACAGGCAACACCTTGTATATCCTTGACGAGCCGACAACCGGTTTGCACTTTCACGACATTGCACGACTGATTGCAGTGCTGCAACAACTACGCGATCAGGGCAACACGATAGTTGTCATCGAACATAACCTCGACGTCATCAAAACGGCTGACTGGATTATCGACCTCGGACCTGAAGGTGGCGATGGCGGCGGCAGGGTCGTCGCCACGGGCACACCGGAAACAGTCGCAGAAAATCCGGACTCTTTCACGGGACAATATTTGCGCCCTTTACTCGAACAGCAGGCTCAATTGCCCGGGCGCCGCACCGCCGGAGCAGTTTCCGGCCACACTTAAACCAATCATTAACAGAGTCACGCACCCCGATAACCCGGTCAATTTGCCAGATTGATTCTCTCAGATTCCCGGTGTATTCGGCATGGTCATGCTGCCGCCGAGTCTGTCTATTCGCGGTACCGGGCAACCTTTGTCAGTCGTGCTGGGCGGTACCGATTACAGCCAGCTGGTCGAGTGGACCGAACGTGTCATTCAGCGTGCCCGCGAAAATTCGGATATCCTGAGCCTGCGCTCCGACTATCTCGAACGCAAGCCAAAAGTTCAGGTTTCAATAGACCGTAACCGGAGCACCCGATTCAGGGCCGCATGATCTCCAGATCGTCGGGAAACTCAATCGGCCCGTCGTAGTACCGACGAATAAATTCTGTCGTGGCAATCTTGTCATTTACAGTTCGCCGCATCAGGTGCGTCAAAAGAAGTTGCTTCACTTTGGCATCAGCGGCCATCTTGCCGATGTAACCCGGCTTCATATGCAGCAACGCCGGTACACCTGCTGCTGCTTCAGGAATCGCATTGTGTGCAACGAGAATGTCCGAGTTTTTTGCCAGTATTGGCATCTGATGCAGCCGCCCGCTCATATCGCCGGTAAAACTGATAACGCAGCCGGCCAGTTCAACACGATAGCCGAGCGCCGGAAACGGTCCATGATGCACCGGGACTGCCGTTACGTGCACCGCATCGTTATCGAAGACGTCGATCGTGCTGACGTCATGATCCGACCACGGTATTGTCATTGCCTTGATTTTATAGGCGCTGTCGACATCCGCCAGCAGAAAGTTACTCAGGTACGGATATAAGCTATTGACTCCCAGGGTGCGCTCTACAAACTGTTCGGCTGAAACAACCGATGCAGAGCCACTCGGCCCGTATACAAACAGGGTCTGATGACGATCGGTAAAAAAACCGCCTTTGACATACGCTGCAAAATCGGAGCTGTGATCGACATGAAAATGAGTGAACAACAGGGCTTGCAGATCTTCATAATCAGCGCCCGATTGTTTGAAACGCTGAACCGTCCCCGGACCGGCATCAACGACAATCCGTGCTTTGCCGTCGAGCCAGATCAGATAGCCTGTTGAAGCCCGGTCATCAAGAAATTCAGGGCCACGGGTCCCGAGCATTTGCAGTTCGACGCGGTCCGACTGACACGCCGCGGCAACGACCGGCAGTGCGAGACAACACAAAGACAGACTGAATAAACTGCACAGAATATTTCTCGCCACTGAATACTCCATTTCAAACGTGCGGCCGGATACCGACTGCATCGCGAATCTGCCGGATAAACGGTACGGCGATCTCGCGAGCCCGTTCGGCACCGTTATTCAAAACCGCTTCAATATGACCGGGATCCGCAAGCAGGCGGTCATATTCAGCGCGCGCGCCGGCGAGATGCTCATTCAGGTATTCAAATAATTCCTGCTTTAATTCTCCCCAGCCGATGCCCTCGGCAAATCGAATGCGCATTGCCTCTACCTCTGACTCTGCGGCAAATGCCCGGTAGATCTCAAATAGCGCACAACCTTCGGTGTCTTTCGGCTCCCCGGGTTCCAGTGAATTTGTCTTGATCTTCATGATCAGTTTGCGAAATTTCTTTTCCGGTGCAAACAGCGGGATCGTGTTGTTATAGCTTTTACTCATCTTGCGCCCGTCGAGACCGGACAACACGGCTGTGTTCTCATCGATAATCGCTTCGGGCAGAACGAACAACTCCGCAAATATATGGTTAAAGCGCTGTGCTATGTCGCGCGCCATCTCGACATGCTGTTTCTGATCCTTTCCCACCGGAACATGGTGCGCATTAAACAGTAAAATATCGGCGGCCATCAGCACCGGGTAACTGAACAGGGCCATCGTGATGCCCTTGTCCGGATCCCGCGAACCGCTGTCCTCGTTGGCTGCGACTGCACCTTTATAGGCGTGCGCGCGGTTCATCAGGCCCTTCGCCGTGACCGAGCTCAGGATCCACATCAATTCGGGAATCTCCGGAATATCCGATTGCCGGTAAAAAATGGCTTTATCGGTATCCAGGCCCAGGGCGAGCCAGGTGGCGGCAATCTCCAGGCTCGACTGGTGAACCGATTCGGGTGATTGATTCTTGACGAGTGCGTGATAGTCCGCAAGGAAATAGAATCCATTTGCGTCATCGTTGTGACTCGCCGCGACTGAAGGCCGAATGGCACCGACGTAGTTACCCAGGTGAGGCGTGCCGGTCGTCGTTACGCCGGTCAATACGGTTAGCCTTGCCGGTTTTCTGGCTGAGTTCCCGGCTGATTCTCCGGGACTTTGTATGCGGGTTTCTTTGCTCATGGGCAAATTATAGAGTAGTCCAATGTCAACAACAGCTAATCAAACCCTCGCATCGCTGTACCCGGCGCATCTGGAGGTCGTCAAATCACGCTATGACGAAGCGCTGGCTGCCGCAGATTACGATGCCGTCGTTATCGGTGCCGGTATTGAGATCATGCAGTTTCTCGATGATCAGAGCTACCCGTTCAAGCCAAATCCGCACATCGTGCAATGGCTGCCGCTGCTGCAACATCCCGAATCCGTATTGCTATATAGACCGGGCAGGACACCGAAGCTGATCGTCTACCAACCTGACGATTTCTGGCACGCGCCGCCTGAAATGCCGGACGATCTGTGGGCACGGCATTTTGATATCTCTGCATTATCGCAGCTTGAAGATATCGATCGTGCGCTGAAACGGCCATGTGACACTGTCGCCTATCTCGGCGACCCGGCTCAATGGCGTAACAACCCGCCGCCGGCTGATCTGAATCCCGATAAGTTGCTGAGGCATCTGCATTACTTGCGCCCCTTTCGCACGGATTACGAAGTCGAATGCATACGGCAGGCCACAGCGATTGCCGTTCCCGCTCATCGGGCAGCCGAACAGGCATTTCGCACCGGCGCTTCAGAATACAGCATTCTGCTGAGCTTCCTTGCCGCGAGCCGGCGCACCGAAAACGACCTGCCCTACCCCGCGATCATCGCAAAAAATACCCATGGTGCCGTGTTGCATTATCAGCACTTCGACCGTGAGCCCGGTCGGCACGACAGCCTGCTGATCGATGCGGGTTGCAGCTGCAACGGCTATGCCAGCGATATCACACGCACCCATGCCAATAAACACGGCCATGGCGGTGAGGACTTTCTGAGTCTTGTAGTCGGACTTGATAAAGTACAGCGTAGCCTGGTCGAGCAGGTTGCTCCCGGAAAACCTTTTGCAGAACTGCATCACGCTGCACACACAGCTATCGGTTCCCTGCTGCAAACGGAAGGTATTCTTAGCGCCAATATCACCGAACCGGTCGAGGCCGGTATCACCGCTGCTTTTTTTCCGCACGGTCTCGGCCACTTTCTGGGTCTGCAGGTGCATGAAGTTGGTGGTTCATACGCAGATACGGCCGGCACCGAGATCGGGCGTCCGGAACGCTATCCAACCCTCCGGCTGGTGCGAACACTTGAAACAGGCCAAGTGCTGACCATCGAACCCGGCCTCTATTTCATCGACTCGTTATTGGAAGAATTAAAAAATAAATCTGCGGGCCGGGCCATTGACTGGAAAAAAATTGACCGACTGAAAAAATTCGGGGGCATTCGAATCGAAGACAACATCCTCGTCACCGACAATGGACATCAAAATATTACTCGACAGGGTTTCGATGCGTAGCTGACGATTGATCTCATCCGGAACGCCCGGGTTCGACCAGTTGAAGTTGCACCCCGAACATCTGCGCCATAGCAATATCGCGTACCCGCCAGTCGTCCAGCCCGTCACGCTCAGGCCCTTCGAACATTGCCTCACTGAGCCGCTCTACTTCCCCCGGTAACGAATCAGTTTCGAGTGACATCAGGAAAAACCCCTGACCATGCTGCTCCAGGTACTCCGCCGGCACTGTACCCGGTCGCGTTGGTTGCACGAGCACAATCCATGTCTGGCCCAGATCAAAACGTGCGATGTCTACACCACGATCATCCAGCCGATCATGAGAAGTAACCTTTCGGTCGAGCACCCGTTCCCAGGCCGGTATAGCAGATTTCAGGTCATGCACAATAAAATTTATGTGGTGAATGTGCTGAATCATGCCGTGATCTCCGGTTTGGATGGAGGAAATATCCGGATATCAATGGAATCCGGATTCTTCACATCAGTGTGTAGCTAAAAATTGCAGCACATCCTGTTTTAATACAGGTGTTTGCGTATGGCGCATATTAAAAAAACCATGTGGTGCGTCTGGGTAGACCTTACGCTCTACCGGAATATTCCGCTCCTCGAGCACTTTGGCATATAAATCGGACGACTCGCGCAAAAAATCGATGTCGCCGCCACCGAGAAAACAAGGTGGATGATTTTTCCATACCAAATCCATCGGGGTAATGGCTTTCTCGGGTGCGATCGGCCCCGACTGCAAGACATCAAGCCCGCCATAACTTTGCAGAAACAGGCGAACAACCGACTTGATCTGTTCCGGATCATCACCGATCAGTGTTTTTCTATCCAGTAGGCCATATAACGAGACAATAGAATCAGGTCGCAGCAAATCGTTCACGGAAAAGCCGCCACCAAGATGAGGGAGAAGTTCCGGGTTGTAATACAGAACGCCGTACATCGCAGCAAGATTCGCGCCCGCTGAATCTCCCATCATATGGACCCGGGAAATCTCAGGATGCCGGTGCTTGATCCAGGCCACGGCCCGTAATATCGATTGCAGCATATAGGGGTGAGGGTGCTCCGGAGCCAACGGATACTCCAGGTTAAATACTGTATAACCTGCTTCACAAAGAAATTGCAGATCCGCCGGGTAGTATCGCTTATTGCAGGAAATCCAGCCGCCGCCATGCATATAAATGATGGCTTCTTGAAAATTTGGTATTGAATCCTTCGGCACCAGGTGATCAAGTTTCTCGGCAGAATGCGCTCCATAACTCAATTCCCGCCTGTGAACCGGAATATTCCGCTTGCGGAAAGCCAGGGCACTGAATGCCATTGCCGACATTCCCCGCACCAGTTTTACGCCGATTAATTGTCGTGTTGACAGTGACTGCAAGATTGACAAAACCTCTTATCAAACCGAATGGCAACAGTCTCAGGAAATAAGGACCAGACCCAGCGTTATTGCAGCGGGTAATGCCTGAATAAAGAGAATCTTTCGTTTTGCCGTCAACCCGCCGAAAATGCCGGCAACGATCACACAGCCGAGAAAGAATATCCTGATCGAGCTGCCCGCAGCGCCAAGACTGAGGCCCCATATAAGTCCCGCTGCCAAAAACCCATTATAGAGACCCTGATTCATGGCGAGGGATTTGGATGAGTCGGCAGACTCCTGACTGTGGCCGAATGTTCGAAGGCCGAGAGGTTTGTTCCAATAAAACATCTCAAGAACGAGAAAATAAAAATGCAGCAGGGCGACAAGCCCAACCAGAATATTCGCAATCATTGTCATCTGACTCACCTGTTTGGCCGACGGGCCATCACCTGGCAGGATGTGGCCCTATTTCAGAGCCTCCGTTACGATTCTTTGCTCAGATGCTCAAGTTCACGTGCACGCTCTTCCCAGTTCTTCCCTTTCAGGATCTCAATAGTGATGTTCTCTGGCATGGGATCCAGGCAGCGAACATTAATACTGTAGCCATCCGGATTAGACCTGGGCACATAAAATGACTTGATTCCGCAGGTTTGGCAAAAATAATGTTGGGCAACTTCGGTATTAAAAGTGTAAGTAGCCAATTCATCCTGACCTGATATCAGTCGAAAGGCTGATTTTGGAACGATAAGGTGCAGGTATCCGGTCATTCGGCAAATAGAACAATTACATTCATGACAAACAATGTTCTTTGCCGTCTCCACCGAGAAGTTAACTGCACCACAGTGACAATGACCTGAATAAAGCATGGTGACTTACCTCAAAATCAAATAACAGCTAACGGCCCTGGTCTGCAAATGCCTCAAGCTGCGCACGTCCATCACCGATGATCGGGCCACCGTGGCTTAGCAACACATGTTTAAAATTATACTCTTCCAACAGACGCGAATAGGCCTTCGTCAGCCCCTTCCTGACGGCGACCGGATCATCACCAAGCAGAGAATCAGGCACGAATTGCAGTGCCCCGCCTTTTACCCGGACACAGCCGTCAGCCAGCACCACACAACCGTCTTCGCGGTCTATATAAAGGGCCCCTTCATCCGGGCATATAGAACCAATTTCAATAGCCTTAATTTTTCCCGGCAAAATATCGCCAAAATGAAAGGATTGCACGACTTCACCCTGGGTGAATTCGTGCATACCCTGCTCCACGCACCAGACGGTACAACCATATCTCTTTCGGAATTCACCACAATGCCGATAATGATGACGGATTGATAAATAAATATTTTTTGGAGGATCATCGGAAAACCATTCAAGTCCCTCGTCGGGTATCAACGGATCAATCAATACGTGTTCCGGATGGAGATAATATGAGCTCACATCAATCTTTATTTTTGGATGTGTCTGAGTCCAGTGGTAAATTCCAGGCAGTATTTCTTCCATTACTTTTTCCTGATCAACCCGAAGCTGGTCTGTCAATGACAGCCGGCATCCGAATAATGCGAAGTAGTTTCCAAACAATATGATTCTGATGGCTATCTTTCAATATAAACAACCCCTTCAAGGTACTTAACTGCCTTGCCCGTAATAAGCACCCGATCACCCTTCAACTCACACATCAATTCTCCACCGCGTGCAGAGACCTGTTTGACATTAAATTTTGATTTATCAAGTCTCCCTGCCCAGTAGGGTACTAACCGCGTATACGCTGATCCGGTTACCGGGTCCTCCGGTATTCCAAAGCCCGGCGCGAAGAATCTTGCAACAAAATCATATTCATCTGAGAGCGCCGAGATGATGACTCCACGACAATCCATATTTTTCAGTGTCTCCATTTCCGGATTCACCGATTGCACATCTTCAGCCTTGTCAAAAATGACAATATAGTCCTCATCCCTTAAGCATTCGATGGGCATAATTCCAAATGCCTGAATGATCTGATCCGGTACATTGCAGGGTTCAGCGGGCTGCGCAGGAAAGTCCAGGGTAAGGCAGTCTTCATTTCTTGATACAGACAATTTTCCGGATTTTGAATCAAAGTCAATACTGTCATCTTCATAATTCATAATGTTAAATATCACATAGGCAGAAGCAAGAGTGGCATGGCCACAGAGATCAACCTCGGATACCGGTGTAAACCACCGGATGGAATAGCCGGCCCCTTCAGATACAAAGAATGCGGTTTCAGATAAATTATTTTCTGCTGCTATCGACTGCATGAGCTCATCCGGCAACCATGAATCCAGTGGACACACTGCAGCCGGATTTCCTTCGAAAACCTTATTTGCAAACGCATCAATCTGGTAAATATTTATCTTCATACCCGGACCTCATGAAACACGATACTGACAACAGCTGTGACGTTTGTCACAGCATTTTTTGCACCTTAATTCGTCGACCTCTCAGGTATTATTTTTTATTTTCACCACTCCAGACCGGTGCATGTAGAAAAAGAGAATCATCGCAAAAACAGCGCCCAACCCATCTGCCAGTATGTCTTTCTGCGCATCCCAGATATCCCCCTGTGACCCAAGCACAGCATTTCCCGCACTTGTATCTGCCGAAATAGCATATCCCCACTCAAATATCTCATAACAACCGGCTACCGATAATATTGCAAATACCGGAAACATCGCCAAAACCACAACCGAGGTAACCAAACGTTTCTTGAGCAGGATTTCAGCGATTGGAAAAGCATAGAACCCTACGCTGAAGTGCGCTAACCGATCATAGTGATTACGTTCAAAACTGAATGTTTCCGTTATCAGGGAGAATGGAACACGCTTAAAAGTATAGTGACCTCCAATCGTATGTAAGATAACCAGGAAAGACATGAAGAAAAAACTAACTGGAGAAAAATTGTGATAACGATGAGCCACGACTATCGTGGTCACCAGGATCATGATCGGAATATTCTCAGCCCACCATACTGCCCGGTCATAAGGATTAATTGCACAAACCAGAAAAAAGAGTAAATAACCACCGGAAAATATATAGGCTGGCCTGTTACTCATGGCTGCTCGCCACCTGCTTGCAACAACAGGCTCCGCAAGGCGGAATAGACAAACGGACTGCACTGATCACAGTGAAGCATCGTTCCGCTCATTAAGTTCGCGCCGCCTGAACAATAGAAAAAATGGAATCGGAAGGAACCAGAAGCAAGCACCCAGAAAACCCCAGAGAACAGGATTCAAACCTCTGTACGTGGCCATGGCATGTAGCAGGACACCAAAACCCGTAGAAACAACAATAATGACTATAAACGCCACTGATCACCCCCGTGCAGCGCCTTCTGCTTCACTCAGTATCACACAGACAGTTATTCCGGTTATATTCTGTACAGAAGAACTGCCGAAGTATCTTATTACGTCATTCATTCGTCATACTCGAAAGTTCTGGCGAAAGTAAATGCCGTTTTACTCACCCCGTTATTTTGCAAATAATCTAGCTTTTCTTTACCTTCATCTTACGACTTAATTGCTTGCTCATCGGAATTATAGTTATATATTTTCCGGGCTTGCATTCATACTCATACGAATCTCCCGCAGTATAACCAAACGACTGATACAACCTCTGTCCCGGGAGCGTAGCTCCCAGTTCAAGACGGTAAAAACCAAAATCTCTGGCTTTTGCTTCACACAGTTCGAGAATTTCACGCCCGATTCCTTTGCGCGCATGCTGTGGAAGAACAAAAAATGCTCGTATTTTGCCCGGCTCTTTCGCCGGATCCAGCGCATCGTTATTTCTATTTCCCAATGCATCACTGCCGAATAAAGTACGTCGCCAGCTCCAACCACCGCAGCCCACGATCGCACCGTCAAGCTCGGCAACATAATATGTTCCGTCCTGAATCAACTGTGTATCGAGCCCCAAAACTCCGAGCAATGCTATTTCTATCTGCTCTGTAGTGTAGTCATTGGCTGCAAGTCCTCGTACGGACCGGTTGATGACTGATTGAATTTCATTACACTCTTCTAGCCGCGCAAGCCTGATCTGCGGTCGTTTATTCGCCATGATCGAACAGCCTTTGTCGATGATGAGTTGCTATATAAATATTGAAATGTAAGCCAAACAGATGATCTGATGTTCATCCATGGTAAGGCCGAAGGAGAACTTATGGCTGCTTCTCCACTTCAACTTCTGTTTTTACTGAGTTAGCTATAAAACAATGTTTATGTGCAGTATTGTGAAGCTTATTCAGTTCCTCGTGACCCGTTTCTGAACCGGGTGAAAAAATTATTATTGGTCGTAGCATTACCCGAGTAATGCAAAGCTCTCCATCCTCATTTTTTTCCAGATACCCCACTGCTTCATCAATGTAACTGTCCACAATTACATTGCGCTTTGCGGCTATAGCTAAAAACGTAAGCATATGGCAACTTGAAAGGGCTGCTACATAGGCCTCCTCTGGGTCAATTCGGATATCAGAACCCAGATACTCCGGTGCAGCGGATGCAGGTATCTCAATACCTCCTTGAAATGACCAGGTATGATCACGGGGATAGTTGCCGTACTCGAATGATTCTGAATTTCTTCGCCACAATATTGTTGCCTGATGATGTGACATTCATACTCCTCGAACTACCCTTGTCCAGCTGGCACCTCGATCAGCGATCTGCCGCCCAGTCCAACTACCCTGCCAAGGTTTCCAGATTCCCGAATAAAGATCAATAAACTATCAAATTACCGAAAAATCAGTCCATTGCTCTGTTTAGACAGCGTCAACTACTGTCGTTGGTGTCCAGACATTTTTCCGCCGCGAAATGCGCTCATCATTTTTTTCTGAACCATAGCCAGCCGGTGAATCCTGGAGACCATGAAGCGGCGTTAAACGCGGGTTCAAAGTTGACCACATTCCATCTCGGTCTGAAAGAACAGCTCCTATATATACGCCACAATTTTTACATATATAGAACTCCGCAGTCTTCAAAGCAAAAATATACTTTTGCAATGAGCGTTTATCTCTAATCCTGATCGTGGCCTTTCCATCCGCATCAGACCAGTTCTTTGCCGCATGTTTCTGACAAAAACTGCAATCACACGCTCGGGGTAGAATATCTGATTCAGACACCTCGGTTAGCAACTCAAAAGATACATTTCCACAGTGGCACTGACCTTGAATTATCATGCCATTTTCAACGTGTTGCCTTTTGCCCACGACACCGGTTGGCCGGAGATCGGTCGGCTGTCTATTCTTGCAGGTTTCAGTTTCGCCACAGACACTTATACTTTTACATCCTGAAATGCGTGGACATTACTAAAAAAGACCGACACCATATGGCTATGTGATTTAAAGGTCACTGGAAAATAGTAATCCGGAGGGCATCTACCAGCTCTTTCTCCTGACCCTTTATTCCCTCCGTCAGCTCAGCAACTAGCACTTCAGGATCACTAAAAATAAGCCTCTCGAAGAACCAAGTGCGGACATCGTAGAGGAGTGTTTTCATCTGGCAACCAAACGCCTTTCTCAGTGACAGTTTAAAGTGGTGCGATTTTGCGAATGCAAAACAAGTGACGCTTTAAACTATCCGCTGGAGCAATTTGTTAGCACTTCTTCGTTTCACTAATGAGTAATTTTTGAAAGAAGCTCTGGATTGATAACCAAATTTCTTACCCCATGAGCATAATCTTCGTTGAAAACATTATCTTTACACCATTTTCCAACCGTCTCAATGTTGACCATGGCCACTTTAGGTCGAACGCTCCATGTTACTTGAAATGGAGAACCTTTTTCATTGTAATCTGGGCCTGTAGTTGATCCAGCATACTTAATAGGCGTACCCGTATTAGAAGGAATATTCAACGCCTGATACAAACCATTATTATTTTTATGTTTGGTTAAATTGCCAAAATCAAGGGCATTTTTATCATTAACTAAAACATACACCTGTGTTTCTACTCGCAATTGAGGGTTTACGATCGCTTCATTTAAGCATGAACCTAATGTTGGACCAGGTTTAACCTGAGCAGATGAATATACATAATGAACTTCGATCGTATCGCCTGTATTTAAAGCTCCATGCTTGCCAGGACAAACATCATGCCCAACTGATTTAAGCTCTGAAGAATTCAACTTACCTGAATATTTGTAACCACTCTGAAACCCAAGCCCATCACCATTACCAGCATATGTAGTAAAATCACCACCTTTATGTTCCGCATTTTTGTGGAAGTGAATATTGCAAAGGTTCATTTCAGTAGATACAGGTGCTTCATTAAATAGTCGCGCGTTATTGCCTGCTATTGAATCGATGTTACGAGGCGATTGAGGACCAAAACCTTTTCCTTTTGTATTTGAAGCAAGCTTTGCTCTTTGATCAGATATATATTTATCCGAAACCACACCATGATCATCATCACGGCTATTACCTTTCGCGCTGGCATTTATGGGTAACAGCGTTGCCGCCACTAATGCGATAACTACTCCTTCTTTCATTTTTTTATCTCCTGTATTGATGATTGATAAATTCGTTGATTCAGGGGTTTTCAATTTCTGCTAATGCCCACTGCAGGGGTGATTGCCGTCAATGGGCTTTTGCGGCAGCAAAAGACCTGAGCAGTCAAACATCAGTTGCCTGTGCTTGTATGGTTGCTCACGAAATATCAGCCGCCCCCCTTGCCACTTCCAGAATTGACTTAACGAATTCTGACTTACAATCAGTATACGCCTCTCGATCATTAGGAAATTGCTTTGCTAATGTGAATTTTAGCTGCTCATACGACAAGGCATCTTGTCGATTTACTCTGAGATAATCACGAAACAATAAATGATCAAAATGGAAACGGCTTCCTCTTTCCACTAAATGTAAGTGATGCGTCCGATTGAGAGGATCTGGCTTGCAGTGCCAGCGACGCTCGGGAAAAATATCTTCACCATAAGGATGATAGTGATAGTGCAATTTTTCCAGGCGATCCATGAATTGCTTCGCGGTGTCAATTGAATCAATTAATGCCATGATGTCGATTATCGGCTTTGCTGAAATGCCCGAAATTGCTGTACTGCCAATATGTTCGATTGTTATGGAACCGGGTTCGAACAGAGATTTGATAAGCGTTGCTTCGTCATTAAATTGTTTTGGCCATGTAGGATCATAAGGTACGAGGAATACCGACATTTCAGCAGTATTCTTCATTCTTTCACCTAACGCTGGCTACATGCGCCGCGGATCAGAAATAAGGAAATTTGCAACAGTTTCCCGGTCACTTGATTGCTCTGGTTACATTTCACTGCTCGATAGCCTTGATTACTGCTTTCGGATTGTTCTCTACAACCTTGAGCAGTACACGAGCGGCACCACGAGGTGAACGAAGTCCTTGTTCCCAATGACGTAAAGTACCAATGGAAATACCAAAGGTTGCACAAAACCGTTGCTGACTCATTCCTGTTTTCTGACGTATAGATTTTACGTCAATGGGTTCCATGCGATATTCCTTCGCCCTGACCTTTTTTCCTTTGGCATGCGCTATAGCATCATCCAGGCCTTTGCTAATTTCAGTGTAGGCTTTGTTCATTCCTCTTTCTCCAACTTGCCACCAGTTCTTTGACACCCTTGGCAAGTGAGTTGCGCTCCTCTTTCGAGAGGTTCGCTTTCTCATTCTTGCCAAATGCCGCCAATAGATATACCGGCATAAGTTCACTATGAAAATAGTAAATAACGCGAATTCCGCCGCTTTTCCCTCGGCCTGACTGAGCCCAACGTAGTTTTCGGATGCCACCAGTATTCTTCATCAGAGAACCGGCATTCGGGTACTCTGCCAAGTAGGCTATTAGGTCTTCCTTTTCTTGATCCGATAACAGTTGCTCAATCTTGCGCTGGAAAGCCTTGGTTTCGGCTA
>CAYNMF010000011.1:27918-32535 GCA_964398325.1 uncultured Chromatiaceae bacterium | reverse complement strand
ATCAACACTGGCAGAAGTGATTGGTGAACATGAAGCCGTGAGTCACGTGTACTATCCTGGCCTGAAAACACATCCGGGTCATGAGATTGCAATGCGTCAGCAGCTCGGTTTTGGCGGAATGCTGAGCTTTGAACTGAAGGGCGGCACGGCAGCGGCGCGCGTGTTCCTTGAGACAGTTGAGCTGTTTACTCTGGCCGAGTCTCTCGGCGGCGTTGAAAGCCTGGCAGCGCATCCTGCAACGATGACGCACGCTACGTTTGATGCCGAAAGTCTTGCCAAGGCCGGTATTTCCGACGGACTGGTGCGCCTTTCAATTGGTATCGAGGCCACCGAAGATCTGGTTCTTGATGTATTGCAGGGGCTTGATGCTGCCGCAATGGCTTGATTTTACGGTGTTCTATCCGGCCAGTCGCCGGTATTGATCAATCACCTGATCGCCCATTGTAGAGGTGCCGACCGGAGTCGAGCCTGGCGGAGCAATATCTCCGGTTCGGTAGCCGGCCTCGATGGCTGCATATACGGCGGCTTCGATGATTGCGGCTTCTTCACCAAGGTCCAGCGAATAGCGCAGCATCATCGCAACAGCCAGAATTGTAGCGCAAGGGTTGGCGATATTCTGTCCGGCAATATCCGGCGCAGATCCGTGGATAGGCTCATATAGTCCGTGGCGATTTTCGTTCAGTGATGCCGAAGGCAACATGCCGAGTGAACCGCATAGCATCGATGCTTCATCGGTCAGAATATCCCCGAACATATTTTCGGTAACGAGTACGTCAAAATCACTCGGCCGTGACAGGAGGTGCATCGCGGCCGCATCGACGAACAGGGTTTCAAGCTCCAGATCCGGGAATTCTTCACGGAACAATTCATCAGTAATGTTGCGCCAGAGGCGTGACGTTTCAAGGACATTCGCCTTGTCGATCGATACAACCTTGCCGCGCCGTTCGCGGGCAAATTGTGCTGCCATCCGGACGACGCGCTCGATTTCATTGCGATGATAGGTGCAAACGTCGGTTGCTTCGTTGGAAGACCGGCTCTTCTTGCCAAAATAGATACCTCCGGTCAGTTCACGAACAACCATGATATCCACATCAACCAGGTATTCGGGGCGTAAAGGTGAGGCCGAATACAGGGCAGGGTGCGTCTTGACCGGGCGCAGGTTTGCGTAAACGTTCATGGCTGAGCGCAGGTCGAGCAAGCCCTGTTCGGGCCGTACCGGTGCGTCAGGAGAGCTCCATTTTGGCCCGCCGACGGCGCCGAGCAGAGCGACATCAGCTTCGCTGACAACGGCTCGGGTTTCGGCCGGGAATCCGTCGCCGGCGGCATCGATAGCCGCACCACCTATCAGTGCCTCACGTAGTTCGAATCGATGTCCGCTACAGTCCGCGACAGTTTCCAGGATGCGCACGCCTTCACGGATGATTTCCGGCCCGATGCCATCACCGGGCAGGATCGCGATCAGGGCTTCCATGTTCGATTCCGTTCAAAAGCGCTTATGTTGTCTTGTTTGCTCATCAGGTAGCCGAGTTGATCGATCCCCTCAAGCAGGCAGTGTTGTGAAAAACCGTCGAGTGGGAATTCCACGCTTTGTCCATCCGGCAATGTCAGTGTTTTTGAGGTTATTTCGATTTCGACGGCGGCACCGGGATTGTCCAGCAGCCAAGTGTGCGTTTTTGCATCGACGATAATCGGTACAAGGCCGTTCTTCAGTGAATTATTACGAAAAATATCGGCAAACTGCGTACTGATGACAGCTCGGAAACCGAAATCGACCAGGCCCCAGGGCGCATGTTCGCGAGATGAACCGCAACCGAAGTTATGACCGGCGACAAGCACCTGGCAATCGACGGCTCCGGGCTGATTTAACGGGAAATCGGGCAGCGGGTCGCCATTGTCGTCATAGCGCCAGCCGGCAAAGACAGCATCGTCAAGGCCTTCCCTGGTCGTTGTCGTCAGAAATTGTGCCGGCATAATCTGATCGGTGTCGATGTCGGTCTGCGGCAAGACAATAGTTTTGGAACGTATATGTGACAGCTTTTCCATGATTTCTGATATTTCCTGGTTCAGAGCATCGTGCGTGGATCGGTAATGTGTCCTTTCACAGCCGATGCGGCGGCCGTTTCAGGGCTTGCGAGTACGGTTCGACCACCGGCGCCCTGGCGGCCTTCGAAGTTGCGGTTACTGGTGCTGACGCATAATTGTCCCGGCTTTAAAATGTCGCCATTCATGCCCAGGCACATTGAACAGCCGGCTTCCCGCCATTCGGCGCCGGCGTTGAGGAAAATCTCGTGCAAACCTTCCGCTTCGGCCTGTTGCTTTATTATTTCCGAGCCCGGTACAACGAGCATCCGCACCGTGTCGGCCACCTTGTGCCCTTTCAGGACGCCGGCTGCGGCACGCAGGTCCGGTAGTCGGGAGTTCGTACAGCTGCCGATGAAAACGACGTCGACCGGGGTATCTTGCATCGGTTGCCCCGGCTCCAGACCCATGTAATCCAGCGCCTTGTGAAAACTCAGGGCGCCGGTGTCGGCTGGCACGGCTGCAGTGATCGGTACGACCATGCCCGGATTCGTACCGAACGTAACCATGGGTGTGAGATCTGATATGTCGATATCAATTTCTTTATCGAAGGTTGCATCGTCATCGGACGGCAGGCGGTGCCAGCGATCGACCGCGGCATCCCAGTCACTTCCGCTCGGGGCCTGAGGTCTACCGGCAAGAAACTCGATGGTCGTATCGTCCGGGGCAATCATGCCGGCTCGTGCACCGGCCTCAATCGTCATGTTGCAGATTGTCATGCGCTCTTCCATGCTTAAAGCACGAATCGCTTCGCCGCGATACTCAATGACATGACCGGTACCTCCGTCGACACCGATCTTACCGATTGTGGCCAGGATAATGTCTTTGGCAGTCGCACCCGTCGGTAACCGGCCATTGATATTAATCGCCATGGTCCTGGGCTTGCGCTGCAACAGGCATTGCGTGGCGAGTACGTGGCCGACCTCGGTGCTGCCGATGCCGAATGCCAGTGCACCAAATGCGCCGTGTGTACTGGAGTGGCTGTCACCGCAAACAATTGTCTTGCCGGGTTGGGTGGCGCCAATTTCCGGCCCTATAACATGAACGATGCCGCGCTGGTCATCGCCAAAACCGTGCAGATCAATGCCGAAGTCCTTGCAGTTTTGCACCATTTGGCGAATCTGCCCGGCCTGGGCCGGCGCCGAGACGGCATCAAGGCCTTCCAGGTTCGTGACAGGGACGGTCGGCGTCGAATGGTCGAGTGTTGCGAGCGTCAGGTCGGGGCGGTGCACTGGCCAGCCCTGAGTACTCAACAGCGTGAATGCCTGCGGTGTCGTGACCTCGTGGACCAGGTGCAGGTCGATGTAAAGAATGGCCGGAATAGCCGGTGTCTCAGGGATGACCAGATGTTCTTCCCAGACTTTTTCGAATAGCGATTTACCGCTCATCCCATTGAACTCCAGATATTATAATTTCGGAAAATTGTGGTCAGACACGCGTTCGTCGAAGCTGCTTTTAACGCGATTCCGGTGACTTGACGGCCTTGGCCAGGATTGCTTCCACCGCTACGATTCTCAGGTGCCTGTTTCACTTTTTGTCATGTCGCCCAGGGGTTCGAGCCAGCCCCATTTGTCTGTGGTGGTTCCGTCGAACAGACCAAAGAACGTATCCTGCAGTTGCTTTGTGATCGGTCCTCTCGTGCCCGTACCGACCTCAACCCGGTCGATCGAACGAACCGGAGTTATCTCGGCAGCTGTTCCGGTCAGAAAGATTTCATCGGCGATATACAGCATCTCGCGCGGAATCGATTGCTCTACGACAACAAAGCCCAGTTCCTGACCCAACGTCATGATACTGGCACGCGTGATACCGGTCAGTATCGAGGCGGTTGCATTCGGTGTATACATGATGCCGTCGCGAATGAGAAACAGGTTTTCGCCGGCGCCTTCACTGACCGTACCGTCAGCAGACAACGCGATACCTTCATGAAAGCCATTTTCGCGTGCTTCGAGACTGACGAGTGTGCTCGACAGGTAGTTTCCACCGGCTTTGGCGAGCGCCGGAATTGTGTTCGGAGCGACACGTTGCCAGGACGAGACGCAGACGTCGACTCCGTTCTCCAGGGCATCGGCACCCAGATAGGTGCCCCATTCCCAGGCCGCGATGGAAAGATCCGTGGGATGGTCAGGTTTGGGCGCAAGGCCGATATTGCCGTAGCCGCGAAATGCGATCGGCCGGATATAGGCTCCGTTAGTCAATTTGTTCGCAATGACAACCTCACGGCATGCGGCATCGACCTCATCGGCAGAGTAGGGCACAGGAATCCGATGTATTTTGGCCGAGTCGAACAGGCGCCGGGTATGTGCCTGCAGTCGAAAGACCTGAGAGCCGTTCGGTGTCGCATAGACGCGTATGCCTTCAAAGACCGACGAACCGTAATGCAACGCGTGGGTCAGCACGTGTACTTGCGCCTGATCCCACGGTACGAGTTGGCCGTTGTGCCAGATCCAGTCATTGCGGTTTAACGTCATGAACTATTCCTTGCTATCTATATCGCTATCTATATCGTGGCGACTTTATCAGTCGGCCGGTCCCGGG
>CAYNMF010000011.1:0-27818 GCA_964398325.1 uncultured Chromatiaceae bacterium | reverse complement strand
GCTATCTATATCGCTATCTATATCGTGGCGACTTTATCAGTCGGCCGGTCCCGGGTGCCCGCCGCCTGCCGCCTGCAGATTCGGTTGACCACCTCCAAAAAGGCTCGTGCCCCGGCTTCTACGATGTCAGTGCTGATGCCGTTGCCTCTGTAGCTGTGGTCATTATATTCGAGGGTTACGGTGACCTCGCCCTGGGCATCGTCGCCCACAGTGACGCTGCGTACTTCGAAATTCTTGAGTTCCAGTGCTATGCCGGTCGCGCGTTCAATCGCCTTGAATGCGGCCTCGACCGGGCCATCACCTACGGCAGCTTCATCGACTGTGTGCCCGTCTTCATGGCTCAGTCGTACTGAACCGGTTGCGAGCGTGGCCGTGCCTGCCGACGTGTGTAATTCTTCCAGGGTCCACGGTCCGCGACGTCCGCCTTCAGCGTTCATGATAATAGCTTCGATATCGGCGTCGAACAGTTCCTTCTTGCGATCGGCTAATTTCTTGAACTCCTCGAATGCGCGGTTCAGTTCCGTGTCATTCGGTGAGAAGCCCAGCTGCGTAACGCGCTCACGGAACGCATGTCGACCGCTGTGTTTGCCCAGTACCAGGTTAGACTTGCTCATGCCGACATCTTCCGGCCGCATGATCTCATATGTCGAGGAATGCTTGAGCATGCCGTGCTGATGAATACCGGCCTCGTGCGCGAACGCATTTTCACCCACGATGGCTTTGTTTCGGGGTACATGCATACCGGTGATCTGCGCAACGAAGCGGCTGGTCGGATACAGTTTGCGGGTATCGATACGGGTGTCTACATCGAAATACTCAGCACGGGTCTTCAGCGCCATGACTATTTCTTCGAGTGAGCAGTTACCGGCACGTTCACCGATGCCGTTGATCGTGCATTCGACTTGTCTCGCACCGGCCGCAACGGCGGCCAGGCTATTTGCGACAGCCATACCCAGATCATTGTGACAGTGCACGCTCAGGACCGCCTGATCAACATTGGCTACGTTTTCTTTCAGGAAGCCGAAAAGGTCGGCAAACTCGCCCGGCACCGTATAGCCGACTGTGTCAGGAATGTTGACAGTACTGGCGCCCGCCTCGATCACGGCGGAGACGACATCGGCAAGGTAGGCCGGTTCGGTCCTGGATGCATCCTCGGGCGAGAATTCAACATCGTCACAGACTTCGCGGGCCATGCGGACTGCATCGGCCGCACGTTTGATAATTTCGTCCTTGGCCATCTCCAGCTTGTATTTGCGGTGTATTTCGCTTGTTGCGACAAATACATGCACACGTCCCCGCTGCGCCGGGGCAATGGCTCGAGCGGCTTTCTCGATATCGTCCGGGTGGCATCGGGCAAGGCTACAGATGATCGGTCCGTCGATTTCTTCGGCGATCGCGGCCACAGCATCAAAATCGCCAGGCGATGCCGCGGCAAAGCCGGCCTCGATGACATCGACTTCAAGATCACGCAGTGCAGCGGCAACACGCAGTTTCTCCCGGAGCGTCATGCTGCATCCGGGTGCCTGTTCGCCGTCACGTAAAGTCGTGTCGAAAATGATGACACGGTCATTGGCTCGCTTGTTCATGGCTTGCCTCCGTTTCTCGGTTGTCGATACTTTATAGTCATAATATCTGGCATAAAAAAACCCCGCTACCTGGTGGGGGTGCGGGGTTGGTTTGACGTTTCGTTCAGTCAGCCGTGCAATCGCCCGCTTTCCCGCATGAGGAGAATCTCTGGCAGGATCTCAAGAAGCAATACGATCGAAATCGAAGAGCAACCGATGAGTGGGCGAAACAGGCGCTTGCTGGACACACTATTCATGCAGAACATATTCTTTGATGCCGTGCCAAATGTCAATATGCAACCCTGATTTTGCCGCCCGGCAACAATGAGGTCGGGGGTGTGATTGCCAGACTTGAGCAGCATCGGAAAACGGATTCAGCACCATTATTGAGTAAACGCTAAATTCGCATGCGATCGGCATCAATGTATTTTCAAAATCGAGAATGCAGACCGAAAGTTATGATATTCTCCAGCGTCGATGGCACCTGACGATGCTATCTTGATTATAATTGTAGTAAGGTAGAGACGCTGTATTGCATTTTGTGGGCAGTGTTTTAGCCATTGTCCAAAACTAAGAATTCTGACAATCAATCTAATTTTGAATAATTCGAGGGGATCCTTCATGAGTCCATTTAATTGGAAATCGTGGATTGTGGCTACTTTGGCCGCAGGAGCGGTTTCTCTGCCACTTGCTGGCTTTGCCCAGTCACTGGGCCAGATACTGAGTGCGCAGCAGGGCCGCACGCGCCTTGCACAAGAGTCGCAGAAACGAATCGATGGGGTCGTCAAGCAGACCCGCAGCCTGGAAGATCAGTATAAGGCCGCCCTGAAAGAAATCGACGGACTCAAGGTCTACAATAAACTGCTGAGCCTGCAGGTCGACAATCAGAAGTTGAAAATGAATGATCTGCGAAACTCGATCGATCAGGTTGAGGTGATCAATCGACAAATCGTACCGATCATGACACAGATGATTGACGGCCTCCAACAGTTTGTCGAACTCGACGTTCCGTTTTTGCTTGAAGAGCGTAAGGAACGCGTTGCGAAACTCAGTGACTTGATGGAACGTGATGACGTAACGGTCGCCGAGAAGTTCCGAAAGGTGACAGAGGCCTATCAAATCGAAAATGACTTCGGTAGCACGATCGAAACATACAAGGACACGGTCAATATCGATGGTGGTACCCGTGAAGTTGATTTTCTTCGCGTTGGTCGAATTGCTCTGATTTATCAGAGTCAGGACGGTCAGGTCTCGGGGGCATGGGACCAGGAAGCCCGTGAGTGGCAGCAACTTGACAGTGATCTCAAGAACGACATCAAGTTTGCCTTGCAGATCGCGAAGAAACAGAAAGCACCGGATCTCGTTCTGTTGCCAGTCCACGCACCGGAGGTCGGTCAATGATTTATCAATATATCAAGCCGCAATTTTCCATTAAATTGGCTGTTACAGCGGTAGCAATTCTTAGCTGCGTCGGTGTTTCTGTGCCTGTTGTAGCTCAGAACAACCAGGCTATGTCGATGAGCGAATTGCTGCGACAAGTCGAAAAAGGCCGCGTCAGCGACAACAAGGAATATAAGGCTCGGGAGCAGAAGTTTCGTCAGGCGAAATCGGAACAGCAAAAACTCCTGAATGCGGCCAAACGAGAGAAAGGACAGGAAGAATCCCGCAGTCAGCGGCTCGAAACTGAATTTGAAACCAATGATGTTCAGATTGCGGAATATACCGAAACCCTGAATCAGCGCCTCGGTTCTCTTAAGGAACTATTTGGCGTCATGCAACAGGTTTCGGGTGATGCGCAGGTTCGTTTCAATAACTCATTGACAAATATTCAGTATCCGAACCGAGGTGAATTTCTCGAAGCACTGGCGAAGAAAATTGGAGGCAGTGCGAAGTTGCCCTCGCTCGATGAAATTGAGCGGTTGTGGTTCGAATTGCAGCGGGAAATGACCGAGAGCGGCAGAGTCTTGCGTTTCACCACAAATGTCATTACGGCCGATGGTACCAAGAAGGAAATGGAAGCCGTGCGTGTCGGCGCCTTTAATATCATCACGGACGGCAAGTATCTGAAGTATGAACCGCAGACCGGCAACGTATCGGAGTTGCCCAGGCAGCCTGAGCAGAGTCGATTTATCGACAGTACGAAAGACTTGTTTAACGCAACCTCGGGCCTGGTACCTTTCGGGCTTGATCCGACACTTGGCGGCGTGTTGAATTCGTTGATTGCTCGTCCGAACCTGAAGGAGCGCGTTCAGCAGGGCGGTCTGGTCGGTTACCTGATTATCGCTCTGGGTTGTATCGGTTTGCTGATCGCCTTCGAGCGCATGTTCGTACTCGGTATTGCCAGCCGCAAGGTAACGGCACAGCTCAATAGCGATACGGTCAGTCAGGATAATGCGCTCGGCCGTGTACTTGGCGTTGCCGAGGGGAATCGTAACGCCGACACTGAAACACTTGAATTGAAGCTTTCAGAGGCTATATTCAAGGAAACTCCAGCGCTGAACCGTGCGTTGTTGTTCCTTAAAATTATTTCGGTCGTGGCTCCGTTGATGGGGCTTCTCGGCACAGTGACCGGCATGATCAATACTTTTCAGGCCATAACACTGTACGGCACGGGCGATCCGAAACTGATGGCCGGCGGTATTTCCCAGGCACTCGTTACAACGGTACTTGGTCTGACGGTCGCCATTCCGATGGTCCTGTTGCATACCCTGGTCAGCGGTCGCAGTCGTCGAATCGTTCAGGTCCTGCAGGAGCAAAGTGCGGGCATCATCGCCTCACATGCCGAGAAACGTTCCTCGGGCGGTGCTGGCGCGTAATGGGCTTGAGATCGGACAAGGTGAATATTAAGGTGTTGCGCTGATGCAGTGGTTCTCCAACGCTTTTGTCTCCGTACGGGATTTCATGGAACTGGGCGGGCCTATTCTGACTCTGATTGGTTGGGTCATTTTCGGCATGTGGGCTCTGATTTTTGAGCGCATGATCTATTTTCAGACTGTCCTGAAGAAACTCAAAGCGGACATTCGTGATCAGTGGGAAGGGCGTGCGGAACGGAGTTCCTGGTATGCATACCAGATTCGGGAAGGCATGATTTCTCAATTTTCGATGTCAGCAAACACGACTGTTCCGATTGTGCAGACATTGGTCGCACTTTGTCCTTTGCTTGGCCTGATGGGTACGGTGACGGGCATGATTGAAGTGTTCGATGCAATGGCGTTCTCAGGCAGCGGCAATGCCCGCTCCATGGCTTCCGGTGTGTCAAAAGCGACGATTCCGACGATGGCCGGCATGGTCGGGGCGTTATCGGGTGTATTCCTTGTGACAATCCTTACGCGGCGGGTTGAGACAGAAGTCGAGACGCTCGAGGAAGAACTGACGATGGATCATTGATTGCTGAATCCTGGAATCAGGTAGCAGCAGGCATATAGTAAAAACCAGACATGTAAGGGTAAGGGGTGAATGGCAAGACGGGTTGACAGCATCAGCCAGATGCAGGATGAAGATGAGGCGGATATCGATCTGACGCCGATGCTTGATGTCGTATTTATTATGCTGATCTTCTTCATCGTAACGGCATCATTTCTGCGTGAATTCGGCGTAGAGGGTACAAAGCCACCCTCCGTACAGCAGACTCCGACGGAATCCAAGTCTATAGCAATAAAGATATACAGCAGCGGTACGATTATTATCGATGGGTTAAGTATCGATCCTCGTGCTGTCAGTGCGCAGATTATCCGGCGCAAGGCAGAGACTCCGGATGCGTCTATTGCAATACTTGCCGGCAAACGTGCAAAGACGGCGCTCGTTGTCGGTGTGATTGATGCAGCTCGTGAAGCAGGCTTCAGGCGCAACCCGATTCCAATCAGCGAGTTACAGGAATAGTGACTACAGGTTCAGTTTATGCGTAGATCGATACTCGATAACCGCTCCACCGAAGAAGAAGAGGGCATCAACCTGACGCCAATGCTTGATGTCGTGTTCATCATGCTTATCTTTTTCATTGTGACAGCGTCTTTCATCAAGGAGGCAGGTATCGAAATCAGGCGTCCTGAAGCCAAAACAGCGGTAAACAAGAAAAATGCCAATATTATCGTCGCTATCAGTGCCAACAATGAAATATGGATGGATCGAAAAAAGATCAAGCCTCAGGGTGTTCGAGGACAGATTGAACGCATGCACGCGGAGAACCCGGAAGGTTCGGTGATCATACAGGCAGACAAAGACTCTTATAGTGAGACGTTGATGACGGTCATGGACGCTGCACGCGAAGCAAAAGTAACAGTTGCTATTGCGGCCAAAAACTGATCCCGGGCTACTTTTCAGGTTAGAGTTAATATATGGGCAATTGGAATACAGAGACTGGTTTGGGGATGAAACGATGATTTCGCGTTTGGGCATCTCGGTTTCATCAGGAATTGTAGTCACATTCGCCCTGCTGTGGCTGATGCAGTTCCTGATTGCGACAGGCAAGGAGGCATTGAGCGAGAAAGTTGATTTCCGGATCATGGACTTTATTCGTGTCAAGCAGGAAGAACTCGTCGAGCAGAAAGATCGAAAACCGCCAAAACCGCCCGATGTCGAGGATAAGCCACCTGATGTGCCGCCGCCGCAGATGGATTCCGTTGATCCGAATGCACCCAAGGTGAACCTGGGTCGTGTCGGTGTAGATATTAGTATGAAAATGGGTGGTACCGATTTTGCCGTTGATGGTGAATACCTGCCGATCGTCCGCGTAGAGCCTATGTACCCGCGGCGTGCGCAATCGCGCGGAATCGAGGGATACTGCGATATGGAATTTACGGTCCTGAAAACGGGAGAAGTCACCAACGCTGTGGCGACAGAATGCTCGAGTTCCGTATTTAAGAACTCGTCAATCAAGGCCGTTCTTAAATGGAAATACAAACCGCGCGTCGTAAACGGTGAGCCGATCGATTCACCGGGCGTTCGTACGCGGCTGACTTATAAATTCGAGGAGTAGATGCCGGATTTGCATCTGGTCAGTTGAATGAATAATTTCGTGAATATTATTTGGTTGCGTAAATCTCTGAAACATTTGTTGTTCGGGGTTGTATTAGTGCTTGCGGTTCCATTTGTGGGTGATCCGTCATGGTCTGGCCTGGCATTTGCCCAGGACGATGAGGAGCAGCAAGAAACAACTAAAGTCAGCGGAATTAGTGAGAAGGTCTACCGGAAGTTTGCCGAAGCACAGGAGTTTATTGATGCCGAGGACTATAAGAGTGCGCTGAAAGTCCTGAATGAAGTAAAAGGCAGGAAAAAACTTTCAGGTTCCGAGTCCGTTCAGTTATATCGGATTTATGGCTATGTTTACTTCAACCAGGAGCGTTACAAAGACGCTATTAAAGCCTTTGAAACGCTACTCCGGCAGGAAGAAGTCAGTGAACGCGACAAAAACGATACGCTCCTCACCCTGGCGCAGTTAAATTTTCAGATTGAAAATTGGCAAGGTGCGATCAAAATACTGAACGACTGGCTGGCAGTTGTACAGAACCCGCCACCTGAGCCCTATATCATGCTCGCATCGGCTTATTACTCAATTGACCAGTACAAGGACATGATTGTGCCGGTCGAAACAGCAATGGATATCGCTCGTAAACGAGACAAACCAGTTAAGGAACGCTGGTGGTTACTTCTCAGGGCCGGCTATTATGAACTTAACGATATAAAAAAGGTTACCGAAATTCTCGAGATTCTTGTCGTCAACTGGCCTAAAAAAGAATACTGGACCATGTTGTCAGGAATGTATGGCGAATTAAATCTGGAGAAAAAGCAACTCAGTGCCTATGAGTCGGCTTATGACCAGGGGCTGCTCGTCAGGAGTGCCGAGATCACGACTTTGGCACAGCTGCTGATGCAGGCAGATGCCGGATATAAAGCTGCCCGCATCATGGAGAAAGGCCTCAAAGACGGCATTGTCGAGAAAAATGAAGGCAATTTACGTTTGTTGTCACAGGCTTGGCAAATGGCATCCGAGTATGAAAAAGCAATTGATCCATTGAAAAAAGCTGCAAAAATTTCCGGTGATGGTGAACTCGATATCAGGCTGGCCAACAGCTATCTGAACCTGAGTCGTTACGATGAATGTATCAACTCAGCTCGTTCGGGTTTGAGCAAAGGTGGATTAAATCGGCCGTCAATCGCACAGGAACTGCTGGGCATGTGCCTGTTTGAGAAACAAAAGTTCGAAGAAGCAAAGAAAGCCTTTAAGATTGCCGCCAAGGACAAGAAAATCCAGAGACGGGCCAGAAACTGGATTAAATTCATCGAAAGCGAGCAGGCACGTATTTCGCAAATCAACGAATCGATCAAGCAGGCTCGGCTTGCCCGCGATCGGGCGAACAGCCGATAATCGCTGCGTTCATTCACGCACCGGCATGCCGCGCGTAATTTTCCATGGCACCAACGGGGTGCAAAACGAACTGGACGTTACGGCCGGTAGCACCTTAATGGAGGCGGCAATTGACAATAATGTCGTCGGTATTGTTGCCGAATGCGGAGGAGCATGTGCCTGTGCAACTTGTCATGCCTATGTGGCTGAATCATGGATAGACAAACTTCTGATAATAAGTGAGATGGAAGATTCGATGCTGGATGGCGTAACTGATCGTCGTTCAAATAGCCGCTTGACGTGTCAGATCGAGATGACCGAGGCGCTCGATGGACTGGAGATTTACGCAGCGGATAACGAGAACTGATCGTTCTTTATTGCGGGGGCAATGCATGTGAAATTGTTGACCATTGATTCTCGTGAAGTGACAGGTCGCCCTGGTGTATTGCTCGATAGCGGCGATATTCTGGATCTTGCAGCAGCGCCGAGTACGTTATCTGAGTCGCAATGGATTCCGCATTCGGTCGTCAGTGTCTTGGCTGTCGGCAATAATGGTCTGGAGCGTGTTCAGCGACTTGTCACAGCGGCTGAACAAGCGGACCGCCAGCGTTTACTGCAAGAGGGTACGCTGTTGCCGTATTCGGGAACCGCGTTGCTGGCGCCGATTCGTAGACCCGGACTTGTACTCGTCGTCGATTTGCAGGGGTCCGGTTATATCAAAAGCCCAAATGCGGTCATGGGACACGGTGCCACGGCCCGTATCCCCTGGCCGGATGCCGATATTCTGTGGGCCATTCCCATGCTCGCATGCGTTATCGGACGTTCATTTTTCAAAGCGACTCAGGCGGAAGCGGTCGATGCGATCGCCGGTTACACTCTGATGATCGATCTGTGCGGACATCAACCCGGCACCGCCGAAGATCTGACCACATGGCGCAGGCGTATTGATAGCAAACATTTTCCCGGCGCATGCCCGATCGGGCCAACCATAGTGACCCGTGATGAATTCAGCAATCCAGCCGGCGCTACAGCGAGTGTTCGAATTAATGATGTCGAAGTAGGTTCTGGAGTCTTGTGGCCGAGTGACAGTGATGCGGGTCGATTGCTAGCAGAATTATCGCAGCGCTACGGATTCAGGCCGGGTGATCTTGTTGCGCTTGAGCCATTGGAAGATAGCGCGGGTACGGCAAGGAAGCTTCGCCCGGGAGATCAATTTAGCGTCTCCTATCCCGAAGTGATCGAGCTGGATGTGACCATCGCCTGATGACCATGGCCTGACATCTATGACGAGATCACATCCCAAAGCATCTTGATGGCAGTGATGCCGAGAAAGAATGCGAATGCTTTCCTCAGCGGTCGGGGATTCAGAGCATGGGCCAGGTGCGCGCCTAGTGGTACTGCCAGAATTGTAGTCGGTACGATCAGTGCGAAACCGAGCCAATTGACGTAACCGACGCTGAACGGTGGCAACCCCGTGGCATCAGTTCCGCCGATCATGAATCCGATGATGCCCGGTATGGCAATGACCATACCGAGACCGGCCGCAGTACCGACGGCGCGATGAATCGAAATCCCTGACAGCGTCATGATCGGCACGCTCAATGTGCCGCCACCGATGCCCATCATGGCTGACAGAATGCCAATCATGCCTGTCAGGCCGGCTGAGCCAATACCTTTGGGCGGCTCCGCACTCAGACGCAGGTCTTTACTGCCAAATCCCATATATAACGATACGCATAGCGCCACGGTTGCGAAGACCGAGGTCAGGAAAATAAATTGAACGCGGTTTGCCAACCAGGTCCCTAAGAGTGCACCAATAAAAATACCTGGCGCCCACAGTCGGAATAGCTCAAAGTCAAACCCTCCTCTGCGGTTATGTGCAAGTGAGGAGCGGATGCTCGTCGGGATGATCGTTGCGAGCGATGTGCCGACAGCCAGATGCATGCGGATCTCAATGTCGATACCGAGATAACTGAACGCGTAGTACAAGGCGGGGACGATAACGATACCCCCGCCGACACCGAGGAGTCCGGCCAGTATGCCGGCAATGACTCCGGTTAGCCCGAGAAGCGGAACCAGCCAGATCAAAAGAGACTGAATATCGATCGGGTCCAATGAATTCAACCGATAAGATGAAAGTTATTGGCAGGCATGGAGAATTTCGATCAGCTCGCCGGCTGAACCGATATGGCAACTCACCCGTTCGATATTTCGGTACGGGGCTTCATTCCGGTCGGCAGATACTACCGTGGCAGCTTCGATACCATGCACGATAAAACTAACAATTGATATCCCGGCTGGCAGGCAGCCGTCTCGGCGTGGGCGAGCCGTAGCCTGTACTGGCATTTCGTCAACTTCGATCAGCGTCTGGCCGGCCAGTGACAATGCGGCGATGGGATATTTATGTTCGGGTGAGTTGCCAAATGCGGCCGACATACCCTTGACCCGTGATTCGACCGGATTCGCGCCCGGGACACCGAATGATGTACTGAAAAATGACTGCAGGTTTCTCATTGACGGGCCACCGAGGATGACGATGAAAACGCGATCAACCGGGCAGCGGGCAATCGGTGTGTCCAGGCCTGGAATCGTTTGCTTGAATTCGGTCAGGTAGAGTAATTCCTTACCCGGTCCGAGAATCTGCATCGCGCGAATATCGTCGGTGAATGACAGGTTCTGAGGTTCCCCTAGAATTTCAAACGGCGAGTCTTCCAGCCGTTGAGCCATCGCATCGACATTTTCGACCATAATTTCAGCCGCATTCCAGCCGAATGTTGAAAATGGAACATAGTCAGGATCTGTATCGGTTTCTATAAACCGGAACACGCATTCTTCGCCGGCTGCAGGGCTCAGCAACAAGTACTGACTGCCGGCTATGGCCGGCGCTTTCCACAGCTCCGCCAGATCGGCATTAATAGTTCCCTGGCCAACTACCTGATGGTCCAGGTAGCCGGTATAAGCGGCTTCGATCTTGTCCAGATCAGGTGCCGTAACGGTGATACAGGCAATAGGACCCATGCGACCCGGATTCATGCTGGAATCACTCATTATTCTTATGGTTTCTGGATCAAATGATGCCGGCTGCAGCCAGCGCTGCAAGCCGTTCGTCATCGTAGTTCAATACGTGCCGATAAATTTCTTCGTTGTGCTGTCCGAGCGCAGGGCCCGGCAGACGTATTGAGCCTGGAGTTGCCGACAGCTTTGGTGCAACATTTTGCATCATCAGTTCACCGAATTTAGGGTGCTGGGTCTTGATGATGGCTTCACGCGCCTTGAAATGAGCATCTTCGAGCATTTCCGGTGCGCGGTAGATCTTACCGGACGGTATTCCGTACTCGGACATCAAGTCTTCCAGATCCGCAGCATCAATTGTTCGGGTCCAGGCTGAAACAATTTCATCGAGTTCAACCTGGTATGCGCCGCGTGCAGAGTGTGTCCGGTATTTTTCATCCTCGGCAAGGTCGGGTCGGCCCATGGCTTCGGTCAGACGCTTGAAGACAGTGTCCTGGTTGGCCGCGATCAGTATCATATTGCTGTCCCGGGTCGGGTACACATTCGATGGCGCGACGTTCGGCAAAATTGATCCCTGACGTTCCCGAATGTAGCCTGCCTGATCGTATTCGGTAATCAGTGACTCCATCATATTCAGGACCGCCTCGTAAATGGCAGAGTCGACCACCTGTCCTTCACCCGTGCGCTCGCGATGATGCAGGGCTGACAGGGCGCCTATACAGGCGAAAGTCGCTGCAAGCGAGTCGCCAATACTGATACCCATGCGGCTCGGCGGGGTTGACGGGTCGCCGCAGACATAACGCAGCCCGCCCATCGATTCTCCTACCGCGCCGAAGCCGGCACGCTTTGAGTAGGGGCCTGTCTGGCCGTAGCCGGAAACGCGAATCATGATCAGCCGGGGATTAATTTTTTTGAGCTCTTCGTATGACAGATTCCAGCGTTCCATCGTTCCAGGACGAAAATTCTCGAGTAAAAAATCTGCCTTCGAAATGAGTTCGCGGGCAACCTCCTGCCCTTCGGATTCGCGCAGGTTGAGAGTCACTGACTTTTTGTTCCGTGCGATGACCGGCCACCACAGAGACATGCCATGTGACTTTTCCTGGCCCCATTCGCGCATCGGGTCGCCTTTACCCGGTGGTTCCACCTTGATGACTTCCGCGCCAAAATCGCCCATCAGCTGACCGCAGAATGGACCCGCGAGCAGGGTCCCCATCTCGATGAGGCGAAGATCTGCAAGTGGACCCGTGTTGGGTTTTTCTTCCGTAGTCATTTGGTTGTTCCTTCCCGAAAATCAGTCAGTTGTCATTCTGCCGGCCACACACGACCCGTACCGCCGGGCACGGATTATTCGGGTGCGCATGTAGTTGGGCATAGTCTGAGCGTAAATGGGTGTTTCGACCCCGCCACCGTATAGTATAGAATAAGTTTCTTTAACCTGTCTGCAAGCTAATAATGACCGAAGGTTCCCGTAAAGTTTCCATCATTGAAGTCGGCCCGCGCGATGGCCTGCAAAGCGAACCGGAAGTCTTGTCTACAGCTGTCAAGATAGAGTTCATAAGGCGGGCAATCGATGCCGGAATCAGGCGTCTGGAAGTCACCAGCTTCGTACACCCAAAACGGGTTCCGCAGATGGCTGATGCCGAAGACGTCATTTGTGGTCTGCCGGACCGGGATGATGTGACCTATATCGGTCTGGTATTGAATCGCCGTGGTTTCGAACGGGCACGTGATGTCAATATTGATGAAATCGGTATGGCTGTCGTTGCGAGTGATACCTATAACCGGCGAAATCAGGGTGTGTCGACGAGTGAGTCGATCAAGGCGTGGCTTGATATTGCCAAAGAGGCCAGGGCGGCGGGAATTCGTGCCAATGTGATGGTGTCTTCTGCGTTCGGTTGCCCGTTCGAGGGCGAGGTGGCATTGCAGACTGTGCTCGATATTGTCGATCAGGTTGCCGAGGCAGATCCGATCGAACTGGGTATTGCCGATAGTATCGGCGTTGCCGTACCGTACCAGGTGACCGAGATGATCGGGGCAATACGCGAACGAGTGCCGCACTTGCCTGTTCGTTGTCATCTGCACAATACGCGCAATACAGGTTTAGCCAATGCGCAGGCAGCGCTGGATGCCGGTGTGGCATCAATCGATGCGAGCATCGGCGGAATCGGCGGCTGCCCGTTTGCGCCATCGGCAACCGGAAATATTCCGACTGATGATTTGTTATATATGTTGGAACGATCCGGCGTTGAGACCGGAGTTTCATTGGAGAAAATTATAGAAACCAGTGACTGGCTGCAGGAGCAGCTTGGTCGAGGGGTGCCTGCAATGCTGCCCAAAGCAGGCATTTTCCCTCAGGTTGCCGAAAAATACAGACAAGCCAGCTAGCAGCCGGCTAGTAAGCTGGTGAAATTTCGGTAGCTGGTTCGACAGGCAATTCTTAGAAATTAAGTAAGCACCGTCAAAAATATTAGCGTTTTTTGTTGACTGTCGGATCAGATATTCTCGGCAGTCTTATGATTGAATTTGTATAGATTATTTAGGATGAAATCATGAGTTACCGTCTTGGTGTAGATGTCGGCGGCACTTTTACCGATCTGTTATTAATCAGTGAGGAAACCGGCAAAACATTTACCGCTAAAGTTCCATCGACGCCGGAAGATTCTTCGGTTGGTGTACTGAACGGCGTTGCACGAATTTGCGAAGAATCAGGCATCGATCCTAAAAAGATTCAGCGCGTCATGCACGGCACGACCGTTGCGACCAACGCGGTGTTACAGGGCAAGGGTGCCAAGGTTGGCCTCGTAACCACCAAGGGCTATGAGCAGACATTGCAGGTTGCGCGTTCATTCTGTCCGGGCGGTCTTGGCGGGTGGGTCACATTTAATAAAAATCCATTGCTCGCACCGCTTGAACTCACCATCGGTGCTGACGAGCGTATCGGCGCAACGGGTGAGATTGTCCGTGAATTGGATGAAGCAGCACTGCGCAAAGATCTGGAATCACTTAAGGCAACAGGGCAGGTTGAAGCATTGACCATCTGCTTCGTGAACGCCTATATCAACAGTGAAAATGAACAAAAGGCTGCATCTATCGCACGCAAAATTTTTGACGAAACACCCATTTCTGTTTCGAGTGAGGTCGTGCCGGAGATGCAGGAATACGAAAGGACTGAAACAACAGTCATGAATTCGTATGTGCGTCCTGAAATGTCGATGTATGTCCACAACCTGCTCGCTGCATTGAAGCAGCGCATGGGCGACGAAGTACTGTTATCGATTCTGCGCAGCGACGGTGGCCTGGCTTCGGGCCGGGCGGCGGCCGATTCACCGGTGAACATGCTGATGTCCGGTCCGGCCGGTGGCGTGACCGGCGCAATCTATTTCTGCAGTCGCGCGGGCTTCGATGACATCCTGACTTTCGATATGGGCGGTACATCGACCGATGTGGCGCTGATTCAGAACTCGAAGGCGAGAGTACGTCGCGAAACCTTTGTTGGTGACGTCAAGGTGCGCGCTCCGTCGGTAGACGTTCGAACAGTCGGGGCAGGGGGTGGTTCCATTGCTTTCGTGCCGGAATTGACGCAGGCGTTACGCGTCGGTCCCGAATCTGCCGGTGCCGTACCGGGACCTGCCGCATATATGAAGGGTGGTGATAAGCCGACCGTTTGCGATGCCAACGTTGTACTCGGCTATCTGCCATCCGATGTGCAGTTGGGTGGCAAGATGGCAATCAACAAGGAAGCGGCCGAAAAGGCCGTGCAAACTGTTGCTGATGCGCTGGGCATTGCTTTGCTCGAAGCGGCCGAAGGAATAATCCGCGTTGTTAATGAATCCATGTTTGGCGCGTTGCGTCTCGTCTCGGTTGAGCAGGGCTATGATCCACGTGACTTTTCGCTGGTCTGCTTTGGCGGTGCCGGCCCGCTGCACGCGAACGCGATGGGTATCCTGACAGACTCCTGGCCGGTGGTGATACCACCTGGGCCAGGCGTGCTGTGTGCCTACGGCGATGCCACTACCCGGGTTCAGGATGAAGCCACACGCACCTATATCAGAATGGCCGAGGATACTACCAAGGAACAGCTGATCGATGATTTGCAGGTTTTACGTGAACGTGCTGCCGAGTCATTGATCGCTGACGGCATTGCGCAGGATGAACTCGAAGTGATTTACCAGGCGGATCTGCGTTATGCAGGTCAGGCCTTTAGCCTGACGCTGGACTTTTCTGAGGATGAGCTCAGAAGCAAAGGACTCGATTTGATCACTGATCAGTTTGATGCAGAGCACGATCAACTGTTTAGCTTCAAGCTTGGTGACGGTCATGAGATCCTGATGATCCGCGCAGTTGTCAATGCCCGTGCCGCAGAAATTGCTGCGGGCACAATCGGTTCGGCCAGTGCATCACTGCAGGACTGCATCATTCATGAGTCGAAATTCTACAGTGAAGGCGCCTGGCATGACGCACCTCTTTACGATCGTACCAAGTTACAAGAAGGCGTCGTTGTTCCCGGACCTTCGATCGTCATGGAAATGGACTCGACAACGGTCATCTTGCCGGGGCATGAAGCAAAGGTCGATAGCGTTGGCAATTTATTGATCAACCCGAGCAAGTAAGGGGAATACCAGAAATGGCAGCAAAAATTATTGAGACCAACGACACTCCTCTTAAAAAGGTTGATGTCGAAGGCGTTACCGCCGACATTATTGAAAATGCTCTCAAGAACGCACGTATCGAGATGGATGCCGTATTGTTCCGGACAGCGATGTCGCCGGGCATTCGGGAACAGGGAGACTGCTTCCCGATGATTGCGAACAAGGAAGGCAAGATGGTGGTCGGCCAGTTCGGCTCCTTCATCGGACCGTTCATGGACGCCTATGACGCCGAGATCGAGGAAGGCGACATTATCCTGACCAATGACCCGTATATGTGTAATGCGGCTGTGTCGCACTTGCCTGACTGGATCGTGTTGATGCCGGTTTTCAAGGACGGACGACATATCGCATGGACTGCTATGTTCGGTCATATGTCCGATAACGGCGGCATGGTTCCGGGTTCGATCCCGATCAAGGCGACGACCATCTACCAGGAAGGTATTCGTATACCGCCGACCAAGTTATACAAGAAGGGTGAACTGCAGGAAGATATACTGGAGTTGATTCTGCATAACGTTCGTACTTCACAGTGGAATCGCTTTGACCTGAATGCGTTGGTCGCTGCCTGTAAAACGGCAAGCCGTCGTTGTGTCGAAATGGCGAATCGCTTCGGCGATGATGTCCTGTTTAGCGCGATGGATATTATGCTCGAACGCAATTACAACGCGATGAAGTTCATCATTCAGAATTTCATTCCTGAAGAACCACGCACGTTTGAAGACTATATCTGCGATGACGGCATGGACATGGGACCGTATAAAATTAAATGCACGATGTGGCGCGAAGGCGATGTCGCAATCTTTGATTTTGATGGTACCGACCCTCAGGCGCAGAGTTCAGTGAATTTCTATCTGAACGAAGATATGTTCAAGATGTTCTTCGGTTCGTTTACGATCAACGTAGTTGATCCGCAAATTGTATTCAACGACGGTTTCTATGATCTTGTCGACGTGCGAATACCTGATGGCACGTTGCTCAAGCCGAAATTTCCGGCCGCACTTTCAGGGCGTACCCACGCACTGGGCCGCCTGTTCGACGTACTACAGGCGTTACTTGGCTCCGGTGCGCCGGAACAGATGCTAAACGCGGCTGGATTTTCCGATTCACCTCATCTGTTTTACTCCGGTTATGATAACCGCGAAAACAAAAACGGCGAGTGGTTTCAGTTATTCCAGATCGGCTTCGGAGGAATTCCCGGCCGACCGGTCGGCGACGGTCCTGATGGGCACTCGTTGTGGCCCGGATTCACGAACGTACCTAACGAATTTATCGAATCATACTTTCCGCTGCGCATAGAGCGTTATGAGACGATTCCGGATTCAGGCGGCGCAGGCCTGCACCGGGGTGGTAACGGGCTGAGCGTGGCTTATCGTTTCCTGGCAGATGGCGATATCGCCATTCATGACGATCGCTGGCTGACCTATCCATGGGGTGTCATGGGTGGCCAGACTGGGTTGCGCTCGACGAAGAAGCTCGTGCGTACTGACGGCACTGAAGAGTGGCTGCCGTCGAAGTGCGAAGGAATCCATGTCAATGTCGGCGACCTGTTGTACTTCAATACATGGGGTGGTGGCGGATGGGGTGATCCTCTTGCCCGTGATCCGGCTTTGGTGCTTGCAGACGTCAACCGCAAACTGGCAACGAAAGAAGGTGCCAAAGATTACGGCGTGGTTATTTCTGATGGCGCCGTGGACGAGGCAGCCACCGAAAAATTGCGTGATCAAATGCGTGGGGACCGCGGTGACGAGATTCCGACTTTCAACTTTGGTCCGTCACTTGAACAGATCCGTGCTAATTGCAAGGAAGAAACAGGGTTGGATGCACCGGTGCAGCCCGTATTTCGTTAAGCAAAAGGATGCCAGGCACTGACTGGAGCGGCTTCCGGTCGTGACTTCCGTCTGGATGATCAAGAGGTCGAGAGTCAGTCGTTATCGAATTGATTTTGGGCAGGGCTGGTCGGCGCGGAAACCAGCGCATCCGTTTTGTGCTGATCGATAAAGTCCTGGCCTATCTGTTGCGCAACCGCTTTGAGTTGAGGGGCAAATTTCTTGATTGCCTCACCTTCAGGTACAGCCGTGCTGGAACAACGGAAGGTCAGGGCCGCGAGTAATCTTTCCTCGGCGAGAATCGGCACCGAGATGCTTAGTTCTTCTGAAACCCGGCGTTTTCGGTGTGCAATAGCGAATCCTCGTTTGCGTGTTTCAACGAGCAGGTCATAGACCTTCTTGCGGTTTCGGGCCGGTCGATCTTCTTCCATACGTGAATTAGCCAGCAAATCCAGCAGGCTGTCACGTTGATCCTTCGGGCAAAATGACAAGTAACAAATGCCGGCAGCGGAGCCAAGTATCGGCACACGGAAACCCGGACCGCGTTTTTCAACGGCCAGCGGGCTTTGGTGATCGGTGGTCTGACGAACCAGCATGGTCGAACCCGACAAGGTTGCAATGGCAACCGGCCAGACAATTTCACGGCAAAGATCATATATGTAAGATCTTGCGATTTGCGTCACCCAGGCTTCGTCATCGAAGCCATCACTGAGTCCGCGAACCAGGATAGTCAGTCGATATCTGTCATCTGAAACAGCGCGGTAAGCGTAACCGGCGACACATAGCGTTTCGAGAATCCGGTAAGTTGTTGTGCGCGGTAAATCGATGGAGCTGGCGACTTCAGAAACAGTTGCACCATTTTGTTTGTTCAGGACATGCAGGACTTCAAGTCCCCGCAGCAAGGCTCGGATAGGGCGGGTGGAACTCATCACTAATATCTATAAACCTGATTTGACCGACAGGCGGTCAATACTAGCCGTTAAGAGCAAAAAAACCAACCCCTGATAAGTGCCTGAAACTCAATATGTTGTAACAGATTGTAACAGTTATCTGCATATTGTTTTCGAGCTTACGAGGCATTTTCTGTAATGCAGAAGTCTGGATGGATTGAGATCGAACGAATACCATAGCGGCAAATTTTGAGCACATACGACGATCCTGAAGGGGCTGGATAAAATTAATGAGGAACTCAGATGAGTGAAAGTTCAGGGCCGGGCAAGCAGTCCAGGCAAATGACAATATTGGGTTGGTTGGTGGCGATCACTTTCTGTGTCTTGCTGTGGAATATCATACAAATGCCCCGCACGGCACTCGATCAGCGTGAATCTCTACATGCATTTCATTATTCGCTTGGCGTGGTCGTATCCTTGCTTGCAGCGCTGAGAATATTTTGGTGGTTCACCCGACCTGCACCCGAGCCTCCAACCGGTTTGCCCGAATCATCTTACGGGTTTAACAGAGCCATTCTGCTTGCCTTGTTGTTGGTGTACGTGATCGAAAGCATTATTGGCTTTGGCTACGCCTGGGGTGCAGGTCACGAAGTTTCACTGTTCGGTATTCACTTGCCGGCCGTATTTGCAAAAAATGAGCCAACGCGCATGGCAATGGGTTATTTCCATAGCGCTTTTGGATTTTATTATCTGATGCTGTTTGCAATATGGATGCTATTCGGTCTTTACCAGCGATTCCGATACCCTGTCGGTATCAAGCGATTATTGCCCGGATCAAGCGTTTGATTAGATGGATGGTAAATAACTGGATTATTATTTGTGGAGTCTCCTTGTGAGTGTATCGATAGGCAATAAATTTCTGTTCACCGTCATATTGCTGTCCTTTTTAGCCTTGGCGTTATATTTCCCTTATTGGTGGTTTGGCGTCATACCTTTTTCGGCAAACAACACGGTATCGCAAGAGAAAATTGAACAGTTTCTGGCGGGGAAAAATATTCCTGATTACTACGCAGAACCCCTGGTTGATATATCAGACGAGCAATATGCTGCCCAAAAAGAATCATTCACGTGGTGCCGCTTTTGCCACACCCTTGAAAAGGGCGGCGAGAATCGTGTAGGACCGAATCTACATCGTATTTTAGGCAAGCCGGCTGCAGTGTTAGAGGGTTTTGCTTATTCTCAAGCATTTATCGATGCACGTGATAATGGACTGATATGGACGCCCGAGACATTTGCGGCATTTATTGCTGAGCCACATGAGGTGGTGCCGGGTAACCGAATGAGGTATCCGCCGAGAATCGGCTATGAGGACAGCCCGGAACGCCGGCAACGTATTTATGAATATCTGCTGCGCGAAACACGTTAGGGTGACTATGCAGCAGATATTTTCTTGAACTCAGTCGTCTCCGTGTTTGTATACGTGGACATCTCTTTGCGGGAACGGAATCGAAATACCTTCGGCATCAAAACGTTTCTTTATTTTTTCGGTGACATCGAAATAAACACCCCAATAGTCGGCAGAGTTGACCCAGGGCCTGACGACAAAGTTAACGCTGGAATCCGCAAGTTCGGATACGGCAATCGTCGGCGCAGGATCTGCAAGAATCCGGTCATCGGCGGAAATGATCTCTTCGAGTACCTTGCGTACTTTATCGAGATCGTCGTCATAGCCGCAGCCCGCAACAAGGTCAACACGGCGGGTGGGATTGGCTGAAAAATTTGTGATCTCTCCGGCCATGATCTGGCTATTCGGTACTATTATTCGCTTGTTATCCGGCGTTTTCATAATCGTGGTGAAAATCTGCACCTCCTCGACATTACCCGTGACACCGCCAGCCTGGATGACGTCGCCGACTTTGTATGGCCGGAAAGCGACGATCATGACGCCGGATGCAAAGTTGGACAGCGAGCCCTGCAGGGCCAGACCGACGGCCAGACCTGCAGCACCGACGACGGCAAGCAGGGATGTCGTCTGCACACCCAGTTGATTGATGGTCGCGATGACCACAGCGGCCATCAAGGTGTAATACATCATGTTGCCCAGGAAATTCTCGAGTGTTTTTTCGACGTTGGCCCTGGTCATTGCTTTCCTGGTCAGGTTGGTCAGGATTTTTACGATCCATTTTCCAATATAGAAAATGGCAATTGCCGTGATCAACCGAATACCAATCTGACTTAACAGATCCATATTGATGTTGGGCAATTGGATGTCCATATTGCAGTTCTCCGTCTTTTGTTATTCCTTGTTGGAAGGGCTATCTTGCTTCAATAGAGCATTTTTTGTAAAGCAGCGAAGATAGAATCATTATAGAATTTCTAATAATAATTCAAGGATAATTCAATAACCTTATGAAATATAAAGTATTAGGAAGAAGCGGGCTAAAGGTGTCCGAGCTCTGCCTCGGCACGATGACCTTCGGGGAAGAATTCGGTATCGGTGCGCCTGAGGATACTTGTCGCGAAATATATACCGCGTATCGGGATGCCGGCGGGAATTTCGTTGATACCGCAGATATGTATAACGCCGGCACGAGCGAACGGATGCTGGGCTCGTTTATCGCTACAGAACGCGATCAGGTCGTGCTCGCGAGTAAATACAGCCTGAACACGCGAACAGAAGATCCGAATGCAGGCGGCAATCACCGCAAGAACCTTGTTCAGTCGCTTGAGGCCAGTCTAAGGCGCCTGGATACGGATTTTATCGATCTGTTCTGGGTTCATGCCTGGGACGGCAGTACCGGGCTTGCTGAAGTCATGCGTGCGCTCGACGATCAGGTTCGTAAGGGTAAGATTCTGCATCTGGGCATCAGCAATGCACCGGCCTGGGTGATTGCAGCGGCCAACACACTCGCCGAGGAACGCGGCTGGACGCCATTTACGGCCATGCAGTTGCATTACAATCTTGTGGAACGGACGATCGAGCGTGAGCACTTTGCTCTTGCGAATGCACAAAATATGGCTATTACACCGTGGAGCCCGTTGGCAGGCGGCCTGTTGACCGGTAAGTTTAATCGCAATGCGGACCAGGGCATGCAGGAAGGAACACGGCTGGTGGACAGTCCCCGGCGCGCCCAGGTATTGCAGGAAGGGAACCTGGCGGTTGCTGAGCGGCTGGTTGATATTGCCAAAGCGGTCGGCTGTACGGCAGCGCAGCTCGCACTGGCCTGGATGATGAGGCGATCGTCGAACTGCGTCGTGCCGATCATCGGCGCTCGCAAGCTTGCTCAGTTACAGGACAATCTCGGCGCGACGCAAGTCAAACTCGAACCGGCGCAGATCGAAGAGCTCGATCAGTTGTCAGCACTGGAGCCGACCTACCCGGAGACGTTGTATGCGAGTGATTTCTTTCGCACGATGATGTATGGCGAGGCCTGGGGCAAGCTGGAACTTGACCGGCCATGGGAATGACCGGCCGGTTCAATATCAAAACATGACGGTGGTCGCCTTGGTCTTCAGGTAGGGTTCGAGACCTTCCTGACCGAATTCGCGGCCCCAGCCCGACTGCCGGTTGCCCCCGAACGGAATCGCCGGATCGACTGCCGCGTGGCAATTGATCGAGACCTGGCCTGAATCGATTTTATTTACCATTCGGTGTGCAACGGAAATATCCCTGGTCCAGACGCTGCCGGAGAGCCCATAGACGGTGCTATTGCATTGTGCGGCAATCGCATCGAGGTCCTGGTCACCGAACTTTTGTACGCACAGAACAGGTCCGAAGATTTCTTCTTTGGCAATCTTCATATCCATGTTCGTTTGACCGAATATCGTCGGCTGCACGAAATGCCCCGGACCCTCAATGGCTTCACCGCCGCATATCAGATCGGCGTCGGTCGCCTTGCCGGCCTCAATGTAACCCATGACGGTGTTGACCTGGTTGGCTGAGATCAGCGGACCGAGGTCCGTTCCCGGCTGCAGGCCTGGACCGATGTTAAATGAGCCGGCCATAGAAGCGACACCATTGATCACATCATCATAAACATCATCGTGGACAAACAAACGGGTGCCGGCCATGCAGTTCTGGCCTTGCAGGAAAAAGGCGCCTCGTGCTGCGCCGGGAATCACCCGGTCAAGATCAGCATCCGGAAAAACGACGACCGGAGATTTACCGCCCAGTTCGAGCGAGACTTTCTTCATGTTGCCCGCAGCGGCCTTCAGGATGATCTTGCCGACTGCCGTTGAGCCGGTAAAGGCAATCTTGTCGACATCGTCGTGCTCGGACAGAGCTGCGCCGGCATCAGTACCGTGGCCGACGACAATATTGAAAACACCATCGGGTATCCCGACGTCTTTGGTCAGCTGACCGACCAGCAACGCTGTCAGTGGTGTTATTTCGGCCGGTTTTAAGACCATGGTGCAACCGGCTGCCAGCGCCGGGGCGAGCTTCAGTATGACCATCGGCAAAGGCGCATTCCAGGGCGTGATTGCACCGACGACGCCAATCGGTTCCCGTTGCGTATAGGTCAGAGAATCGCCGTTTTGTGCCCCACCGGGCGATACCGGTATCGTCTGACCGTGGATTTTCGTGGCCCAGCCGGCGTAATAACGCAGGTGGTTAATCGCGGATCCGGCGATTGCAATGTGCGCAATCGGGCGCGGCATACCATTGTCGAGTACTTCCAGTTCGATGGCGAGATTCAGGCGTGCTTCGAGCGCGTCGGCCAGCTTCCAGATCAGTCGGCTGCGTTCATGTGAAGTCAGCCGTGACCAGTCGCCCTTCAACGCCTTGCGTGCAGCTGCAACAGCGCGATCAATATCTTCGGCACCACCGCACGCGACTTCGGCGATCGTCGATTCCGTTGCAGGATCCTCGATTTCGGTCGTCGCCCCGTTGGCGGCGTCAACCCACTGGCCGCCAATCAATAGCTGATGTTTGCGCGCCAGAAAATCCTGGGTTTCCTGTGCAGGTGTAATGATGTCTTCGGGCAGGGCGCTCATTGTTGTTCCTTGATTATGAATATGACTCCATTCTTCAGCATAAATGTGTCATGCAGTTGGAATCAAGCGGCTTTTGGGGCTGCGAAAACAATCAGGCATGGATAAAATGCCAGTTTTGGCCCATCCGGGTCATTGTGGAGCGCACTTGAAATTTCCGATTCGATGGCAGATTGCTCTTTTACTGTGTCTCATCACGACGATTAATTATCTTGATCGTCAGGCCTTCGCTGTCGCCGGACCCGTAATTGTCGAGCAGTTTACGCTGAGCAACACGCAATTTGGTGCGATCGGCTCGGCATTTCTGTTCGCCTACGGGATTGGCCAGGTCATCATTGGTCCGGTTGTCGATCGATTCGGGACAAAACGATCGTTTCGTTTTGCCGTCATTGCCTGGAGTCTCGCCGGCATTCTGCATGCTCTGGGGCGCGGATTCTGGAGTTTCTTTTCTCTGCGTGCATTACTTGGGATAACCGAAGCGATGAACCTGCCGGCAGCGATCAAGGCTGTGGCTGAATGGTTTCCAAGAGCCGAACGCTCACTGGCAGTGGGTATTGTCACCGCGGGTATCGGTCTCGGGGCAATAGTCGCGCCACCGTTGCTGGTCTGGTTGATTCTTTCTTTTGGCTGGCAATGGGCTTTTATCGTGCCCGGTGCCGCGGGGTTTGTCTGGCTGCTCATCTGGAATGCACTTTATGAAAGCCCTGAGAAACATCCGGCCATTTCGGAGGCCGAGCGCGACTTGATCCTTGCGGACCGTGATTTATCGGGCACGTCTGAGACGGTAGAACCCTGGTACGGCTTTGTCCGTTTCCTGAAATATCGCGAGGTCTGGGGACTGATGCTCAGTCGACTGGTCAGTGATGGCGCTTTTTATTTCTTCGTTGCCTGGTTACCGCTGTACCTGGCCCAGGAACGAGGCTTTGATATGAAAGCACTCGCGGTTTCAGTGGTTATCCCGTTTGTTGCGGCGGATCTGGGCAGCTTAACGGGTGGCTGGTTGGGGACACGACTCATACGTGCCGGCTGGTCCGTTAATGCGGCACGCAAGTTCATCATCTGGGTTGCTGCGCTGATGGTGCCCTGTGCGCTACTGGCGGTTTTGGCCGACTCTGCTGCCGTCGCCATCGGCCTGATTTGTGTGGCCATGTTCGCTATTCAGATGAAAGCCTCGAGTCATTTCACGATTCCGGCCGATTTGTTTCCGGCCAAAGATGTCGCGACAATCTGGGGGTTGTTTGGCGCTGTCGGCAGTTTGGGGGGTATGTTATTTGTCGGGGCTGCCGGCTGGATTACGGAGCACTATTCATATATGCCGATATTTGCTGCCGTCGGGGCGATGCATATCGTATCGGCCGTTATAATCATGCTGATGATTCCTGATATTAAACAATTACATAAATAATAAACTTGTTGTGAATTCTATAGACAGACAAGCTTCGGTTGCATCCGTACTGAAGCGTATCGATCGGTTTGAAAAGGCCGTAACATTCGGCTGTTTTCTCGTGCTGATCGCTGTCGTATTTGCCGATGTCGTCAGTCGCGAGATCATCGGGACCGGACTGCACTGGGCGCGCCAGGTCGGCGTCTATGCAAATCTGTTTGTCATCATGTTCGGCATCGGTCTGGCCTCGAGTGCCGGCGCTCATTTGCGCCCGAGATTTGCTGACAACTGGTTGCCGGCTCGTTGGTCCGGCCTGTTGGATCGATTGCACGACGGCATCATGGCGCTGTTTTGTGTCGGTTTCGCGGCCGTCTCAATTGATATTGTCTACGACGGATTTGTGCTCGGTGAACGTTCGGCCGTGCTCGGATTCGTAATCTGGCCTTTTCAGGCCGTGTTCCCACTCGTATTTCTAATCGCAGCGTTCCGACATGGCGCCTTTACGCTGTACCCGAATCTGCGTCCCGTGTCCGTGGAAGGCGAGGGAGCTCCCGGTTGATTGCCGGAATCGGCCTCGCATGCTTGATACTGGCGCTGTTGCTGATACGCCAGAACCTGCTGGTTATTCTCGGCGTCACAACTACATATGCCACCCTCGTCTGGGGTGACGGGCGTATTGGCAACATCGTCATTGATGCCTGGGACGCGGCCAACAAGGAGATCCTGTTGTCGATTCCGCTCTACATCCTGGCCGGCAATATCATGTCGCGTGGTGCGATGGCCGATCGACTCATTCGATTGATGAAAGCCATCAGTGCACCGGTACCCGGCGGACTGGCGATCGCAGCAATACTGTCTTGCGCCCTGTTCGCGGCTGTGTCCGGATCGGGTACGGTGACGCTGATCGCCGTCGGTTCTGTCATGTACCCGGCATTAATTGCGGCCGGCTACCCGAAATCATTTGCGATCGGGGCGCTATGCGCCGCCGGTACGCTCGGTATTATCGTTCCACCGAGTATTCCGTTGATTCTCTATGGCGTGATGACCCAGACTTCGGTGGCTGACCTGTTCATCGCCGGAATCGGGCCTTCGCTCGTACTGGTGGTGCTGATGACCGGCTACGCGTTGTGGCGTAATCGTTCGATTCGAGCACATCGATGGTCGGTTCGTGAAACCTTGGACGCGTTGCGCGACGGCCTTTGGGCATTGGCCATGCCGGTGATTATTCTCGGCGGTATCTACAGCGGTTATTTTACAGCTACCGAATCGGCGGCTGTCGCGGTCGTTTATGCGATGCTGATCGAAATCTTTGTTTACCGGGAGATGGGATTTGCCGACTTGTATGCGGTGGTCGGGCAAACGACACGCCTGCTCGGATCGTTGTTTCCGGTCCTGATGTTTGCGCTGAGCCTGAATATTTTTCTCGCCTATCAACAGGTACCCGAGTTACTTGTCGGGGGGCTCAGCCAGCTGATTGACAGTCGTCCGGGGTTCATGATCGGCATGAATCTGTTCCTGCTGGCGGTCGGCTGTGTCATGGATATTGGCTCGGCGATCCTGATATTGGCCCCCATGCTCCAGCCGGTTGCAGCCGCGCAGGGCATTGAGCCGGTACATCTGGGTATCATCACGGTCGTCAACCTCGAGATCGGCTACCTGACGCCGCCGCTTGGATTGAACCTGATTGTCGCGATGACGGTTTTTCGCGAGAAATTCTGGACCGTGTGCCGGGCCGTATTGCCATTTGCGATCCTGATGTTAATCGGGCTGCAAATAGTGACCTTCTGGCCGGGATTGTCACTCTTTCTGGTCAGATGAGCATTGCGAGTCAACGCGCATCGGCAAGTGTGTACAATACGCCGCCAGCCATATCAAAAAAGTAAAATTACCCTGGCAACCTTTTAATCAGGAGAAGAAATTATGAGTATTCAGGTGGGTGACAAAATGCCGGCGGGAAAGTTTGGCGTCATGACGAGTGACGGTCCTGATTCTATTACGACCGAGGCATTATTTGCCGGTAAAAAAGTGGTGCTGTTTGCCGTGCCCGGTGCATATACACCGACGTGTTCGGCCAAACATTTGCCGGGCTACGTGCAGAATGTCGCGGCATTGAAGTCAAAGGGCGTTGATACGATTGCGTGTCTGTCGGTCAATGACGTGTTTGTCATGGATGCCTGGGGCAAGGATCAGGGCGTCGGCGATTCGATCATGATGCTGGCTGACGGTAATGCTGACTATGCACGTGCACTCGGGTTGGAGCTGGATGCCAGTGGATTCGGAATGGGTCAGCGTGCCCAGCGCTTTGCTATCGTCGTGGATGACGGCGTTATTTCACAATTGCATGTCGAAGCGCCGGGAGAATTCAAGGTCAGTGCAGCCGATTTCATTCTTGAAAATCTCTGAAATGGCGGGGATATGATATGAGTCTTCATGATTTTCTGCTGATCTTTCACCTGCTGCTGTTCGTTTACTGGCTGGGTGGCGATCTCGGCGTGTTTTATTCGAGCGGCATGGTCGTCGATCCGAAACTGAGCAACTCTGCGCGGGTGACGGCGGCCAAGATCATGGTCAATCTTGATTTCGTGCCGCGTATCTGTATGACGCTGATGCTGACGGTCGGCGGTCTGCTGACTGAAGAACTCGGTATCACGCATCCATTATGGCAGACAATCGGTTTTTTGGCGCTGGGCCCGGGCTGGCTGGCGATGGTGTTATTTTTGCATTATAACGAGGGTACGTCGCTCGGTAAGTTTGTGACAAAAGTTGATTACTTCTTCCGCTGGGCGCTGGTGATTTACCTGTGCTGGTCTGTGACTTTCTATACGTTTTTCAACGAGCGCCTCGCGACAGCGCCGTGGATCAGCGCCAAACTGGGTATCTTCGCGTTTCTTGTATTCTGTGGCCTGATGATTCGTAAATATATTCCGGACTATGCGATCGGCATCGGCAAACTGCGCAATGACGAAGTCAGCGATGAGATCAACACGTCGATGCTTGCCAGCCTGAATAAATGCCGGCCTTTCGTGCTGGCCATCTGGGCCGGATTGCTGGCCGAATGCATTCTTGGCGTGGTCAAGCCGGGCGATCAGGAAAGAGTCACGGATGTGCTCAGCTCGCTGGGGCCTCTGTTCGGTATGTAATTGGATTGTTTTCGACC
>CAYNMF010000010.1:0-33892 GCA_964398325.1 uncultured Chromatiaceae bacterium | reverse complement strand
GGCGATTGTGGAGGAGGCGGCGACTGCGGCGGGGGAGTGTGGAACACCGTGAACCCAGCGGTTTCGCGATTGTGACGTCGGGCGCTCAAAGCCACTCTGTGCAGCGAACCAGTCGTTCGCGATTGGGAGAGACAATGTCGCGCGCACCAGCCGGCGTGACGCCGGCTGCGCGTAACTCTTCCGATGATGCGCCTATGGCACGTTCAACGGTCCCGAATCGCTCGAGTATGGAAGTGACGGTTGTGCCCGTGACGCTGGCGGCAAGGCCGAGCGTCAACCACGCATCATCAGACATTCAAAACCCCGGCAGGCTAATCGCGGCCAAAGCCGCTCCTACAACTTGTATTCCAACAGTTTTGCACGTTGGCGAAAAGATCGGAATCTATACGATTGGCCGGGTTATGAAACAGCGCTCCTGCGCAGAGGTCTATTGAGCAGATTTAACCTTGTCGTAAATGTGAATGTCGGTCGTCGCTTCCATGATCAGGGCATAGCTGATGCGATCATAGGTTTTGAACACCATCAGCGTGCCGGCAGGTTCATCGGGCAGGCGTACAGTGCCGCCCTCGGTCCGATCCTTTATTTTCTCGCCCGCTTGCCAGACACCCAGCACATGTCCAGCCTCGAGACCATGCCGCTCGCCGCGGTTAAGAACAACAATGTGGTACTGACCGATCACTGAAAGCCCGTCGATGACGTGAATGATTCTGCCGGAGATATCCTGATCCGGTGCCCGGGGAATGAACTGTAGCGGAATGTCAAACGTCTGTTCGATCAGCCGGTCGCCTTTGAGCGCCTCGCGTTTCGTGTCAACGAGATGCAGCGTTGCAGGGTCGCCGGTGCGTGAAATCATCCCTTCGCCGACGAAAATGCCCTCATAGCCGACAACATCATCGTCGTCCGGATCGATCAGTGGTTCGCCAACGTGCACGACGCTGTAGCCGTGGTTGAGCGGTCCGATCTCCTTACCACGCACATAGACATCGTTGCCGGCGCCGGCAATCAGAAAGTCACCCTTGATGGCGACGATGTAAGGCAGCCTGTTGGCCTGGCCTCGTTCGAGTACCGTGCCCTTGTCCAGGAATGCCGCGATGGCCTCAAGCGGTATCGTAGTGATTGCCTCGCCCAGGTCTTCACTGCGAATACGGGGCGACAGCTTTTCGTCGCCACCGGCGCGCTCAAGACGGAGCTGTGGTTTGCCATCGACGTAAACCAGGACAAGTACGTCACCCGGGTAGATCAGGTGAGGATTTTCGACCTGCGGATTGACCCGCCATATTTCCGGCCAATACCACGGATCACGCAGGAACATCGCAGAGATATCCCACAGCGTATCGCCGCGTTTGACGACATAGCGGTCGGGGTGTGATGAATTCAGAACAACAGAGCCGCCAGCACCCGACTGGGCGGCTAAGCCGGTTGCCAGACCAGCATGCGGACTGCTGGCCAGGGCTTCTGAACTCAGAAAAACAACAAGCAGCAACCACGCACCGGCGATAACCGGTCGGATCAGCGGCAGGGAAATCTTCATGGAATTTCCATCCCTAATGTTTAATCTGCATCGGCCCGGTGACAGCCACTGCTATAATTCCGGGACGCACACAAATACGCAATACATGACAACAACAAGCCGGGGAAGCCTCGATACTCGTAAAATATACCGGATTCCCACTAAGCTATATGTCGATATATCATAAAATTATTCGCAATTCATAGCACTGTGCACGAAATTGCGAAGGAACCATTATGTCAGTGCTTACAGTCCTTGAATATCCCGATCCTCGTTTGCGCACGAAAGCCCGCCCCGTGGCCCGTGTAGACGACACGGTGCGCAAACTGGTCGAAGATCTGCTGGAAACCATGTATGCCGCGCCGGGTATAGGTCTGGCGGCCACTCAGGTAGATATTCATGAGCGTATTCTGGTCCTCGATATCTCCGAATCCAAGGACAATCCGCTATGTTTTATCAACCCGGAAATCCTTGAACGAGAGGGTTCGGCATCGAATGAAGAAGGGTGTCTGTCTGTCCCCGGAGTCAATGAGTCCGTCGACAGAGCCGCGAAAATCCGCATACGGGCGCTGAATCGTGAGGGCCGGTCATTCGAGCTCGAGGCCGAAGGCCTGCTCGCAGTATGCATTCAGCATGAAATAGACCACCTGGAGGGCCGGCTGTTCGTTGATTACCTGTCGGAGCTGAAGCGTTTGCGCATCAGGAAAAAGGCGCTTAAACAGCGCAAGCGTGAACCCGCAGGCGGCCAGGCCAACACGCGGCTAATTTAGACCGGATTGACGCATGGCACGGATTGTTTTTGCCGGCTCACCGGATTTTGCGGTACCAAGCCTGGAGCGGCTGATTGCATCGCAGCATGATGTGGTTGCGGTATTGACTCAACCGGACCGGCCATCAGGGCGCGGTCGACGGCGGGTGCCCGGACCGGTCAAGCGCTGTGCTTTGCAGCACGACAGGCCCGTCTATCAGCCGGCCGGATTGCGCCATCGCGACGTTCAGGATCGATTGGCGGACTTTGCACCGGATTTGATGGTTATCGTTGCCTATGGCCAGTTACTACCGCCTGAGGTCCTTGCATTGCCGCAGGCCGGATGCATCAATGTGCATGCCTCCGTATTACCCCGCTGGCGCGGCGCGTCGCCGATCCAGGCGGCGATCCTGGCCGGTGACCGGCAAACCGGCGTCAGCATCATGCAGATGGCCGAGGGACTGGATACCGGACCTGTGTTTGCCGTGGATCGGACAGACATCGGCGCGGCCGAAACGGCCGGTGAACTGCAGGATCGTCTCGCCGAGCTGGGCGCCGATCTGTTGGCCGGTTGCCTCGATTCCATTCTGTCCGGCGATTTGTCGCCCGGCCCGCAAAGCGAAGCTGACGCAACTTATGCTGCGCGGATCAGCAAGTCCGAGGCCTTGATCGACTGGTCGAGGTCGGCGGCTGACCTCGATCGACAGGTCCGTGCCTATAACCCCTGGCCGGTCGCTGAAACGCTTTTCGACGGTCAGCGAATGCGTTGCTGGCGGTCAGCGATAGACGAGCAAAACACACCGGCCGATGAGCTGGATAGACCGGACTTGACAGGCCGGGTCGAGGCCGTGACGAATGACGGCATTGCCATAAGAACGGGCACGGGTATTTTGCACATCACTGAATTGCAGATGCCGGGACGCCGGCGCGTCAATGCCTGCGAATTTGCCCGTGGTTACGACATCGTCGGTCAAGTCCTCGGATCATGAGCAGCGGAGCAAATGGCGGTCGATGGGGGGCGCAAACGCGCGCCGCAGCCGCGTTTGCCGTCGACCAGGTGCTGGCGCATGGTCGTTCGCTCGATAAAGCCCTGAAAACAGCACTCAGTGATCAAATGCCTGATCGCGACCGGGCGCTTGTCAAGGCGCTGACCTTCGGTGCGCTACGCTGGCACCACCGGCACCGGTTGATTATCGGCGAATTACTGGATCGGCCATTGCGCTCGCGTGATCGGATTCTCGAGTCGCTGTTATCGGTCGGACTCTTCCAGTTGATCGATACACGCCAGCCCGGTTATGCCTCGGTCTCGGCGACGGTAGATGCAACGAGAAGATTGCAGCGACCCCGCGCATCCGGTCTGGTCAACGCAACGCTCAGGCGTTTTCAGCGCGAGCAAAATGCATTGTTACCCAAAGTACTGGCCAGAGACGAAGGACGCTATTCACATCCTCAATGGCTGATCGACCGGCTCTGCACGGACTGGGGTGAGCAGGTGCAGCAGATCCTGACTTTCGCACTCGCCCGCCCGCCGATGTGGTTAAGGGTTAATGCAGCCCATGGCGATACGTCGGCCTATGCAGATTTGCTGCAATCGACGCTGGGTATCGACGTGGTGACGTTGGAGGGATTCCCTGCGGCCGTTTGTCCTGCGCAGCCGATACCTGTCATCGATCTGCCCGGTTTTGCAGACGGATGGGTTTCCATTCAGGATGCGGCTGCACAACTTGCCGCGGAACTGCTCGACGCGGTACCCGGCATGCGTGTGCTTGATGCCTGCGCGGCACCCGGCGGCAAGACCGGACATATTCTTGAACGTGCCGGCGGGCGACTCGATGTCGTGGCCGTCGATATTGATTCTGTCCGTAATGAGATGGTCGCGCAAACGCTCAGCCGACTCGGATATACCGCGCAGATTCTGACCGGCGATGTGCAGACGCCCGAAGCATGGAACGATGCCGGTAACACTGATGCAACATTCGACCGGATTCTAGTTGATGCCCCGTGTTCGGCGACGGGTGTCATTCGCCGTCATCCGGATATCAAATTTTTGCGTCGGCCTGAAGATATTCAGGCATTTGCTGCGCGTCAGGGGGATATTCTCGATGCGTTGTGGCCATTGCTTAAACCGGGGGGGCGACTGCTCTATGCGACCTGTTCGGTGCTGAAGACGGAAAACCATGAGGTCGTTGCCAGATTTCTGCGTCAACATCCTGATGCTGCGGAGGTTCGATCGCCGGATATCGCTGTACCGAAAATCGTAGTAGCGGCGCCGGGGCCGGGGTATCAGCTGCTGCCCGGTACTGCCAATACCGACGGTTTCTATTATGCTTTAATGGAACGAAGCGCTTAGCCCGGATCAGGCTGCGCGAGATCAGGTCAGTCCGGATATTGTACGAGACCATCCCGGCTGTACGAGAAGAAAACAGAGGTCAGGCCCTTTCTAATAATGCGTTGCAGCGTTACAAGCAATCGATCGCCACGTGTTGACCAATGGGCAAGTCGCTGCATTGGCGCCATCTGCGCCCTGATCATTTGCCTCTCGCCGCTCACAGTTGCCTTCGCCAGGAATCAGCCGTTCGAAATACGTAGCGCCGAGTCGCGACTTTATCAGGGGGTCTGGTTTGTTAATGCGTTGATAGATTATCGGCTGAGCGAAGAAGCGCTGGCTGCGCTCGACAGCGGGGTCGTCCTGACGATCGAACTGCAAATTCAGCTCGACAGAGTCCGGCGTTTCTGGATTGACAAGGGAATTGCTACGCTGGAACAAAGATTTGAACTCAGTTATCAGCCGCTCAGCGAACGATACGTAGTGCGCAATCTCAATAGCGGGGAGCAAGGTTCGTTTGCAACATTATTTTCCGCGCTGAATAGCATGGGCAGAATTGATGACTTGCCGATCATCGATGCCTCGTTACTTGACGCCGACGAACAGTATGAAATTGCCATGCGGGTGGTGCTCGATCAGAACACGCTGCCCGGTCCGCTGCGATTAATAGCCTTCTGGGGCAGTGGTTTTCGACTCGAAAGCGATTGGTATGTATGGATGTTAAACGCCTGAAGCGTATTTTCTACACGACATTGGTCGTTGCGGCGCTGGTATTCGGCGTGGCGGCCCTGCTGCTGCTGGGCAGAACGTCACAGAACCCCGAAGAATTCGGTCAACTGCATGACCTTTTGCTGGCCTTCAATGCGGCCGGTGTCTGCATCCTGCTCGTGCTGATCGTCGGAAGTCTTGCCCGGCTCATTCGGGATCGCTGGTATGGCATACCGGGTGCCAAGCTCAAAGCCCGCATGCTGGTGGCGATCGTCAGCCTGGCCGTTACGCCGCTTGTTGTCGTTTACCTGTTCGCGGTGCAGTTCCTGAATCGCGGTATCGATACATGGTTCGATGTAGAAATTCAGAATGGCCTGAGTGATGCTCTAACCCTGAGTCGCGCCGCGCTTGATCGTCGCATCTATACGAGCATGGAGCATACGCAGCAGATGGCGGTCAAGTTGTTACGTTCCGAAGGGGGCGATCTGGTTGCGGTACTCGGCGATTTGCGCCGCGAATCAGGCGCAACAGATGTCACGGTGTATGGTCGTAACTACCTGATCGTGGCAACGAGTCATCAGGAGCTGACTGCGCCGTTTCCGGCTCCCCCGCCTGAAGACGTGATGCTGCAGCTGCGACAATCCGGCACTTACGTCGGTATAGATCCAATTGGTAACGGGAATTACCAGGTCCGCGCGGCGATGCTGCTGCCGAATGCCCGGCTTGGCCAGGAACCGTTTGTCTTGCAGGCTGTCTACCCGATCGCTGAACGTATCGGCGTGCTCGTCGATTCGGTCGAGACGACGTATTCACGTTATAACGAACTCGTTTTTCTGCGCGGACCGCTCAAAGCAAGTTTTGCCCTGACGCTCACGCTTGTTGTCCTGCTGTCGGTGCTGGCAGCCGTGTATGGCGCTTTCTTTTTCGCCCGTCGGCTCGTTGCACCGATCCTGTCCGTTGTTGCCGGTACCCGGGCTGTTGCTGCGGGAAATTTCGATACCCGGCTGTCCGTGACATCACATGACGAAATAGGCTTTTTGATCGATTCGTTCAACCAGATGATTCAGCGTCTGTCCCAGGCGCGGGAAGAGGCACGGCTTAGCGAACAACGTGTCGATAAGGAGCGGGCACACGTCGAGGCGATCCTGGCCCGACTGTCAACGGGCGTCATCGCGATAGAACACGATGGCCGCATCAGGCATGTGAACGATGCAGCGAACGCGATGCTCGATTCGGATCTGACCAATGCCATAGGGCGTCGACTCGATGAGCTGGTTAAAGAGCATGCGACGCTGGCCGAGTTTATGGCCGGTATCGAATCGCATCTCATAGCCGCCGATACGCATTGGCGCGAGCAGGTCAGTGTGCAAAGCGCATCGGGACGATGTGTGTTTGTCTGCGCCAGCACGGCGCTGCCTGCCGAGGATGGGGAGCAGGTCGGCAGCATTATTGTATTTGACGATGTAACGACGTTACTGCAGGCACAAAAGGATGCAGCGTGGGGCGAAGTCGCGCGGCGCATGGCGCACGAGATCAAGAATCCGCTGACGCCGATCCAGTTATCGGCCGAACGAATTCGACGTCGGTATCTTGGCGGCATGAAGGAAATGGAAGCCGAGGTACTGGATCGGGCGACGAATACAATCATTGCCCAGGTCGAGGCGATGCGCGACATGGTTAATGCATTCAGCGAATATGCGCGCGCGCCGGAAATTAATATTTCGCGCTTCGATCTCAACCAGTTGATCAGAGAGGTCGTGTATCTGTACAAATCGCCCGACAGCCAAACGCGAGTAAGGCTCGATCTCGATACTGCTATTCTCGACATTGATGCCGATAGCGCACGTATCCGTCAGCTCTTGCATAACCTGATTCGCAATGCATTTGAGGCCATGGAAGGCCAGTCCGAGGCGCAACTTGGCATCGTGACCTGCGTTATTACGTTCGGCAGCCGGGAATATGCACAGATACGCATCCACGACAGCGGTCCCGGCATCGATCCGGAAACAATCGACCGGTTATTCGATCCGTATGTGACGACAAAAAACAAGGGTACCGGACTCGGACTGGCAATCGTCAAGAAGCTGGTCGATGAGCACGGTGGTACTGTGAGTGCAGAAAACCTCCCGGAAGGAGGTGCGTCCGTAACAATCCGGTTGCCTCTCCGGCGCATTACCGACTCGCACGATTATCGCGGCGGCGCTCCCGCTGCTACGGAAAAAGCATCATGAGCACATCTAAAATTCTGGTTGTCGACGATGAGGAAGATATCAGAACGCTGATCGACGAAATTTTGTCCGATGAGGGCTATGAAGTTACGACAGCCGGTAATGCAGCCGAGGCGCGCAGGAAATTCGATACGGATTCGCCGGACCTTGTATTGCTTGATATCTGGATGCCGGACACCGACGGAATCACGTTGCTCAAGGAATGGTCAGCCGATTCCGCCATGAACTGCGCGGTCGTTATCATGTCGGGGCATGGGACGGTCGAAACAGCGGTCGAGGCAACTCGCCACGGTGCTACGGATTTCATCGAAAAACCGGTCTCTATTGCGAAATTATTGCTGACAGTTGAGAAAGCGCTTCAAACCGCCCCTAAATCACAGGATATTGAAAATCCGGCCAGACTGCCGCCGCTGACTACGCTGATCGGCAAGAGCCCGCAAATTCGAGAGGTTCGCGGTTTGCTGGAACAACTGATATCGCTCGCATCACCCGTACTGCTGGTCGGCGAGCCCGGATCCGGGCGTAGTGCGGGTGCGCATTATCTGCATGAGATGTCGACACGTTGTGAGCAGCCGTTCGTCCGATTGTCCGGGGATGACCTGCCGGCGGATCGAGTGTCGCAGGCCTTGACCGATTTCATTGTGCAGGCCGGGCGCGGGGTGCTGTTTTTGCGTGAACTGGAGTCGCTGGATTCAGTGGCTCAACGCATGCTGGCGACAATCATAGAGAAGGGTGACTATTTATCCGGCGATGGTTCCGGCAGGCAAAAAACAGGCTGTCGATTTATTGCATCGATTACGCCGCAGGCATTTGAAGATCCCGCCGGCAACGGCGTGCGTAGCGACCTTGTCGAGCAGTTGGCTATCTCAACGATCCAAATACCGGCGTTGCGTGAATATCCGGAGGATGTGCCTGAATTATTGCGCGTATTCGTCGAGCAATTTGTCGATGCAAATCAGCTGCCGTTTCGTCATTTTGGCGTTGCCGCACAAAATCGGCTACGTCACTATCCATGGCCCGGCAACGTGCGGGAGTTGCGTACACTGGCACGACGTCTGTTAATAGCATCAGGTCCGGAGGAGATTTCACTTGCCGAACTGGAGAGTGCCTTGCCGCCGCCAGTCCATGAGATATCTCTGCTCAAGCAGGATTTGCTGTCTTTACCGCTGCGTGAAGCCCGGGAGCAATTCGAAAAGGCCTACCTGACACAACAACTGATGCTGTGCGACGGAAAGGTCGGGCAACTGGCCAAGCGCGTCGGTATGGAGCGTACGCATTTGTATCGCAAACTCAGAGCGCTGGGCGTGAATTTTCGCCGGTAAAGTCTCGCCCTGTATAACGATACAAACGGATCAATCAGCCAGGGTTAACCGCTGATGTATTTTTCCAGGTCACCAATTGTCGCTTGTTGTTCGTTAATAATGGCCTCGACAAGATCACCGATTGAAATCATGCCGATAAGTTTGTCCTCATCCCCGACAATCGGTAAATGGCGAATCCGTTTTTCGGTCATGAGCGCCATACATTCCCGGACACCCTGATTAGGTGTTGCCGTAACGACATTACTGGACATGATGTCTTTGACCAACGTTTTCTCGGAGGAACGGCCTTTCAGAATGATCTGGCGGGCGTAGTCCCGTTCCGAAATGATACCGATGAGACGGTCCTGGTCAGTGACCGCCAAAGCGCCAATTTTTTTCTCGGCCAGCATGTAAATTGCGTCGTAGACAGAATTGTTCGGCCCGATCGACCAGATTTCGTCACCTTTGGCCGCCAGGATTTCTTTGAGTCGTATCATCGGTATTCTCCGTTTTCGCCATCTCTCGATACCTTGTTGCGGAGCGGTGAATACTCCCCCCGCCACACCAATACTATAACAATGCCTCCCGTGCGTGTGCTGTTGCTGATTTCGGCTGATCACTGCGGTAGTGCTGATGATTCTTATTCAGGTATTCGGTTACTTTGCGGGTATTGGCTGAAATGCCCGACGAAAACCCGCATAGGCACAGAGTTTCAAGAGCAGAGCGCGCATCACCGTGTGGGTAGACCGGGTTGCTCCGGATGTTGCTGACACTCGGTGTTCAGTTCGTTTGCCGGGAAAAAACTGCCGCTGTTTTGAAAACGAATTCCGCCGCCGCCAAAATCCTGTTCCGTCAGTTCCCAGATACGTTCATAAGCCCGATGGCTTTCATCGAGACGTGGCCCGAAGGGCCTGATCTGCATTGTCGAAACGATTTCACCACTGATGAACTGCCCGTTGCCATCGACCGTTGCAACGAGAATCGGTGCCAGGCCTTTATTGTCACTGATGCTGATGCCATAGTATGTGGCAAAGTTGCCGAGGCTATAGGCAATCAGACGGCCTTTATAAATTTCGGCAGCGCGTGGTACGTGTGGCCCGTGACCGATCACGAGATCGGCGCCGGCATCAATCATTTCGTGTGAGAACTCAACAACGTTGCCGCGATTTTCACCGTAATACGTTTCCTCTGCAAACGGCACATGCGCAGCATCCGGTCCTTCCGCACCACCGTGAACCGATACAATGACGAAATCCGCATCCTCGTCGAGGAGTTTGATCTCCTGGCGCGCTGCATCGAGATTAAGCATCGGATATGAATTTTTAAAGGGAGCAAAGGCAATGAGTGCCGTTTTGATCCTGCCATTCGGCCAAATGGCAATATCGCCGACACGTCCCGAGTGGCGAATACCGACCGCATCGAGTGCCGCCATGCTCGCTGTACGGCCTTCCTCGCCGAAGTCGCGGGCATGATTGTTGGCCAGACTCATGACGGTAAAGCCGGCATCGGCCAGGTGACCGGCATAGCGTGCCGGCGAACGGAACAGGTAGCAGGCAGACGGATCTTCACAGGTTTTGACCGGTTCGCCGCCATCCATCAATACACCTTCCAGGTTGCCGAAGGCGATATTGGCGCTCGATAGTATCGGTGCAACATCGGCGAGTAGCGAGTCGCCATCGTCATCAGGCAGCCGGTTTTCGGGAAAATCCGTGCCGAGCATGATGTCGCCCGTCGCTGCAACGGTAATACGCGCACAGGTAAGTTCTACAATGCGCTGTGCTTTGAGTTGCGCGGACGTGGGTCCGGGCACGGGCTTGGCAGGGGGTTCGGGTTCGACCTGCTTTTCTGCAGGCTGCTCTACGACCGGCTCGGTTGTGGTGATGTTACGCGCACAGCCCGCGACAAGAAGCGCGAATGCACAAGCACATGACCAGGGTTGAATTATTTTAACCACCGACACGAATCACCATGCTGTCAATCGATGCGTCATGGAGTTGACTGCGCAGCGTGTTGAGTTGATTCAGGCTGTCTACCGGGCCGATTCTGACGCGATGGTAATCTTTGTCATCGACACTGACTTTCTGGATACGCGATGTGATGCCGAGCATGGCCAGCTGGGCTTTCATGCGGTCGGCGTCACTAAAGTTTGAGAAAGACCCGGCCTGAAGGACATAGATACCCGGTGCGTCCAGCGGAGCGGGCTGTGAATCGTTACGCACGACCGTATCTTCCTCCGGAATTACGACCTCAAAATTCGGCAGCATGTCGTAAAACTTGAAGCGTGGTTCAGGATTCTCAGGAGCATGACTGTCGGGGGCAATGGCGGCAGGTGAAGGCTCAGGTTTTGATTGGGCTGTAGCCGGGTCTTGCAACAGTGATTCACGGTCTTTTACATAGATGGCGGCTGCAACCGACAGACCGACGGCCAGACCGAAGACACCCCAGATCCAGCCGGGCATAGGCACCGGCTTCGATGCGCGCCGTGTTTTTTTCCTGCTCCGGGATTTTCGTTTTGTCATGAGAGTTTCAATGCCTGGCGTAGCAGAATTACATCGACTGTGGCGCTGACACGCCGACCAGACCGAGCCCGTTTTTGAGAACCTGCCGGACCGCATTGATCAGCAGCAGGCGTGCATCGCGCAGGTCGGCGCCATCTACGATGAAGCGATGTGCGTTGTAATACGTGTGCAATTCATTGGCCAGCTCGCGCAGGTAATGCACGAGGTGTTGGGGTGCCCGTTGCCCGGCAGCCAGCTCCAGAATCTCGGGATAGCGCGCAAGCTTTTGCATTAAGGACTGTTCGTGATCTTCGGTTAACAGATGCAGGTGTTGTTGTGCATTTTCACTGTCCCATTTGAATCCGCGTGTTTCCAGTTCGCGCATGACACTCCAGACGCGTGCATGTGCGTACTGAATATAATAGACCGGATTGTCATTGGACTGCGACTTGGCCAGTTCGAGGTCGAAGTCCAGATGTTGTTCGTTCGAGCGGGTGACAAAGAAAAAACGCGCGGCATCGTTGCCGACTTCATTGCGCAGTTCGCGCAGCGTGATAAATTCGCCCGAGCGTGTCGACATTTGTTGTTTTACATCGCCACGAAACAGCGCGACAAACTGCACGAGCTCCACCTCGAGAATGTCCGGCGACTCACCCATGGCTTCGATACCGGCCCGGACGCGTTGAATATACCCGTGATGGTCGGCGCCCAGTATATCCAGCAGGGTATCGAAGCCTCGTTCACGTTTTTGCAGGTGATAGGCAATGTCGGAGGCAAAGTATGTGGTGCGGCCATTGTCGCGCACGACGACACGGTCTTTCTCGTCACCGTAATCCGTTGCACGGAACCAGATTGCCCCGTCTTTTTCGTATGTTTTTCCGTGTTCTGCGACTTTGTCCAGCGCGTGTTGTATGGCGCCGCTGTCCATCAGGCTTCGCTCGGAAAACCATTGATCGGGTACCGCACCGAATTCGGCCATGTCATCGCGGATGTCTCCGAGGATGGAATCGAGCGCACAGTCGTGGATCGCGCGAAATCTTTTCTCACCCAGGGATTTGTGGGCAAGGGCGATAAAAGCATCGAGATAGATATCCGGATCTCCGTCCGGCGCGTCAGCCGGAAGCACATCGATGCCCTGCAAATGTTCGGCTGAAACCGTATCGGGAAATTTTTGAGCCGCGTCGGCGGCGATGTCCCGGATGTATCGCCCGCGATAACCGTTACTCGGGAATGTGACGTCGATACCTGCGCACTCCAGCATCCGAACCCATATGCTCAGGGTAAGGATGTCCATCTGTCGTCCGGCATCGTTGACGTAGTATTCCTCCTGAACGTCATGACCGGTCGCCCTCAGGAGGTTTGACAGGGTTGCGCCATAGGCGGCATGGCGGCCGTGACCGACATGCAGCGGCCCGGTCGGGTTGGCCGACACATATTCAACAAGAATTTTTTTGCCTCGGCCCAGATTGCCGTGTCCATAACTGTCGCCCCGTTCAAGAATGCAGGCGAGTTCGTCATGGAACGCCGCAGGGCTCAGACGAAAGTTGATGAATCCGGGCCCGGCGACTTCAACCGATTCGACGAGGTCTGAGGTCGGGATCAGGTCGATGATTCGTTGCGAAATGTCGCGTGGATTTTGCTTCAGTGGCTTGGCCAGGCGCATCGCGATGTTGCAGGCATAGTCGCCGTGTGAGCGGTCACGGGTTCGTTCGATCTCCGGTGTCAGGGCGAAACCGTTGCCTGCCTTTGCGATGCCGGGTAATTGGGCAATTGCAGTGGCGACGAGTTGTTCGATTTGTGTCTTCATGCGTTCGCCGGTTTGCGGCTTGGTGAAAGTCGTGGATTTTAGCTTTTAATTCCGGGGAATTCCGGGGACAGTGTACTTATTTCGCTCTCTTTTAAAATTGAAATTCCAGAATGAGCAAAATTAAGTACACTGTCCCCGGAATTAAAAGCTAAAACAACTCGGTCGGGTCGACATCGACCGACCATCGAGCCTTGCGGGCAGATTTGAGGTTATCGAGAGCGGGCCGCCATTCGCTGAGAAAGAGCTGCATTTGTCCCCGGGTCTGTGTCTGGATCAGTAACTGGCCGCGATACCGACCGGCACGCCGTTCCATTGGCGCTGACGCGGGGCCCAGCCACCGGGCGCCGGGGAACCGGCCCGTGTTAATCAGTTGTGACGCGAGATTGCGCGCCTCTTCCAGGAAGGTGAATGCGGTTTGCCTGATCGACGCTTCTGAACGGGTCAGCGCCAGACAGGTAAAAGGGGGCCAACCGGCTGACCGGCGTTCAACCATAGCCTGTTCCGCAAATCGGTCGTAGCCCTCTTCGATCAGAGTCATCAGCAGCGGATGTTCGGGAAACAGTGTCTGGATATACACCTCGCCCGGTCGGTCGCCGCGGCCTGCGCGGCCGGAGACCTGGATGAACGATTGAGCCAGCCGCTCGCTGCTGCGAAAATCTGCGCCGAATAATCCCTGGTCGGCATCGATGATGCCGACCATCGTAACGTTTGGAAAATCGTGTCCCTTGGTCAGCATTTGTGTGCCGAGCAGAATGCGCGCTTCGCCGCTGCGCACGAGTTCGAGCCGACGTTCGATCTCGCCCTTGCGCCTGGTCGTGTCCCGGTCAATACGGATGATGCGATGCGATTCGAACAACTCGTGCAAGGCCTGTTCGAGTCGTTCGGTACCCTGGCCGACCGGCAGCAGATCGGGCGCGTGACATTCTGCGCATTCACCGGGAACAGCGTGTTCGGCGCCACAGTGATGACAGACCAGCCGGGCACGGTGCTGATGGAATACCAGCCGGGCATCGCAGCGCCGGCATTCAACGAGTTGGCCGCAGCTGGTACACATCATGCCTGGCGCAAAGCCGCGGCGATTCAGGTATAGCAGCACCTGGCCATCGTTGGCGAGGTGGCGGGAGATCGCTTCGCGCAGCGGCTCGGTCAGACCATCCTTGCAGGGTTGTGCCCGCAGGTCGATCAATCGGACCCTGGGGTGGCGTGCATTACCGGGCCGGTTCGCCAAGCGCAGCTTCGTGTAGCGATCGGCACTGACGTTTTCGAGTGATTCGAATGATGGTGTTGCCGAGCCAAGGATGATCGGTCTGTCGAGCTGGTGTGCGCGCCAGACTGCAAGGTCGCGGGCCGAATAGCGAAATCCATCCTGCTGCTTCAACGACGCATCATGCTCTTCGTCGATGATGAACAGTCCGGGATTTTGCAACGGGGTGAAAATTGCAGAACGTGTGCCAATGACGACACCGGCGCTGCCATTTCGCGCCATGCGCCAGGCAGTGAGTCGTTCCGTGTCATTCAGGCCGGAATGCAGGACGGCAATGTCGGTAGCGAGGCGGCGGCGGAATCGGTCGACAAGTTGTGGCGTCAGACCAATTTCGGGCACGAGTAACAGGCTCTGGCAGCCTCGTTCGAGTTCGCGTTCGATACAACGCAGATACACTTCGGTTTTGCCGCTGCCGGTTACACCTTCAAGCAGAAATGTACTAAACCTGTTTGCGGCTGAGATCGCATCAATTGCCCTGCGCTGGTCGTCGGTGGGTATTGGTGGTGTATCGATGCGCCGGTTGATTGCCGGCATGTTTGAAGAGAGGGTGGTGATCTGCTGTTGTGTGACGGCGAGCAGATTTTTCTCGATCAGCTTCGCGGCAGCCGTTCTCCAGGTTTTGCCGGTATCAGATAGTGCAGATTCGCCGGCACCGTTCGGTTTCTCCCGAACTCGTTCGAGAATGCGAGCCTGAACCGGTGCACGTTTGGCGAGCACTTTAAGATCGATATCCCGGCCCGGTTCAGTGGCGTGCCAGATCGTTTCGGTTGCATCGACGGCGCCGCCCTTGCGCAAAAGCCCGGGTAACGCCGCGGCGATGACTTCGCCCGGCGCGTGATGATAATAATCGGCCGCCCATTCCAGTAAAGCCATGAGCGATGCATCGAGCAGCGGCTCGGTATCGATGACACGGATTGCTTCCCTGAGCTTTGCTGCAGGAATATCCGATTTGTCCGTGATGTCGACGATCATGCCGATGCGGGTATGTTTGCCGAATGGAACGACAACACGCTTGCCGCGGCCCGGTGGGTGCCGATCATCGCCCGGCGTTTGCTTCGGGCAACGATAGTCGAACAGGCGAAGTAACGGGGTTGCCAGGCCGATGCGCAGTATCGATTTTGTCACGATGTCAGCCCCGAGCCGGGTTTTCCACAAAAGCTGTGGATAAAACTGTGGATAACGGGCTGGTGCAGAGCTCGATACCGCATTGCCCGTCAGGGGGATTCATTCTGATTAAAAAATGATCTATATTACAATTAAACATATAAAACAACAGGTTATAGTTATTTTCTTAACTACTGCAAGGCAAAAACTCTCTAAGGCTATGTGGTTATTGGAACCTTGTGTATAACTGGCGTTATAGACAGATCCATGTCACCCGGTCATGTCAACGAATCGTACTGTCGCTCGTTTTATATCAGATAAGGACATGCTTTGAGCGGGTGGCTTCAGGTGCAGTCGCTGGCAGTTCGGCGCGAAAATCCACAAGATACGCGATGCAGCATATGTTATGAGTACTCAAAGTTTAGCGATAGATCGTTTGATCATGAGACCAGACAGTCACAACCGTGGGCAGGAGGATGGAGCGCTGGATCAACGGCTTGCGATGGACCGGTTTTTGTCTGACGTTGAACGTCGTGCGTATCGTATCGCCGTGATAGCGGTGCGTAATGCGGACGATGCACTCGATATTGTTCAGGATGCGATGATTCGGCTGGTTCGGTCTTATGCGCATCGAGCGGAATCGGAGTGGCCACCGTTGTTTTATCGAATTCTGCAAAATCGTATTCGCGACCACCAGCGTCATCAATCGGTCCGGCGTCGGATACTCACATGGTTTGCCCCGCGTGATGACGATGATGCCAGTGATCCGATAGCACAGGCACCCGATCCGGTCGCGGTGCAACCCGATCGTCAGCTGGCGCTCGATGAGGCGATGTCCGCGCTGGAAGAGGCCATTCAGAAGTTGCCCGCGCGACAGCAGCAGGCATTCCTGCTGCGGACCGTTGAGTGTCTGAATGTTGCCGCGACGGCCAAAGCAATGGGTTGCTCGGACGGCAGCGTCAAGACGCATTACTCGCGCGCTGTGCGCAGTTTGCGTGCTACGGTTGGAGCGTACTGGGATGGTAACGTTGATGAGGACGACAACGGTGACGACTGATACAGAAAAACTGCAACGCGAGGATAAAGCGTTTGCCGAACGTGCCGGTCATGAACTTCGCAATAGCGTTGAAGAACTCGATGCTGCAACGCTGTCGCGACTGAACCGCGCCCGTCAGGCTGCGCTGGACACCCTCAATCAATCGCCGCTCGGATCAAATCGCCGCAATCCGTGGTTACCGCTCGGTGCAGCCGCAGCTGTGGCCACCATCAGCGTTGCGTTGTGGCAGTGGCAGACATCCGGACCAGGAGTTGATGCATTGCCGACCCTTGCCGATCAGGCTGCCGATATCGAACTATTGCTCGATGACGGTGATCTGGATATGTACGCCGAACTCGAGTTCTTTGCATGGTTACCCGAAGATGAACTGGAGAAGATTGGCTGATGCGGTTGCGGATTATTTTGGCCCTGCTCGCCGGGGTCGGTTGCAATGCCGTTGCGAGCGACGAGCCGGAGCCGCCGGATGCCGACCTGCTCGAGTTTCTCGGCAGCTGGGAAGGCGAGGACGGCAAGTGGCAGGAATTTTTCGACAACTTGCCGGTGATTGCAGACGATGCGTCGTCAGTCGAGGAACAGGATGACAGGAGAACGAACGGTGAACCTGACTAGGTGGATACAAACAGGCTTGCTTCTGGTGCTGGTGGCGGCAGGTTCGGTGCTGGCCGACGATAACGTACCGACCTGGAATCAGCTCACCGGCGATCAGCAGCGTGTGTTGCAACGTTTCTCCAAAGATTGGGACACATTGCCTGCAGAGCGGCGACAGCGCATGGCAACCGGGGCGAATCGCTGGCTCAACATGACGCCGCAACAGCGACAACAGGCCCGCGGCAGATTGGAAAAATGGCAGAAGCTGACACCGGAGCAGCGACGGCGTGCCAAACAACAATTTAATCGCTATCGCAAGATGACGCCTGAAGAGCAGGCCAGGGTACGCAATAATTTCAAGCGCTTTCGTAAACTGCCGCCAGAGCGTCGCCAGAAACTACGCGAACATTGGGAGAAAATGACGCCTGAGCAGCGTGAACATGCGCGGCAGCAGATGCACAAGCGCATGCAGCAGCACAGATCGAGGCCACCTGACGCAAGCCGGCCGAAAAACCCCCGCAACTGAACAGATTAACTTCTGAATCGGGTTGACATAAAACGACAAAAGCCCCGGGAAGGGGCTTTTGTGTCACTGCAATTTAAACGGTACAAATGCGTCCGCACCTAGCTCGGCGGCCGAGACTTTTATTGTTGCGGACGCACCTGTAACCGAGTTCATAAGGTAGCGAATGGATGGATGAGATTCCTTGACGGGCTTCTCATTTTTACGATGATCGAACATTCGATCGACGGTAGCCGGACGGATTCATCTGCCGGTCAGAAATGATTCTCCAGCAACGTCTGACCTTGTCGATTCCGTACCGTCACGGTTTTATACTGGCCGTCGGGTACGGTCATTACCACGCAGGGACTGGTCATGACCTGGGCAACCATTGCATCGGGAGACGGTTGTCGAAATTGAACCGGTATCGTCAACGATGCCGGTTGTACCATCGCCTGATCCGCGTACAGTTCGATTTCATAACCGGCGGTTGGCCGCGAACCGAGAAACACAACGATTGCAGCCAAACGATCGAATTCGATCGAGGCGAGACTTTGCGGCAGTGGTTTGGCTGGAAACTGTTGTCTTGCGAGCGGTTGCCACCATTGTTCGAGTGCGGCAGGGTTCCGAATCAACTCGATTTTCGCCGTGGCGCCCAGACAATGGCTGTCGCGATGGACGATGCGTATCGGAACCGTAGCGACAGATCGGGACGGTTCGATACCGGGCCGGCAGGCGCCGACAGCTATCAGCATTAGAGCGAGTATGAGCGGCTTGCCAGTGATCATCCGGACACACGCTTTAATATGTGTTTCTTGATGCGGTAACCGGTACGCGGCGTTGCATCGCCGGTAGCTGCGGCTGCCGGCAGCGCGACGATATAGCCGATCGGAAAGTTCAGGTCGGACAGATCACCGTTCACGTCAAACTGAATCGGCTGGTCGATGGCCAGATAAGCGCCGCAGGCTTCGCCGGCGTCGCAGATGGAAAGGTCATTGTCCGCATCAGTGCCGGCGATTAGCCCATAACTTCCGGCCACCACATTTGAGAAATTGTAGGCGTAGACGCCATTTGAAGCTGCCGGGGTAAGCTGATCGACAACATCCCCGGTATCCGCATCGATCAATAACAAATAAACAAAACCAACATCACCGCCGATACTGGTATTGCCGACCGACATGATGACGGAAATATCGATCATGCCGGCAGTGGACTGCGCCGTTATCCGACCGGAGTAAATGCCGTCAGCCAGTCCGGTGCGATTGACGGTGACGAGATACGTGCCGAGGCTATTGGCGTCGATGTTCCCGGGCACTATCGTGATCCAGGTATCGCCGGATGTGATGCTGTTGAGCTGCAGGTTGCCGGTGCTGATATTTTGGGCCGTGATTTCGATATTGGTTGTTACCGTATTGAAGTTCAGCGAGGCCGGCGTGACACCGAGAATCGGATTATCCGGCGGTGGTGCGCCGATCAGGTTCAATGCGGTCGTCACTGCCTTCTGAGCATTAATCAGGCCATAACCAAAACTGTTATCTCGTCCCGCGACACCGATATCGTCCGTCAGGGTACCAAGGGCCAGCTGTTGATCGATGATTGCCGGTGTCAGGTTGCCATTGACGGATTTCATCAGTGCGATGACGCCGGCAACGTGCGGGCTGGCCATCGAGGTTCCATTGAAAAACCTATAGATAAAGACAGTCGATCCGGACGAGTCATCTCCACCGGTGCTCAACACTCCATCGGGGAAACCATCTCCATTGAGATCGACGCGCGTATTCCCGCCCGGAGCAGCAACATCGATGGCGTTACCAAAGCTGGAATACGGGGCGAGCCGGCGTTCCGTATCCACGGCACTAACAGAAATGACACCGTCATAAGACGCCGGGTAAGAGAGTTGCGACGACGCATCGTTGCCGGCTGCAGCGACAATAATGACGCCGGCCTGGCGTGCTGCAGTATATATATCCTGACTGTTTTGGCTGAAAGGGCCGCCACCGAGACTCAGATTAATGATATCTGCCGGCTGTGCCGGAACAGTACCCGAATCGTTCGGTAATCCGGCGGCATAGAGGACGGCCTGACCGACGTCGTAAGCTGTGCCGCCTCCAGCGCCCAGGACTCTGAGCGGCATGATTCTCGCGTTCCAGGCAACGCCGGCAACGCCGACAGCATTGTTTGATGCCGCAGCGATTGTCCCGCTGACATGCGTGCCATGGAAACTACTGGGCGGACCGTCGCCAGGATCGTCTGGATTCGGATCAATACCGTCGCCGTCACCAGATATGGAACTCAGGCTGATGAAATCATAACCGGCTACGAGTTGACCCTGCAGGTCCGGATGGTTCAGAAGCACGCCGGTATCGATGACGGCGACAATGACGCCGGGGTCTCCGGTTGTCAGATCCCAGGCACCTGGCAAATTGATCAACGGGTAATGCCATTGGGCGACAAAAGCGGTGTCATTAGGTATTGCGGTCGGTTCGACAATGTAATTCGGTTCTGCATAGACAACGAGCGGGTCTTTACGCATGGCCTTGATGGCCATTAATGTTTCCCATTTCGCCCGATCCCGGTCCGAGCGGAAAGATATCCCTTCAGCCTGACCGGTAGCGCCAGCCTGGTTTGGTTTTACCGGCAGGTTGTTTTGCATATTCAGTTCAAGCAACATCTGGCGACCCGACACACCCGCACGGATTCTCGATTCCTGGCGGGACGCTATCGATTCGGCGACGAGTCCCTGGTGTTGCGCAAGGGATTCGTCATAGCGGACGATGGCTTGCCCGGGAATGAATTCATAGGCAGTGCGCAGGCTGCCGACGCCGGTAATTCCGGTATTGCCGATTACCAGTACGTAGTTAGATGCCCCTGAAAATGCCCGGGCATTGACCAGATATTCTCCGTCGGCGGGCACAACGATACTTTCGACCTGGCCGGTCTCCAGTGAAGCGGCGACAAATTGACCGGCGCCATTGAACAGGTTCAGATCCGCATCGTTGGTCTGGAAATCCGAAACCAGCATGGTGATGGTCTGGTCAGCCAGCAGATTGACCCGATAGTAGTCGTCGATATCGCCGGAAGCTTGCGACCGGCCGGGCTCACCGGTTCCGGGCAAATTGACGTAACCGCCAAGTGTAATTGGGTTGGCGATGGTTTGTGCCAGAGCAGGCGTGTCGTTGGAACTGTGGGGCGCTAAAGAGTCGTTGGTGTCGGAATCGACGGCTACGATCACCGGCGCCGATATAATGCCGCTAATATTGAATATGCCTTGTGCCTGGACCGTTATCGACACGGTAGCCGTAGCCGTAGCGCCGGCATCGTCCGTGACGGTCAGACGGAAAACAAGTTCGGTATCGTTGGCCAGTACCGGTGCCGTAAAATTCGGTGTTGCAATTGTTCCATTGCTCAGAGCGACGTTCGGGCCGGATACCTGAGTCCAGCGATAGCTGGCGATACTGCCGTCCGCATCAGTGCTGCCGGTACCATCGAGAGTCACGATGGCTTGTGCGGTTACGAGCTGTGTAGCGCCGGCATCGGCTACCGGAGTAACATTAGCGCTAGCGCCTCCGCCGCCACCGCCACATGCAGTGATGATACCGGCGAGGCAGAGCGCGCCGGGCAGCAGCACCCGTTTCGGGAATTCAGCCAGTGAGTCGATAAGTGTGACGGCAATAGTCCCCCTGAACTCCAAAGTATACCGCACAATTATTTACTGTCGGTAAGATGCAATACCTGTCCTGTTACTTTGCAGGACCTGGTTTTTCAGCACTAGAACGGTGGGCGATTACAGATCCTTGAGCACCTGGTCCAGACTATCGCGTGCATCACCGAACAACATCCGGGTATTGTCCAGGAAGAACAACGGATTCTGCACTCCGGCATAACCGGTCGCCATACTGCGTTTGAGGACGATCGTCGTGTCGCCCTTCCAGCATTCGAGCACCGGCATGCCGGCGATCGGGCTGTCCGGGTCGGTCAGTGCCGACGGGTTGACGATATCATTGGCGCCGATGACGATGGATACATCGACATTCGGGAAATCATCGTTGATCTCATCCATCTCGAACACGATGTCATAGGGAACTTTGGCCTCGGCCAGCAGTACGTTCATATGCCCGGGCATACGCCCTGCGACCGGGTGAATACCAAAACGCACATTCACGCCGCTGTCGCGCAACTTGCGAGTGATTTCGTGGACGACGTGCTGCGCCTGGGCGACGGCCATGCCGTAACCCGGGATGATCATGACCTCTTTGGCATTTTTCAGCAGCTCTGCAGTTTCGTCGGGATTGATGGGCACAACCTCGCCCTGATCTTCTCCGCCACTACTCGATGCGCTGCTGGTCGTGCCGAAGCCACCTGCGATCACAGACAGAAACTTGCGGTTCATGGCCCGGCACATGATGTAGCTCAGGATTGCGCCACTACTGCCGACCAGTGCGCCGGTCACGATCAGCAGGTCGTTACTCAGCATGAACCCGGTCGCCGAGGCGGCCCAACCGGAATAACTGTTCAGCATTGATATCACGACGGGCATGTCGGCGCCGCCGATGGCCATGACCATATGCACGCCGAAGGCCAGTGCGATCAGCGTCATGACCAGCAGCGGAAATGTACCGCCGCCGTCCGCCGCTTGTCCGACAAATATTGATCCGATCCAGATTGAGATCAGCAGCAGGCCCAGATTCAGCCAGTGACGAGCAGGCAATAACAATGCGCTGCCGCTGATTTTGCCGCTTAATTTTCCGAACGCAATGACCGACCCGGAAAAAGTGACTGCACCGATCAGGATGCCGACATAGATCTCGATATTGTGAATGGTCTGTTCGACCCCGGAGAAATCGGCGTGCGGATCCGAGAAACTTGCATATCCCACCAGCACGGCAGCGAGACCGATGAGGCTATGAAGTATAGCGACGAGTTCGGGCATCTGGGTCATCTGGACCCGCTTTGCCAGCGTCAGGCCAATTGTGGCGCCGATCAGCAAGGCCAGTATCAGGATTGTGTAATTGTCCGTGACGATGCCGAAGATGGTCACCAGCAGAGCCAGACCCATACCGGTCATGCCATATAAGTTACCGCGACGTGCAGTCTCCGGATTACTCAGGCCTCCGAGCGCGAGGATGAATAAAACGGTTGCGACGATGTAGGCTACCGTGACCACACCATCTGTAAAAATATTTTCCAGCATGATGGTTACCTATTTCCTGAACATGTTCAGCATGCGACGCGTGACTGCGAAGCCGCCGAAAATATTGATACTGGCGATCAGTGTGGTGATGCCGGCAAGTATCACGATCCACGTTTCGCCCGAACTTATCTGCAACAGTGCCCCGATGATAATGATGCTGCTGATCGCATTCGTGACGCTCATCAGCGGCGTGTGCAAGGCCGCGGTGACGTTCCAAATGACCATGTACCCGATAAAGCATGCGAGTACGAATACGGTGAAGTGTTCCATGAACGAAGGCGGCGCTTTGAAACCGAGGCCATACAGAGCCAGAGCCCCGATACCGAAGGCCAGGATCGGCCCAAGGACGCCCGGCTTTTTTTCCTCGGCCGGGACAGACGCGGCGACCGGTTCTGCCTGTTTCGGCGGCGGTGCCGCGGACAGTTTCGGCGCGGGTGGCGGCCAGGTGATCTGGCCGTCCTTGACGACGGTCGTGCCGCGCACGACTTCATCTTCCATATCGACGATGAGCCGGCCGTCTTTTTCCGGGCACATGTCCGATAACAGGTGGCGCAGGTTGGTGCCATATAACTGGCTCGATTGCGCGGCGAGCCGGCTCGGCAGATCGGTGTAACCGATCAGCGTGACGCCGTGTTTCTCCACGACTTTGCCGGCCTCGGTCAGTTTGCAGTTACCGCCCTGCTCGGCGGCCAGATCGACGATGACGCTGCCGGGTTTCATCGACTCGACCATTTCGGCCGTAATCAGTTCGGGCGCGGGTTTACCCGGAATCAGCGCAGTCGTGACGATAATATCGACGTCTTTGGCCTGCTCGGCGAACAGGGCCATTTCGGCCGCAATAAACTCATCGCTCATGACTTTTGCATAGCCGCCGCCGCCGGAGCCTTCTTCTTCGAAATCGAGAAGCAGGAATTCGCCGTCCATGCTCTCGACCTGTTCTTTGACCTCCGGCCGGGTGTCAAAAGCCCGGACAATTGCACCCATGCTTCTGGCCGCGCCGATTGCGGCAAGACCGGCGACGCCGGCACCGATAACCAGTACCTTGGCCGGAGGCACCTTGCCGGCTGCCGTGATTTGTCCGGTGAAAAAACGGCCGAAGTGCTGCGCGGCTTCGACAATAGCGCGGTAACCGGCGATATTGGCCATCGAGCTCAATGCATCGAGTTTTTGAGCGCGCGAAATGCGCGGGACGCTGTCCATGGCGAGCGCCGTCACGCCTTTGGCGGCCAGCGCGTCGAGAATGGCCTGATTCTGACCGGGCCACAGGAAACTGATCAGAACCTGATCCTTGTGCAGCAGATCCAGTTCGTCGACGTTCAGATCCGGGTGTTTTTCGGGGCCGCGTACTTTCATGATGATATCGCTGCCTGACCAAAGTTCGCGGGTATCGTTGACGACTTCCGCACCTGCCTCGGTATAGGCCGAGTCGGCATAGCTGGCCGCTTCACCGGCACCCGCCTCTATGGCTACGGAGAAACCGAGCTTCAGTAACCGGGCGGCGACATCAGGAGTCGTTGCGACCCGTTTTTCGCCGGTATGCACTTCTTTGGGGATACCAATTTTCATATTGACCTTCTTTCTCGGCCGCGAGCGTCGCTGAACGACGATCCGGCATCAATGTATGGGAGTGACATCGTTGATGTGCGGATGTCTTATATCACTATTATCATGGTGCGTCTTTCTGCCCGTGAACAGATTCAGAGTCAAGTCGGTAATATCCCTATGCCTCCAGGGATACGGGCGTCCGGAAAGGCCATACCGGTTTTTCGGGCCTGAGGTAATATTTTTTTTGGAAACACTATGTTATACAGAGTGCAGGCCAAATCAAAACTCAGATACCCGAACGTATCTGACCCAATCAGCATTATGTTGTTGCAAGAAGTAAAAGTGAGCTTTTCACAGCAGGTTCTGCGCACAGACGTGGCCGGCATGCCGCTCGAGTGGATCGATTATCGCGATGCCGTGCGTCTGTACCATACGGACCAGGTGGCCTATGCGTGTGGTTCTTTGCTGTATCGCGTCCGGGGCGGTTATAACGCGGTCACCGGTCTGCGCAGCCTGGTCGAGGTCAATTCGATTATCGCCACGGTCGGCAAAACGCCGGGCGGGCCTGAATTGCGTGATCGTTACGTCCCACCCCTCAACAACAAGACGCTGTTCAAGCGTGACGGTAGTTTATGCCTGTATTGCGGCGGGCATTTTCTGACCCGCGATCTGACCCGCGATCATGTACGTCCGGTCAGCCAGGGCGGTGCCGACAAATGGCGCAATGTCGTCACGGCGTGTCGTCGATGCAATAACCACAAGGGCGGCAAGACGCCCGAGCAGGCCGGCATGGAGCTGATTGCCGTACCGTTTACGCCAACTTATGCGGAATACATTTATCTCAAGGGCCGCCGGGTGCTGGCCGATCAGATGGAGTTTTTGCTGGCACATATTTCGCGTTCCAGCCCGTTGCGCGAGCGGCTGGTGATTACATTGCGCGACGGGGTCGGACAGCATCGTCAGATGCATGATTGAAAATGATCGGTTTCGACCCTGATTTCCGGTCGTTGTCCTGAACATCCGACTCATTCGGTTCTGAAAATCTATTGAGCGGTATACCCGACGTCTACGCACAATCCCGTGGCGGTCCATTCTTGCACCGGACTCAAGATTCTCAAAAAAAACCCCCGGCAAAAGAGCCGGGGGGTTCATAAGGGGTAACTCTGTCTGCCGTATTATCGCTTTGGCGGCTGAGCTGACTAGACCTGGATATGCTGCCGTCCCATTGATGGCGGAAGCAGAAGACCTATCAGGACCATACCGAGGAGTAGAAAACCAAAACTGCCGGGTTCGGCCAGAGAGGTGATTTCATTGAGGCCGCCACCTTGAAAAGTCAGGCCGCCGACGGCGTCAATTTCATTTTCACTACCCGTTGGCCCCAATGATCCGGGACCTTCCCAAGATACGGAAACGTAGCGAAATGTCTGGTTGCCCGGCAAGCGATAAACCGGCACAAAACCATCTGCAACGACCGGGTCGGGTGACCAGCCCTGCAGATAGACTGTATCGAGCAGCGCCTGCGTCCAGCCGCTGTCCGGAGCATTGGGATCGTTGGATAACCATGCAGTGTTTTCGAGCACTTCAGAGGGCAGCGGACCATGATCAACCTGTACAAAAACGACGGCCTGGTTTGCCTGACCGCCTAGATCCCAAATGATCCCCTGGGATGGGCTACCGCCAGCAAAAGCACCCTGACCAAAAGTGGTGCGAGACCCGCTGTCCTGCACCCAGAACAGATCCCTGCTATTCGCATTGCCCGCGAAGGTACCGTCCACAGTAGCGCCGTTCCAGTTAAAGGTGTTTGGGTTGGGGGTGCCTCCCTTGCCCTCGGCGCCTTTAATATAGTTGCCCAAAGCAAATCCCGATGGATCAGTAAAGAGGGAGTTTGTGATGCAAGTGGATGCGGGGTCAACACCCAGACTCTGAAAGGTAGCGACTGTGGCACCCAGAATGTTGGTTGGATCTCCAGCCGACAGACAGGTCGGCATGGCCTGAATCTGGGTGGGTAGCGCTGCAAACGCCAAGGTGGCTGCCGCCACCCAATGGAGAATATTCTTCTTCATAATTTATAACCTCCAATGATCATTACAATGGGTTCCATTGAAATATTATCGCTGGATCATCAACCGTAATAAGCATTACTCATAAAATATATTATTAATTGCAATTTATTTCGACATTCAGGCGCTGGCTCGTAACAAGGCGCCAGAATTATTTGCCAGGTAAACACTCCGCCGGTTAGCGAGATAGTTTGAACATAATCTGTACTCCAGATATCAGCAGAAGCTGAAACCATGGCAGAGTTTTCCACCTGTCCGTAAGGGTATTATAGCGGTTCCACCATGCGTATTTATGCGTATTTATGCGTATTTATACATAATCCGCATGAAAGGTTTGCATTATTCCAAATAATTTTCCGGTCAACGCAGAATAGGGTTGCATGAGATTTCTGAGTGATTTTATCGAGTCCGTGCAACCCGATTGAGTGGCTACCGCATTCGACGAAAGCCTGACAGAATCGTTTCGTTGTGAAATCTATCCGGCCAGCAAGGCCAATCGCGATCGCACCGCAATAAATTAAACCGTGCAAAATCCGGCTTGACCCATTTGGCAATTATTGCGCGGTATACCCGCCGTCTACGCACAATCCTGTGCCGGTTACGAAAGAGGCCTTATCCGAGCACATCCAAAGTACTGCATTTGCGACCTCGTCTGCCTCTCCCATCCGGCCAATCGGATGCATGGCATGCATGTCATCGGTCGTCGCTCCGAAACCGTCGGCAAGTCGATCGGCCATTGACGTATCGATGACAGCCGGATTGACCGTATTGATACGAATCCCCTGCGCCGAATATTCCAGGGCTGCGCTTTTGGTCAGGCCCATTACGGCGTGCTTGGAAGCACAATAAATGCCGATTCCGCGAGCCCCGATCAGACCGGCCACCGATGAGTTGTTGACGATTGCACCGCCGCCGGTTTTCAGCATTTGCCGGATCTGGTATTTCATCGACAGCCAGACCCCTTTGACGTTGATGTCCATGATGTAGTGGTAATTTTCAACCGTTTGATCCGCCACCGGGGCCATAACCCCTTCAACCCCGGCATTATTAAACGCCACATCCAGCCTGCCGTAGGTTGACACGGTATGCTCTGCCAGCGCCCGGACATCTTCCTCCGATGAAACATCCGTTTGCAGAAAACTGGCCTCCCCGCCGTTGTCACGGATTAGGCTGACAGTTTCCTCGCCGCGTTCGCGATTGCGGTTGCCGATCACTACCTTTGCCCCTTCTTGTGCAAAAGCAAGTGCGGTTGCCCGGCCTATGCCGGCACCGCCCCCTGTAATCAGTACTATCTTGCCGTCAAATTCTGCCATGGTGTTCTCCTGGCCAATGAAATGAAGCGCCTGTTCGTATCAGGGTAAATGAAATTCCGGCCGGAATCGAAAGTGACAGGTGCCTGATCCATTGCGAAAAAAGGCTTTTATCGCTACAAGCATTGCGCAATCTGACTGAAAATTATTTTTTTCCCTGACCCCGTTCGTCATCGTTATCCGTTTATAGCAACCGTGAATCAATGAAACTGAACGATGGAGGATTGGAATGATGAACTTATGTCAAATGCTGTATCGGCGTCATGCCGTGAACATGGTTATTGTGCTATTGCTGTTGACGGCTTGCTCAGGGCCTGGAAACGAAGAAATAGCGGCATCCAGGCCGGCCAGCAAGGCGGCTGTCACCCAGCCCGCTCAACCGGTTGTGCCCGTTGAAGATGCGACATCACCTTCTGCCGAGCACGATCTCGCAATCAGCCATCCATCCGGTGCGATCGAGGAAATAACGGTCAGCACCCGGTTGAAGGATGAGGTTTCCGGAAGACAGATTGAGCAGATGGCCGTACCGGCCCGCAAAATCTCCGGTAAGGCAGCAATGGAATCTCGTTACGCCACGCCGTATTCAATTCGAGTTCCTGTCGAACCGCTCGACCGGGAGAACTATGCACACCTGGATCAGAATCCGGTTAGGCTCGTCAGCGAATTTCCGGTATCAACGTTCAGTATCGACGTTGATACCGGCGCCTATTCGAATGTGCGACGGTTCCTGAATGGTGGTTCGTTGCCGCCGCAGGATGCGGTGCGTACCGAGGAGTTGATTAACTATTTCGACTACGACTACCCGATACCCCGCAGCAACGCGGAGCCTTTCGCGATTTCGACCGAGGCGACGGCAGCGCCGTGGAATCAGGATAAGGTCCTGTTGCGTATCGGTATCAAGGGTTATGAAGTCCCGGCCGCGGAACGTCCGGCTGCAAATCTCGTATTCCTGGTCGATGTATCCGGATCGATGAATTCTCCGGTCAAGCTGCCGCTGCTGAAAAATGCACTCAAATTGCTGACGCGACAATTGACCTCTGCAGACCGGGTGTCGATGGTTGTTTATGCCGGTTCGTCCGGGCTCGTACTCGAGCCAACGCCCGGAGATGAGCAGGCCAATATTCTAGGCGCACTCGAACGATTGCAGGCCGGCGGCAGCACGAATGGCGCAAGCGGTATTCGTCTGGCTTACCAGGTGGCCGCACAGGCCTTCATCAAAGGCGGCATCAATCGCGTCATGCTCGCGACCGACGGCGATTTCAATGTCGGTACGGTAAATTTCGAGGCCCTGGTCGATCTCATCGAACGCAACAGAGATAACGACATATCTCTGACGACGCTGGGTTTCGGGGCCGGTAATTACAACGATCACCTGATGGAGCAACTCGCCGATGCCGGCAACGGCAATCATGCGTATATCGATACGTTGAACGAGGGCCGCAAGGTGCTGGTCGAACAAATGACCGGCACGCTGCAGACGATTGCCAAAGACGTCAAGCTTCAGGTTGAGTTCAATCCCTCGGTTGTCGCCGAGTATCGTCTTATTGGTTATGAAAATCGGATGCTGCGCCGTGAAGATTTTAACAATGACCGGATCGATGCCGGTGAGATCGGTGCCGGTCATACGGTCACGGCATTGTATGAGCTTGCGTTGGTTGACAGCGAGTCACGGCTGATCGATCCGCTGCGTTATGGCGATAAGCACAAAGTAAAAGGTGGTTCCGCGAGTGAGCTTGCCTTCGTTCGGTTGCGTTACAAGGCGCCCGACAGTGACCGGAGTCGGCTGATCGAGCGGCCAGTACAGGTTAGTGCGATCAAGACGCTTGATGAGGCGGATACCGAGTTTCGGTTTGCCGCGGCGGTTGCCGCGTTTGGTCAATTGCTCAGGGGCGGTGAATATATCGGCGACTATACGTTCAATAATGTCGTAGAACTGGCTGCCGTCGCTCGCGGGGATGACCCGTTCGGTTACCGTGGTGAGTTTCTCGGGCTCGTCAGGCTGGCTGACTCGTTGTCACCGCATATTCCACGAGTTACAAAAGAATGACCGCAGTATTTCCCTGGTCGGTCTTTCGCATCCGGTATACCCCTCTGAAGCCTTCAGTTGCATGCGCGGCCTTTCAGAAGGGTCAACGATGGAAAAAATCGGCCAGGGAAATACCAAAAATTGACCTCACTTTTCCGTATGCTGCCGGGCATGGCGCGGGAAATCGATGACAGGGCTTTGATGGTTCGCTATCGGAATGGTGAGGTTGCGGCTTTCGAGGTGCTGTACACACGCCACAAGGGGTCGCTATACCGATATTTTCTACGCCAGGGGTTTGGACCTGAGCCTTCCGCCGAACTGACGCAGGAGGTCTGGATGAAGGTCATCAGGGCAAAAGAGCGTTACGAACCGAGCGCAAAGTTCACGACGTATCTGTACCGGCTGGCACATAACTGTCTCGTCGATCAGTATCGGCGCTCTGCACACAAGATCGCACAGCACAGTGCCAACGATGACAACTCGGTGAACGAGTTGCCTGCGGCCGCGGCGGGAAATCCGGAAGCGCATGCAATGCGTGACGAAGCCGTAAAACAATTGCGTATCGCGCTGGCAAAATTGCCCGACGAACAGCGTGAGGCATTTATACTCAAGCAGGAAACGGAGCTGTCACTGGTCGATGTTGCGGTTATCACCGGGGTCAGCACAGAAACCGCCAAGAGCCGTTTGCGTTATGCCTTCAGCAAGTTGCGCCGGCAGTTGGATGAGGATCAGTCGTGACTGAGCAACGAGAAGACAAGGAGTTTGCAGCGTTCCTCGCCGGAGAATCGGAACTGGCGGATCGTTACACAAAACTGGGGCACGAAGATCCGCCTGCGGAGCTCGATGCACACATCCTGGCCGAGGCGCGCTATGCGGCAAAAATACACCGGCAGCAGTTCGGCCCGCGGGGTGGCTGGCTCAAGCCCGTCGCCCTGGCTGCGACAGTATTGCTGTCATTTTCGCTGGTCATGAATATTGTTCTCGAGCGACCGGTTCATTTTGAACAGGTAATCACTGAATCGACAGAAGCTGACAGCCGGCCTGATGCACAATTGGCTGCCGGCAAAGCGGAGTTGTCGGAGCAACAGCAACCGAGGTCAGATTTGTCGACAGTGACAATTACCGAAAGCAGAGATCGTGCGGTAAAAGAGATTACGGTGACGGCCAGGCAGCTGCCTGCCCGGAAATTGTCTGCCGAGGGTTATGTCGAGGATAGAGCATCATCGTCACCGGTCCGGTCCGCTGTGCACAGTGCTGCGCTCAAAGGTGCTTTGTCGATTGTTGCCGAATACGTCGCCGGCCACGCGCCGGCTGATGCGCTGGAGAATCAGGCACTGAGCAAGGCAGAGAACATCCGACCGGCATTGCCGAGTTCGGCAACGGCCGGTCAGAACAAGGTATCCGGTAACGAGCAAAAGATCTACGATGATCCAGAGCCATGGTTGCGCGACATTGAACGATTAAATGCCAGCGGTTCGATTGACGAGGCGGCTGCCCTGCTCGATAAGTTTCTGTCACGCTATCCCGATCACCCGGTCAGCGTTAAAATTCATCAGCAGAGATATTGAGCATGACGTACCTGATCGACGCGAGTATTTTTATTTTCCGGGCCTGGTTTTCTGTGCCGGACTCGATGACCTGTCCAAATGATCATCCGGTCAATGCCGTTTATGGCTACACTCGATTTCTCAGTGACTTCCTTGAATCGGAGCAACCCCACTCGGTGGCTGCCGCATTCGACGAGAGCTTGAGCGAATCGTTTCGCTGCGAAATTTACCCGGCCTATAAGGCCAATCGTGAACCGGCGCCAGAGGAACTCAAGCGACAGTTTGCGCAATGTCGAGCCGTGACCCGTGCGCTCGGCATCACCGAGTGTTCCCACAGTCGCTTCGAGGCCGACGATCTGATCGGTACGATGGCCGGCCGGGCCCGGGAGGCAGGACGGTGTGTGAGCATTCTGAGTCGCGACAAGGATCTGTTACAAATCCTGCAGGACGGCGACATGATGTGGGATTTTATCAGTGACAAGCGGATCGGCCACGCGGATGTGCCGGATCATTTTGGCGTGCGTGCCGATCAGATCGTCGATTACCTGGCGCTGGCCGGCGACAGCGTTGACAATATTCCGGGGGCACCCGGCGTCGGGGCAAAAACAGCCAGCGCCCTGCTGCAGCACTTCGATTCTCTTGACGAGCTGTATGCGAATCTCGATAGCGTCGAAAATGTTAATGTCCGTGGTGCGGCAAAACTGGGCGCCAAACTCGAGCCGTATCGTGAACAGGTGCACATGTGTCGGGAGTTGACCCGGATTCGTTACGATGTGCCGTTACCCGACCGGGACGACATTCTGATTCGCCAGGCTCCGGATCTGGACGGACTCAATTCACTGTATGACGATATCGGTTTTGGCCACGCGTTGCGTCGCCAGGCGCAACGCATAGCCGACTCTTATTAGTTGCGGGTGAATAACCTTATTCATGACATTCCCGAGGCCGTGTTCGAGATTATCGCGGACACGATCGGCCGGATCGATTCGGAAAGTATCGAGATCGTTGGCGGCGGCAGTATCAATCGCAGTTATCGACTGACAACACTGGGCGGCCTGGTTTTTTTGCTGAAGACCAATGTCCGGTCGGCACTGGACATGTTCGAGGCCGAGTGTGAAGGTCTCGAGGCGCTGCGCCGGGCAAATGCGATCCGTGTCCCCGAGGCAATTCAGGTCAGTGTCGGCGGCAACAGGTCTTTTCTGTTATTGGAGCATATCGAACTCGGCCACAAGACCGCTGCTGCTGAGCAGGCCTGCGGGCATGCGCTGGCGTTACTGCACAGGCAGATCAAACCGCGCTTTGGCTGGCATCGTGCGAACACGATCGGCAGTACTCCGCAGTTGAATGACCGGTCGGACGATTGGATCGTTTTTTTTCGTGATACCCGACTCGGGTACCAATTAAAACTCGCGGCCGACAATGATATAGATGTATCGGTCCAGGCGGCCGGTCAACGGTTGCAGGAACGCCTGCCGGAATTTTTTGCCGACTATATGCCGGCTGCCTCTTTGCTGCACGGTGATCTGTGGGGCGGCAACTGGGGTGCGACCTATGGAGAGGAGCCGGTGATCTTCGATCCGGCCACGTATTACGGCGACCGGGAAACCGATATTGCAATGACCAGGCTGTTCGGCGGGTTCGGTCCCGAGTTTTATGCTGCCTACAACGAGTCATGGCCGCTCGAGGAAGGCTTTCAGCAACGTTGCGACTTATATAATCTGTATCACCTTCTGAACCACTACAATTTGTTTCGTGGCGGATACGAATATCAGGTATCCGAATTGCTGGACAAATTACTGGTCTGAATGATTATCCGGGGATGTATTGATGAATGACAAAAGTATCAAGTCAATTCTGCAGGAACAACGTGTGTTTCCGTCGAGCGAAGAATTCCTTGCAGCGGCAAGTCTGAAGCCGGCTGACGTCGAAGCGCTATACGCTGAAGCGGCTGCCGATCACGAAGCTTTCTGGGCCCGGTTGGCGCGGGAACAAATTCACTGGGAGACCCCCTTTACCGAAACCCTCGATGCATCGAATGCGCCGAATTTCAAATGGTTCACGGATGGTCGACTTAACGTCTCATACAATTGTCTTGATATCCATCTGGCCGGGCAGGGCGATAAGACTGCGATTATTTTCGAGGGCGAAGGCGGCGATGAACGGCAGTTGACCTACAGGGAACTGACTGATGAAGTCTGTCAGTTTGCCAATGCGCTCAAGGTGCAGGGTATCTCGGCCGGTGATCGTGTCGTTATTTATATGCCGATGGTGCCGGAGGCTGTCATCGCGATGCAGGCATGCGCGCGTATCGGTGCGATTCATTCAGTCGTGTTCGGCGGATTTTCGGCCAGATCGCTGCGTGACCGGATCATCGATGCGGGGGCAAAAATGCTGATCACCGCAGATGGCGGCCACCGCGGCGGACATGTTATCGAACTGAAGGCAGCCGCCGATGAAGCGCTGGCCGAGGGTTGCGAGAAGATCGAGTCGGTTATTGGTCTTACACGAGCCGCGTGCGACGTTTCGATGCTGGCGGGGCGTGATATGTTGTGGTCCGGTGGTATCCGGAGGT
>CAYNMF010000009.1:0-35884 GCA_964398325.1 uncultured Chromatiaceae bacterium | reverse complement strand
TCGGCGAATCTCCCGCAGCGGCTCGATTACATGTTCTTCCCAATCGGTGATCCGTCGCAACGCTGTGTCAATATGATCCACAGTCAATGCCCTGCCGCCACTTTGTGCAATCCAGACGCAATACAGAACCAGATTAACATTTAGACCATAACGATCCTGAACAAACAGGCATGCGTCAGCAACGCCCGGTTTGCGGTAGAAACTCAAAGAGAAGTCCCAGAACGGGTGTGACGCAACGCTCATGATAAAGACTGACCGGACACTGTAAAAACCATCAACAGACTTTTTAACGATACAGCATCTTACATAATTAATATGTTATTAAACATGAGGTTAGCATATAGTCAATAAAAATAAACCTGGTCGGAAAACTGCCGGTAAGAAACCACTGCAAATCAGGGTTACATAATTTTCACAGTACCCGGCCCGGACCTGAAAACGTGATCCTGTCAGTCTTTTCAACAGGTTGGCGCTGTTAGGCTTGAACAGCTTTCGCCCTGGCTCCACGAGTCCTGAACGGCGACCGGACAAGACAGAATGACGACCGACAGACAAAAAGGCGCCCATGACATTTCTCCACAGCGGGTTGCGGAATCATTCGATGATTTTTGCGTTGGTCTTATCGATCTGGAACACCTGCGTGCCCTGATCGCCGAACTTCTCGGCAGTGAACCTCTAGCGGCTGAAAATATACTCACAACGATTGACACGGCATTTCGCGAGGGTCTGATCAAGGCCAGTACCTATGAACTGCTGACCACTGATATCGATCGAGCAACTTCCGAGGACGAACCGACCGAATGGTCGGAGGAAACACGCGAGAATATTGAGCGCAGTCAAACCGCGACTGATGAATCGTTTGACGAGGATGCAGAGAGCTCCGGTGTACTGGCTTCGGAAGAAACACAACACCCGGCCGCAATATCCGATACCTCGCTGTCGGACAAGACAACAAGCAGTCTTACGCCCGGCACAGTTTTGAAGGATCGTTTCGAGCTGTTATCACATATCGGTGCCGGTAACATGGCGGACATATACGAGGCAATTGATCGACGTAAACAGAAAGCCGGATCTGCCGACTCACGCCTGGCAATCAAAGTCATTTCCAAAGCCTTCTCGACGCAAGCCAATGCACTGGAAACCCTGCAACGTGAAGTTTTGAACAGCCAGGGTCTGATTCACCCGAATATTATCCAGGTATTCGACTTCGACCGGGACGGTGATCAGTTTTTTATGACGATGGAATTGCTCGATGGAAAACCACTCGTCGACATACTAAACGAACCTCGCTCACAACCACTACCTTTCAGTCAGGCCACATCCATCATTGATGGCCTGAGCCGGGGACTCCAGTATGCTCACCAGCAGGGCATCGTCCATGCGGACATCAAACCGGGCAATATTTTTGTAACAGCGGCCGGCCAGACGAAGATTCTGGACTTCGGAATTGCACGAATGACCGGTGATGGTATTGAAGAGCACGACTCGCCGATTACCGGCGCTCATACGCCTGCCTATGCCAGTTGCGAGGTACTGGAAGGTGCCGAGCCGGCACAACAGGATGATATTTTCGCCATGGCCTGCGTTGCCTACCGAATGCTCTCGGGGCACCGGGCCTTTGGTGGCCTCTCTGCACTCGATGCAGAACACCAGCACATCAAACCACGACGCATCGAGACCCTGAATTCGCAGCAATGGAACGTCCTGCAACAATCACTCGAATTTCGCCAGGCCGACCGAACTGTTGATGTCGGTGATTTTGTAACTGCATTTTTCAGTCGAGTACCGGACGACAAACTCGCAGACGAACCACGACATGAGCCGGACCAGCCGCCGGTTGGATCACTTTCACACGGCTTGCCGTTAAGGTTCGGCATTCCCGCGATTGCAGTCTTGCTGATCGCGATCACGCTGGCCCTGTTCTGGCCGGAACCCGTCCGGCTGCCCGTTAGCCCAACCAAAATTTTAGTATCGGACCTGCCAGAACAGTTGGCAGATCTAACAGACACTTCCATGCGTGAAGCCGGGCAATCAGCGGCAAAAACTGAAAAGCCGCCGACTGTCGAAACAGCTGAACCTATAACAGACAAGCCTGCTGTTCCCGAAGAAGCCCAGAACGCGCCGATCTTGTCCGCAGAATCACCTTCGATCGCGCCCCCACAACCGGAACCCGGACAGACACGCATCAATGAACTGACGGCACTGGCTGATAACGCAATGAATGACGGGCGACTGCTCGACCCGGCCGATGACAATGCAAATCTGTATATCATGGAACTTGCCACGCTGGCACCGGAAATGCCGGAGGTTCAACGGCGCAAGACACGCCTTGCCGAATTGATGTTGCTCGAGGCAATGGTCGCGATCACCGACGAGAATTTCGATGTTGCGACACGCTGGATTTCGCAAACCAGGCAACTGGGGGCACCCGAAGAAACCACACAGCGCTTCGAAGAAGAACTGCAAAAGGCCCGCGAAGCACAAAGAACACGGCAAGCAGAAACGCTGGGGGCGATATTCGCATCGGTGACACCAGCGGCCATTCTCGCCGATCCAGGCACCAAATTTACCCCTGAACAGGAAGGCACAGCCGTACCTGAAATGATGACAAATGACCCTCAAGCAGCTGCCGGTACAACAGAAATCGAACCGGCTGTCGGTCCCGGCTCACTTTCGCTGGCGATGGTTCTGCCCGGAGCAATGCCGAACGTTTCAGTCGAACCGAAAGATACGGACGCGGAAAGTGAAAATACGGACCAACCGGATCAAGACATCCCGCTGTCTGCGCTGGAATTCAAACACTTTGTCAAACCAAAGCCACCACGGGGCTGGCGGGGCCGTGGCGTATCAGGCTGGATCGACATGAGATTTCGCATCACGGCTAACGGGAAAACTGACGACATCACGGTAGTCGCCGCTGAACCTGAGAACAGATTCGAAAAATCGGCCATCTCGGCAATATCGAAATGGCGTTTCAAACCCGTTTATGTCGACGGTGTCCCGAGCGAGAAATACAGTGCCGTTCGGTTACGCTTTAACCTCGAATAGGCGGCGTTATAAGCCGAGTGGCGTGAAGATGTCGCGCTTGCTAAACCGGCTGGTTGCAAAACGCCACATGACCTTTCGTTGAGTCAACCAACGCACGGCCGCGCCATTTTTGTCCGCCGCAAGCATGCCTTCGACCAGAAACGGCGTAACTGTTTCAACTGTATCAGCAAGGATATTCATGATTTTCTTGACTTGCTCCCACCCTTCACCGCGCTGTTCGGGCGGTGGCACAAGCATGTCGGTCACGACTATGCCCGGACTCAGGTAACACATCCTGACCGGCGTACCATCGAGTTCTTTCGAGACGGACTTCGTAAAATAGCGCAGCGCGTATTTTGTCGCCCCGTATACGCTTGCACCCATTCGGGTCTGTCCGTTGCTGCCGTAACCTTCCATATTCCAGATCGTGCCGCCACCTTGCTTGTACATACCCGGAATCACCACCCGGTTGCAGTGAAGTAAGCCAATGAGATTTGTCTGGACTGTCAACAAATAGTCTTCTTCAGGCAATGCAAAAAACGGTGTTTTCAAACCGTCACGCCCTGCATTGTTAATCCAGAAATCGACCCGCTCGAAGCCGTCAGTGGCCGTCGTCCACAAGGCCTGCACCTGATCATAATCGGCAACATCGCAGGGCTGGCCCAGCACGGTCCGGCCCGGAAACTCACCACTCAGATCGACGATAGCCTGCTTCACGGCATCAATCCGGCGGCTTGAAATCATGACGTCGTGGCCACGCTTGAGAAATTCACGTGCCATACCGTAACCTATACCCTTGGTACTTCCCGTAATGACAATATTCATTATCTGCGTCCGGCTTCTTATACAATGACGGTATTAAATGGCCGGCAAGCGCCTAAAACAACCCACAAGAACAGTTCCATCCATCCTGAAGCTAGACCATGAATCGACCGGACTACCCGACTATATTGATGCTATCGATTTTACTGAGCACTACGGTCCTCGCCGCCGATGGTCAATGGCCGGTCTATGCCGGGAATGCCGGCGGACAACAATATTCTGACCTCGATCAGATCAATGCCGATAACATCGATCAACTGGAGATCGCATGGCAATATCGAACCGGTGAACTCGACCGACGCTCGGACTTCCAGAATGCATCTGCGAAAGTACAGGTCAATCCCATACTGTTGCCTGCGCAAGCCGGCGGACACCTGATGATCTGCACGCCGTTCAATCGAATCATCGCTCTCGATCCGACAAACGGTATCGAGCGCTGGAGCTATGATCCGAATATTCGCATTGGCGGTTATGCAAAAGAAGGGGACCCGGAGGGTTTGCAGAGTCCGGCATTTGCCAATTGCCGGGGCGTGACATACTGGAAAGACGAATCGATCGATGCATCAGCTTCCTGTAGACATCGCATCCTGACGGCAACCAATGATCTGCGACTAATCGCGGTGGATGCTCGTTCCGGAAGTCTGTGTGAAAACTTTGGTCATGGCGGCATTGTAGATATCGAACAGAGCGTATTGAATGCCTCACCACCGGCAGACATCGGCGAAGTCCGTTTTTCCAATCCGCCCGTTGTCATCAATGACATCATCATCATTGGTTCAGGTGTCCGGGACAATCATCGTTACAATGCACCACAGGGTACGGTACGTGCGTTCGACGTGCGCACCGGCGCACCGCGCTGGACCTTCGACCCGGTGCCGCATGACCCGTCAGATCCCATGCACGATGAATGGCCGGATGACTCTGCAAGTCATACCGGCGGCGCCAATGTCTGGGGGCTGATCAGTACGGACGCGGTGCGTGACCTTGTTTTCCTGCCAACCTCCAGTCCGTCACCCGATTTTTTCGGCGGCACCCGACCCGGCGACAATCGATATGCCGACTCAATAGTTGCCTTGCGAGGGTCGACCGGAAAAGTCGTCTGGCACTTCCAGACCATACATCACGACATCTGGGATTACGACAATGCTGCGCAACCAACACTGATCGACCTCGAGAAGGACGGTGAGCCCTTCCCGGCCGTTATTCAGGCAACCAAAACGGGCATGCTGTATATCTTTAATCGCGAAACCGGAGAACCTTTTTTCCCGGTCGAGGAACGTCCGGTACCGCAGGACGGCGTCCCTGCTGAACACCTGTCACCTACCCAGCCGTTCCCGACCCGTCCTCCGCCGCTCGTGCCCCAGGACTTCGGTCCCGATGATTTCTGGGGCATCACATTTTTCGACCGGGCCCAGTGTCGGGAAAAATATGCCGGCGCACGTCTTGGCCCGATTTTCACACCACCTTCTATCGAAGGCACAGTCATCATTCCGTCCACTGCCGGCGGCATTAACTGGGGTGGAGTTGCAGTCGAACCAAACGGAAAGATTCTAATCGCCAAAGTGCTGCGCATGGCTCATTTCGCACAATTGATCCCGCTCGAAGCGCTCGATACGGCCATTGCATCAAGCAGCGAAAACATGATGGGGACACCGGCGCCGCTGTTCGGTACACCTTATGCCCTGAAACAAGGGCCCTTGGTGTCGCCAATTTTCACGCCATGCATTGCGCCGCCATGGTCTGCACTCGTCGCGGTCGACCTTACTGCCGGCGAGATTCTTTGGCAAAGCACCCTGGGCACACTCGATACACTCATGCCATTTCCGCTCCCGTTGAAATGGGGCACAGCCTCTTTCGGTGGTCCGATTATCACGGCCGGCGGTCTCGTCTTTGTCGGCGCGACACAGGATGATCGAATCCGCTCATTCGATATCGTAAGCGGTGAGGAACTCTGGTCGTTCAAACTTCCAACGGGCGCTTTCGCAATGCCCATGACCTACGAAGTCGATGGCCGGCAATACCTTGTCATTGCATCCGGCGGTCATCCGTTTATCTACCCGCGTCCCGGCGACACTGTCACGGCTTTTGCACTGCCCGCGCAGAATTGACCGCAGCGGCGCTCCGTGCCTACCCGGGAAAATGGTCACCCCCCACCGGTGACCGTGCGCAATTCGCGCCCGCATGAGAGCATCCTGCGCGATTCGTCGAGGTACCTATGACTGAAACAAGCAAAGCATATAACTACGGAAAATTCATATTGGCCGGTGGCGTCGTCATTTTTGCGATCGGCCAGTCGCTGCTGTTCATCATCGTCGCCCCGATGGCCCGATCAATCGGTCTCACCGAGTTGCAATTCGGTCTCACATTTTCGCTCGCAAACATCTCTCTGATCTTTGCAGCACCCTTCTGGGGCCGTAAAAGTGATTCGATCGGCCGCAAGCCGGTCTTTATTATCGGCCTGTTTGGCAGCGGCTTCGGAACGTTGCTGATGGCCTTCTCACTCAACATGGGCCTGCAGGGTATGCTCGCGACTTTCGGCCTGATGGCGATGATCTTCTTTTCGCGGCTGGTCTATGGACTGACGGCATCCTCAATCTATCCATCGGCTGCTGCATACATCGCTGATGTCACAGACTGGCAGAATCGGGCCAAAGGCATGGCGCTGATTGGCAGCGCAAACAGCATCGGCTCGATCCTGGGTCCTGCGATTGGCGGCGGCCTCGCATTCATGGGTGCGCTGTTTCCGATGTATGCAGCGGCCGCAGTCTCGGTCGCCGGTGGTCTGGCTGCGATCGTCTGGCTCGTCGAACCCGAACAACACCGTGAGCGCAAGCTACAGAAGAACAAGCCGAAGTCGACACTGAAATTTACCGACCGCCGACTACGCCCCTATATGATTATGTGGGCGATCTTCTTCGTTATCTTCATCTCGCTGAACTTCATCACCTCTTTTTATATTCAGGACCGCTTTGGCATCACGGAGATGGAGGAGGTCATGCGCACTGCCGGCCTGATGCTGGCCTGCATGGCGATCGTGATTACGCTCATCCAGGGTGTCTTGTTCCAAATCATCAAAATCTCACCCCAGGTTCTGCTGCGTCTGTGCGGGCCGGCCTTCGCCCTGGGTCTGTTCACGATGGCCTTTGCGCCATCCCTGCCATTTCTGGCAGCCGGCTTTGCGATGCTAGGCGGCGCATTTGCCTGCGCAACTCCGGGTATTAACGGCAGTGCCAGCCTGACTGTGGAGCCTCACGAACAGGGTGCGGCCGCCGGCTACCTGTCGGCAGCCAACACGAGTGGTGCAATTCTTGGCCCGGTTCTGGGTACAAGCCTTTATAAGCTGCAGCCGAATGCGCCGATGCTGATCGGGGGTGTTCTGATGGTGATTATCAGTATCTATGCACTGACCATTCCTGCACCACAAAAAAGAACAAAAGGTGAGTAACGGAGCCCCTTATTCAAAAGTCGTTCAGTCGTAACGTTTGCCTGATTTGCTCCTGCCAGTCAACGGGCACACCTGCCTCAACGGCATAGGCTTTCCACCTCGCCACAACTTTCAGCACTTCAGCAACGATCGCCTCTGCACGCCCACGCTTCATTGAAGCCGTATTTGCGCAGGCCTTGAAGTCTTCCATGACGAATGCATCCCTTTTGCCGTTCAGAGTCATCTGGTGACGGGCCGTCCACGCACCTGAAGGATTAAAACTGTAGGTCAGATCAAAGGCTGGTGACAGTGACCACTTGCCCGACTTATCCATCAGGAAGGCAATATTTTTGACATGGTCATCCTGATTACGAGCGATGATGTTAAATGCCATGCGCCGGAACTGTTCTTCGACTGCACTCATCGGCAACTCCAGCTGACGAATCACCAACAGCGCCTGTTCATACGCATAGGCACCCGCACTATTGAAATCATAATGCGCCAATGCACACAGGGACTGCATGTGGAGTTTTTGGCCATTCGAAAACCGATCGAAACGCCGGGTCATAAAATGCCGTCTGCCATTTTCCTCGAACAGCCTGCATTCGCTGATTTCAATTCCACAGTCTTTTGCCATTTTGTAATAGGCATACTCGATAACACCGTAGCCTTGCGGATCCTCAAGTTCCTTATCCCTGTTCCCCTTTACCCCGTCGAATTTCAATAACCAATATTCAAAACCTTCCCCTGCCGGAACCTGACCGGAGCGTACCTCGTTAGTTACGGGATTCCAGGCGATCACTGCCTTGGCCCGGGCACCGCCCGCGGAGGTGCCGACCCGCAGGATGTCGGTCAAGGCCCGCTCCCTACTCTTGTCATTATTCGAGTCGGCAAGTGAAACCCTCAGATCGTTACGATGAGCCAAAACATCCGATGCGAGTTCAACCAGTTTCTCGATTTGTATCTGGCGGGCCCTGCGCATTTTCGGGCCTATTGCGGGCACAAATTCCAGCGCCCCCATACCCCGTTCGCCCGTATAACAAAGACGTTCGACAGCATTAAATGATTCCGGCTGCCGACCCTGAGTGGCCAACCAGATATCGATCAACGTATGACCAAATTTATCCGGGAGCGAGTCGGCCAGTAAACCGGGCAGCCCGTAAAAGGTCTTACGGGATAACTCCGGGAAGGTATAAACGCGGTTGGACAGTGGCATGCGCAGCGGTGAAATTTCAATGCCGCTTCCGGAAAATGCAGGATCGTATTGGAAGTCAGCCACGTCATTGCCCTCTTCCAGCGAAACCGCACCTATCGTGCGGCCCCAAAGTCTGACTTCGGCAACGATGCTCATACATCATCATCCCAGGACCACGGTTCATTTGATTGCCCTGAATCACGGCGCGAAGAGGCTCGCCGGCGCACTTTACCCTTGCGCTTCAGCAAATCCATGGGTCGCGGACCGGCAGGCGGAATCATGCGATCCAGATTCGGCAACAGGTCCAGTACACGCAGCACCCGAATCAGGCTCGACATTTGCGCCGATGCGCCCGCTTCGATCCTTTCCACGGTCCGCTTGGCGACCCCGGCCTGCTCGGCCAGCGCCGCCTGGGTGAGTTGCAGTTCCAGTCGGCAATGCGCTATACGTTCGCCAAGCTCGGCCAGAATGGCATCATCCGAGAGGAGTTTGGATATCTTCACAGTCGCCACCTCTGACGAGTTATATTAATTATAATTAATATTTCGACATATATGGCGATTTATAAACTTATTCTTTGAATATGTCAATTCGTCTATTTTGACGATATATTCGATGTGCCGCTCGCACCCGATCAACGATCGATCGAATACAGCAGATCGAGTGTCTGCTGCTCGCCCGAGCCGGCTTCGAGGCTGAAACCGCGACCGAGGTCTTAGCGAATAAGCACCGTACCGATACGACTGAACAAGCCGTATGCATAACGAACATAAATTTCTTCACTGAGCTGCTTGCCGGCAACGAGCGCTATCATCCGGGTAGAGTAGTCAGTTGCCTGGATCAGACAATTGCAGGATAAAAAAAAGCCCGGCTGAAAAACCGGGCTCCCGTTTCTATTGCTTGGAGGCTAGCTAAACTAAAACAATCGCGACACAAACTTCTACTTTTTCTGAACCTGACGGCGGGGCTAAGGGGGAACCCGACCGGCCTTGCCGGCTCAAATGCATAAATCTCTTTGCGATCAATGTTGGAAAGTATAATGAGACGTACGTAACCAGCCAGTTTCCGCAACATTAACACTTTGTAATGTTGTCAGATTAATTTTAATACCTTCTAATACAGTAACTTAGAAACTAACTAACCACTATCCAGAGCTGAGCAGCCGCCCATATTTACCATAATACTTAATATCAGGTCACCGTCTGCTAGGCTACCGGCCGGATCTGCCACCAGATTATCACTATGCGCATACTATTAATCGAAGACGATAACAGCGTCGCTGACTTCATCGTCCGGGGCTTCAGGGAGGCCGGACAAACCATCGATCATGCAGATAATGGTAAAGACGGGCTGTTCATGGCCACGACCGAATCCTACGATGTATTAATTATTGACCGTATGCTGCCGGGCGTCGACGGCCTGTCGATCACTCGAACGCTGCGCGCTTCTGATAACAACACGCCAGTCCTGATTCTCAGCGCCCTCGGTCAGGTCGATGACAGGGTCAAGGGGCTCCAAGCCGGCGGCGATGACTACCTGGTCAAGCCGTTTGCGTTTAGCGAACTGGAAGCGCGTATCGCGGCGCTGTCACGACGATCCAGGGGCCAGACAGAGACAGAAACAACCCTGAGTCTGGCTGACCTGCACATGGATCTGTTATCCAGAGAAGTTCGGCGCGGTGATCAGGTCATTGCTTTACAACCCCGCGATTTCCAGCTGCTTGAATATCTGCTGCGGCATAAGGGGCAGGTTGTCACGCGAACAATGCTGCTGGAAAATGTCTGGGACTATCATTTTGACCCGCAGACGAATGTCATTGATGTACATATCAGCAGATTGCGCTCAAAAATTGACAAGGATTTCACCATACCGCTGATCCACACGGTGCGCGGCGCAGGCTACAAGATCGATGCGACTGGCTGATCAACTACGCACAACCACATTCCTGCTGACACTCAGGTACATGGTTTTGTTTTTCGTGTCCGTAACGATCCTGTTTGTATTTATCAACTGGTCTGCGACAGGCTATGTCGAGCAGGAGTCGAACGCCACCATCCAGGCCGATGTCGCCGGACTCAACGAACAGTTCGCCCAGCGCGGCCCGCAAGGATTAGCTCGCATAATTGCCATGCGAATCAGCGCAAATCCAGACGGTGATGCCGTTTATTTAATTGCTGATGCCAACCTGAAGCCGCTTGTAGGCAATATCGGCAAGTGGCCCGCATTGAGTTCAGAAGCTGAAGGCTGGGTTTCATTTGAGCTCAACGAAGAAAATAGTGAAAACGTAATGGTACGGGCACGCGTCTTTGTGCCGCAACCGAACCTGCGCCTGATCGTTGGCCGAAAAGTACGGGCGCTAACACAACTCAAGCGCCTGTTCGACCGGACCTTGTTCTGGGGGCTGACGATCACGCTCGCACTGGCATTAGCCGGCGGAATAATGATGAGCAACAATGTCCTGCAACGGGTTGCCCAATTTAACCTGACAAGCAGACGGATCAGAGACGGTGATCTGACTCAGAGAATAGTCACGACCGGAAGCGGTGACGAATTCGATGAACTGGCCAAAAATCTGAATTCCATGATGGACCAGATCGAGTCACTAATGAACAACATTCAGCATATCTCCGATAACGTTGCCCATGATCTGCGAACGCCCCTGACACGTCTGCGCAATCGCCTTGAAGAATTGCGCCAGAATGCAGGCTCTTCGGAAATTGATGAAATTGATGCCTGTATCGAAGATGCGGAAGGCTTGTTGGCAACATTCGCTTCATTACTCAGTATCGCCCGCATCGAGTCCGGAACGTACGAGGCGAGATTAAACCCTGTCAACCTGAGTCAGTGCGTTCGCGATAGCTATGAATTATACAAGGCGTTGGCGGACGATAAATCGATCAACCTGAGTTGCGATGAGCCCGGTGAGATAGAAGTTCGCGGTGACCGGAATCTGCTGTTTCAGGCCATCACAAATCTGCTCGATAATGCGATCAAATACACCCCGACCGGCGGCAAAGTGTCGATCAGCCTGCAGCACAATCCGGGGCATGTTGTTTTATCCGTGGCAGACTCGGGGCCGGGCATCCCGGCCGACATGCGTGAGCAGGTTTTGGAGCGCTTTTTTCGTCTGGATGAAAGCCGCTCCAAACCCGGAGCCGGCCTTGGACTCAGCCTGGTACAAGCGATCGTGCAACGTCTTGGCGCACGACTTGAATTCGACGATAACAAGCCGGGATTATTTATCAGATTGATCTTCCCGCTGGATCGGCACACGCGAACATGATGACAACCCGGCGAATAAAATTATTTTTTGGTATTTTTGTCACCTTCCTGACACTCATATCGTGTGCGAACCCGGAAAAGGACTGGAACCTTGCCGCGCGCGATGACACCCGGAACGCCTATCTGGAATTCCTGGCCAAGCATCCGAATAGTGCGTTTGCAGAGCAGGCACGCACGCGTATCGATGAACTCGAGGTCATTCGCGCATGGGAAAGAGCAGAGTTCAAAGACTCGCTCACCGCTTATCGGGCATTCATCGACAAGTACGCCGACAGCGAATATGCCGCAACTGCCCGAAAGCGCGCGAAAGAAATACAGCGTGATGAGCGTTGGCAGAAGATCCAAACTGAAGGTAATAAAGTAGCCCTCAAGGCATTTCTGGAAGAGTACCCTGATGCACCACAAATAAACGAAGCCAGGACACTGCTGGCCGAAATTGCAGCTGCCGAAGAGGCGGCCCGGCCCAAAGAACGGCCGGGTCATTTCCGCCTTCAGCTGGCAGCATTCAAAACCGCTGCTGCTGCCGAACTGGAACTGCGGCGCCTGGTGGCGATGGCACCTGATACCCTGCTTGGTCCGGTGCTTATCGAGTCACCGACTCAGGCCAACGGCAGCAATATGTTTCTACTAAAAACCGTGCCGATGTCCGGTGCCGAAGCTCGCAATGCGTGTACTACACTAAAGAAGCTCGGGCAGAATTGCCTGATCATCAACCGCTGAGAAAAAGTCCGCCTGGGAACTTATTTCCCGCCGCCGGCCGGTGAGGTGTTGCTGCCCGGCGTGGCCTAGCAGGCAGACCAGCAATATATCGGCCGAAAAATCCCGAATAGCCGTCAACGAACGGAATAACCGCATACAAATCTCTCCTGATCAGCGCACTGCATTGATTTTTTCATTTAGAGTACGCTTGGTGCCTGATCAATTATCATAGCGTACCTGTATTGCAATACCTAAAATTTACAGAAACTCACCGTCCTGTTGTCCGGTACCCGACGCTGGCACAATAATATGAGATGAGCGTTACGCACAAATCGGCTCGACCAATATTGCCCCCCGCAGTCTGCGGCTGAACTTTGAGATTGCCGCTGAAGTCCCGGACGATAATTTTGCCCTGGAACTGACAAAACACTGCGACAGAGTCGTCAGCCAGTCCCGGCGAGTCACATTACAGGAAGTCGATGAACGCAGTTACCCGATTCGTTTTCGTGACTCGATTGCATGGTTATTCTCGCCATATCTCTGAGTGGTAGCGGGCTTCACCTCTTGCAAGTGCGGCCGAAGCGACTAGGCTATACCTCCATCTATCTTTCTATGGGTATCCGGTGTGGAAATAAATAATGATATTGCAGATCTGCGACGTGAATACAGCATCAAGCCGCTTCATAGAACCGACCTTGTTGCGAATCCGTTCGCACAGTTTGACATCTGGTTCAATGAAGCATTGCAAGTTGAAGCAATGGATCCGAATGCAATGAGCATCGCAACAGTAGCGGCGAACGGCCAACCATCCATCAGGACCGTTCTATTAAAATACTACGGTGAAGATGGCTTCGTGTTCTACACAAATCTCGGCAGTCGTAAAGCACATGAGATTGGCCAGAACGAAAATGTCGCACTGCTTTTTTATTGGCACGAACTTCATCGGCAAATCAAAATCAAAGGTTGCGCTGAACGTATCAGCACGGCAGACAACGTCCGCTATTTCATGCGCCGCCCACGCGACAGTCAGATTGGCGCATGGGTATCGAAACAGAGCAGCATCATCTCTTCCCGCTCTATACTTGAAAATAAGTTTGAAGAGATGAAACAGAAATTTGCAAGTGGCGAGATTCCATTGCCGTCTTTCTGGGGCGGTTACCGCATTGTTCCCTCCAGTATCGAGTTCTGGCAGGGACGCGAGAATCGTCTGCATGATCGGTTCATGTACACAGCCACCGAATCGGAATGGGACATCAAACGCCTCGCTCCCTGATGCTCAGGATGTCTTCGATTCAGCTGCCCGATCAACTCCGAAACTATTTACCATCTGTGTTACATGATCGGCAAAACCTTTACCAACTTCCGCATAGTAGTTGAATGTTGCATGAATACCGGCTGCCTCCAGCGCTGCTCGCTCTTCCTCGTGCTTGGCAACAGCACCGATAAACCCATCGTATCCGGCCTTGTTCAATAATTTTACGGCCAGCAAGGCATCCTGGTGTTTTGGCAATGCGAGCATGATCAAGTCAACTTTACCGGCAACCATACGCTGCCAAAATTCTAATTCTTCTGCATCGCCGTTAATAATATTGTAACCCTGCTCGTCAAGGGCAGCTGTCTTTACCCGATCCACATCAACACCAAGCATATCCTCGCCATGCAGTTCTCGCATCGCGTCATAAGCACCGCGGCCAACCCGACCCATACCGATGACAAGCATCCTGGCAGCACCGCATCCGGCCATCTCATCTCCAGGCAGACAGACCGGTGATTCAAAACGACTGATAATCCCGGCCAGACGCGTATAAATTTCGTGTGCTCGTGTGTTCAACACCGAGGCTATTACAAAACTCAGCGCAAGAGCGATAGCAATATTGACCAGCCATTCTTCTCCGAGCCAACCCACTCGCGCGCCCTCGGCGGCAACAATCAGACCAAACTCGCTGTAACTGGCCAGACCCAGCATTGCGAGAAATACCGTTCGTATACGTAACCGGAACCGGACCATCAATAATGCGAACAGCAGCATCTTTAACGGCAATATGACGGCAACAAAGGCAATAATCATCAACACGGTCAGCGGTTCAGGCAACCCGTTCATACCGATGGATAAAAAGAATCCAATCAGAAAAAGATCCTTGAAGCTCATCAATGAACGACTCAATTCAGCCGACTTTGGATGCGAACTCAACAAGATGCCCAGAAATAAAGCGCCGAGTCCGTCCTTCATGCCGACAGCATCGAATAATTCACCGCCTGAAACTGCTGCCACAATGCCGAATAAAACAAGAACCTCACCATAACCACTGCGCTCGATCGCAATATTCAAAACAGGGCGGAGCAACGGCAGCAACAGCAAGGCAAACGCCCAAATCGATGGCGGCGACTGGTTTGCCGCCATCAGGAATAAAACAGCAATCAAGTCCTGAATGATCAACACTCCGATCACCACCTGACCGTGTCGTGTTTTCACTTCCCCCCGTTCTTCAAGTATCTTTACGGCGAAAACCGTGCTGCTAAAACTCAGCGCGATTCCAATCACCGCGATTTCTCCTGGATTCAGGTTCAGAAACGTTGTCATTCCTGTAAAGCTGAGCAATAACAATAAACCACTCACCGACAAGGTAATCAGCAACATATGAAGAGTTGTCGTGACCCAGACCTCGGACGTCATGAGCTCCCTGAGCCTTAACTTCAGACCAATCGTGAACAGTAATAGAGTAATGCCAAGGTCAGCTGCCCGGTCGAGCAACTCTCCACCCTGCTCACCGAATGCATGCAAGACGAAACCAGCCACCAGAAATCCGACGAGCGGAGGCAGTCGGAATTGCTGAGCTGTAAAACCGAAAATCAGTGCGATCAGCAACCAAAGTGAATCCAATGTTCTCCCCTCCCTTTAGTTACAGGAACGACGGCACCCATGTCTCTGCGCAATAAAAAATAGACAGCACCTATATAGTCAGTTATGACAGACAGCGGTCCACTGACCAACTATTGGTCACAGACGCATCCAGCCGCGCCAATGATTCACTGCTTGTGGCAAAAGACACGGTCTCGACATTATCGCATTGACGGGGAACCCATATGCGCAACATTATCAACTGCCTGCTGTTTCTGACTCTCACCATCCTGTCCGGCCTGTCACAGGCGAGCGCCGATTCCGGAAAGCCAACCGTACTGATTACCGGCGCTAATCGTGGCATTGGACTCGAATTCGTGCGGCAATATTCCGCCCGAGACTGGAACATCATCGCGACAGCACGTAATCCAAAAAAGGCCAAGGAACTCAAGGCCCTGGCCAACGGAGACCCGGATATTCATATCGAACAACTCGATGTCACAGACCATACGCGAATAGATTGGCTGGCCGATATATACAAGGATCAACCGATCGATGTACTGCTCAGCAATGCCGGACTGACACCTAAATATGTATCAGCCTTCAAAAGGGTCAAAGGCGTCGACTTCAACATGATCACGCTGAGTTTCGAGATCAACGCGGTCGGTCCGTTGAAGCTCTCCCAGGCTTTTATGAAACATGTCGCAGCGTCGAAGCAAAAGAAAATTGTTGTCATTTCCAGCAAGGCGGGTTCATTCGAAGCAGGCCCGAAAATGCCGATGATGTACGGTTACCGCGCCAGTAAAGCTGCACTGAATATGTTCATGTATACACTTTCTTTTGAAACACCGAAGCAGGGCGTTACGCTCACCTTGTTGTCACCCGGACAGGTCAATACGATGGGGCCTGACGGACCGAAAATCCCAAATGCAATCGAACCGCCCGAAAGTGTCGCAAAAATGATCGCGCTCATCGACAAACTGACGCCCGAAGACAATGGCCGGTTCCTGAACTATATCGATGGCGCAGCTATAGGTTGGTAATTACGCCTATTATTGTTTTATTAATCAATAAGTTATTAATTTTCAGCTGTCACGCCATGTGGCCATTTACGGTCAAAATCCGATCATGCTTCGGATGCTTGCATATTTCTCCCGGAGCCGTATCTTAGAAGTGGTCTGAAGGCCTTTCGTGTCCGGCTATTCAGGATGGGGCATCAGCTTTATTTATGAATGGTCCGGATACAAAAAACCTGAAGTCGTTCGTACCACATGAAGGTGCGCACGCCGACATTGAACCGTCGACGCCTGCGCCACCGACAGCATTCATGATTCATCATGTGATCGAATAACAAAAAGTAAGAGGAATATGAGTATGGCGACTGGTACCGTCAAATGGTTTAACGAGTCCAAGGGTTACGGCTTCATAGTGCCGGCCGGGGGGGGCGAAGATATCTTCGTACACTGCTCTGCTATCGAAGGCGCAGCCGACAACAAGCTGATCGAAGGACAGACCGTCAACTACGAAGTCGAGACTGGTCCGAAAGGACAGCAGGCCTCAAAAGTCAGCGTCGAAAGTTAACGACCGTCTATCCCGGTAAACGGGAATTATGAGACCCTGACCGCCACTCATGGCGGGCAATCCTTTATGTGCCTGTCTTTCACGCAGTTCACAGAAATACTTTCCTGAATCGCCTAGTCTCGGCAAGGCATTATGGCCAAAGGAAATTTCATTCGCTCGCTGCGCCAGCTGATTCTGTTGACGCTACTTCTGATCGTCGCCGGCGGCAGCTATCTGAGTCGTGTCCGTTCTACGAGCTGGGAAGAACCATTGTGGGTTGCACTCTATCCAATCAATGCGGACGGTCAACAGGTGACGAAAAACTATATTGACAGCCTGACGACAAAACAATTTATAGCCATCGAGCAGTTTATGGAGCAGGAAACCCGGCTCTATGGCGTCGCCATCGACAGGCCGGTACGTATCGATGTCGGACAACCTGTCGCCGAAAAACCGCCGGTGCCACCGGCAAGCCGCAACCCGATATCGGTCGCACTGTGGAGTATTCGATTGCGCTGGTGGGCACACCGGGTAACGGAGAATCAACCGGGTGCCACACCCGATATTCGCCTGTTCCTCGTTTATCATGATCCACAAATTCAATCCCGGATGCCCCACTCGCTCGGAATGCAAAAAGGAATGCTGGGCGTTGTGCACGTATTCGCCGACCGCAGAATGCAGGAAAAAAATAATGTCGTTATCACGCATGAAATGCTGCATACACTTGGCGCGACGGACAAGTATGCTGCTGACAGCAACTTGCCGCTGTTTCCCATTGGTTATGCAGAACCGGGCAACGCAAAGCAATACCCGCAACGATATGCGGAAATCATGGGTGGACGAATTCCACTGTCAGATACCGAAGCGGTTATGCCCGACAGCCTGAAAAAGGTACGCATCGGCAGTTATACCGCACTCGAAATACGCTGGAGCAAGAAACTAAATAATGCGCCCGCTACGGACTCACTGAACGAATCCACATTGAATAAGCCGGAAAGTAATAAGCCGATTATTCGCCGGTCACAACGTAGCTCGTGATCCTTCGCAACAAGATTCGCATTTTTTCCGGTTCGTAACCCGATATACGGTCAACCAGCGCGCGTTGTTCGACAAGCGCATCAGGCACTTCGCCGGGCAATGTACCGCGCGCCAGTTCTTCCTTTACCACATCAATCAGCGATGACCAGAATGCCAGGCGCTCTGCAATGACGGTCGACGGACCCTTGGTGCCGGGAATAATGGCCGGTCGGCCGGTTAACGGATCCCGGCCCATCGTCATGTGCGCACCTATGACCGCATCGATACCCCGGGCTTCAACGAGGGCCTGCACCCGGGTAAAAAACGGCACCATGTGCCAGACTCGATCTTCCGATACAGCCGGGTTGTAAAACATCGCCCACCCATCGGGCGGATTTGCCGTATCCACCATGAACAGCAAGTTGGCTGGTTTTATGATCATCACAACCAGGCAACTGTCGTGAGATGGTCCGAAATAGAGCATTTCAAGTGACTTGTCGCCGAGTTTGATTTCGTAATCCGTGTCATACGTAATGTCCGCATTGACGACGTCCGGATTCGGGTTCTCGGCGAAATGTTCAGCACAGCCCTTTTGCGCAACAAATCGGGCCCCCTCTGCCTTGAAGAGTGCGCCGCCTGACACATGATCCCAATGCGAGTGACTGTAAGCCACGAAGCGGACCGGTTGATCGGTAATACGACGAATTTCCCGGCGCAGAATTGCGGCCGCTTCGACATTCATGGGATCGGTTGCAATAACACCTTCCCTGGTTACGATAAAGATGTTTCGATAGAACGTATATCGGAATCCATAAACACCATCGGCAATAAGTTCGGTTTCCCATTTCTTCATTGGGTTTTTACTGCCAGGAAATAGCGGCGGTGCTTCCTGGGCAAAAATAACCTGGCCTGGCGCCATACAGAATACAAAAATAATAAATAACTGAAATAAAGAAGCAGGATTCATGACGTCAGCGGCCCATGTCATGAAAACCGGTAAAGCGCCGTAAGATAAGGGGCAGTTCATTCTTGTTATAGCCAATATATGATTCAAACATTGCATATTCATCATCGTGCAATCGGACGGAGCTATCTATACCGACGCGATGCTCAGCAATGGCCCGATTGACTGTCATATTGATCGCTTCCCAGAATTTTGCCTGTTCACGCACAATCGACGTCGGTGCCAATGGCGGCGAGACTGCTTCTGCATTACCGGCATTCTGGCGCACCTCACTGGCGGCAATCTCTTTGATCCCAAGCCGATCGATCAACTCGCCTGTTTTGGCAAAAAACTTTCGAAGATTGTGGGGCCGGATATATGGAACCAGGGAATCAGGCGGAAATGAAGCGCCCGGAGGATTTACGATATCGACAATTTGTATGATATTAGCCGGCTCGGCAACGAAAACGGTCAGACAATCGCCGTGACTCGGTCCGAAGTAATACAGCTGCATCGACCGATTCCCGAGTTCTACCGTATAGCGATCTGAGAATGTAAGATCCGGCGGAATAACGGACGGGTTTGGATTTTCCGCAAACCGCTGTGCGCACTGTTCCTGCGCAATAATTTTCGCACCTTCTTTGACGAACACCCTGGCACCTGACACCCGATCCCAGTGATAATGGGAATAGACAACGAAACGCACGGGCCGATCGGTGATCGTTGCGATCGCAGCACGGTACGCAACGGCAACATCCTCATTGATCGGATCGGTGACGATGACACCCTCGTCGGACACGATGAACAGACTCCGATATTGTCCGTGCCGATACAGATATGCACCGTCGCCGAGTGCTTCCACTGTGTTCGGGTCCGCCACCGCATTGAGCATGGCGGCAAACATCAATCCGACCATACCAAGCAAAGTCAGCAGGCGTTTCGACAGATCATGGCAAAGTGCGCACATTGACGCTCACAACCTCAGATGGTTACTTTTACGCCGGTCAACTCTGCGGATACATCCCAGAGTTTCGCTGCCAGAACCGGGTCGCGCATCTGCAAAGTCGGCTGCAGCGGATTGCAGTCGGCGAAGTAATATCCGCTGACCGCTTTTAATGCCGGATTCGTCGCCACATAGCATTGTGTAGCGGATCCCGCTTCGATGGACTTCATGAACGTCCAGCCGATCAGGCGCCCTGCAATCTGTTTCCACTGCGCAAAATGCCGGCCGAGATTTGTCATGATAATGCCGGGGTGTACGGCGTTTGCCGTGACGCCGGTACCGGCGAGCCGCCGCGCCAGTTCAAATGCGAACAACCCGTTGGCAAGTTTGGACTGTCCATACATGCGATTGGGATCGTAATCGCGTTCACCCGACAGATTATCTAACTCAATACCCGCCTCGGGCGCCCATTGATGGCCGGAACTGCTGAGCATGACGACACGTCCCTGTTGAGCCCGCCGAACCTGTTCGATCAAACCCGTCGCAAACGCGAAATGCCCGAGATGATTGACGAAAAACTGTCGTTCGATACCGTTCACCTGTTGCAACTCGGGCAAAGCCATGATGCCGGCATTGCAGATGAGCATGTCAATCGGGTCACCCATGCCTTTGATTTGCTCTGTGCAGGCCGCAACAGAGGCCAGATCAGACAACTCGAGCACTACAGGCGTCGTAGCGCCTTCAATGCTGTCGCAGGCCGCGGCGGCTTTCTCTGCCGTACGCCCGGTGCCGATGACGTGCGCGCCACGCATTGCCAGAACTCGCATGGTTTCATAGCCGAGACCGGAATTCGCCCCCGTCACGACAGCCGTCTTGCCGGCCAGATCGATTCCCGCTGTCACTTCTTCAGCTGTTGATTTCGCTCCGAACGAACCAACCGGGACACCGGGCGGTCTCTGAATCGACTCATCGCTACCACCACACGCCGGCAGGGTCGAAGCTGCAGCAACTACCGTCGCTCCCTTGATCAATTGACGTCGACTGATATCTCTATTCATGTGACTCCCCCCTCCGGAACACAGTAGCATACCCCCCTATGACACTCGTACGCTTTGACGGAATATCACTCGAATTCGGCGACCAGCCATTGCTTGTCGATGCAAGCGTGACAGTCGAGGCAGGTGAACGCGTCTGCCTGATCGGACGCAACGGGTCGGGAAAAACCTCTTTATTGCGACTGATTACAGGAGAAATACAACCGGATCACGGCGATATCCAGTACAAAAACAACCTGCGCATCAGCCAGCTTGACCAGAACCTGCCCGATACCCTCGAACTGACAGTGCGTGAATTTGTTGCCGAGGGGCTCGCGACAGTCCAGAGCTGGCTGGATGACTTTGAACACCTTTCCAACGGCCACCCCGACAAACACCAGCTGCGTGAAATTGAAAAACTCCAGCATAAAATTGAGGGTGCCGATGGCTGGAATACCGAGCAACGCATCGACACTATTTTGTCGGAACTCAAGCTGCCCGCAGAGAAGCGTTTGTCGGAATTGTCCGGTGGCTGGCGCCGCCGTGTCGCATTGGGCAAAGCTCTGGTCAGCAAACCCGAGTTATTGCTGCTCGATGAGCCAACCAATCATCTCGACCTCATAACGATCCAGTGGCTTGAAAACTCAATATTTGCATATCCCGGTAGCGTCGTGTTTGTCACGCATGACCGCGCATTTCTGCAGCGTCTTGCAACCCGCATCATCGAGATCGATCGCGGCAAACTGGCCAGCTGGCCGGGTGACTACTCGAATTACCTGCGCCGCAAGGAAAAAGCACTGCAGGATGAAGACCGCGAGAACCGCCTGTTCGACAAGAAACTTGCAGATGAGGAAGTGTGGATCAGGCAAGGCATCAAGGCTCGACGTACACGCAACGAAGGTCGGGTGCGATCACTGATAACAATGCGCGATGAGGTCGCCAAACGCATCGCCCGACCCAAAGAAGCAAGAATCAGTATAGAGGAAGGTGAACGCTCCGGCCGTAAAGTGATCAGGCTGCGCAACGTAACCCACAGTTTCGCCGATGAGCCTCTGATCGACAGCCTGTCCCTGACCATCATGCGGGGGGACCGGATTGGACTGATCGGCAACAACGGCGTCGGTAAAAGCACACTCCTGAACATTATTCTCGGCAAAATCCGGCCCCAACACGGGACGGTCAAACATGGTACGAATCTAGAAATCGGTTACTTCGATCAGACGCGTCACGAGCTGGAACTCGACAAAACCATTGCAGAGAACATCGGCGGCGGAAAAGATTACATTCGCATCAATGGCAAAGATCGTCATGTTATAGGCTATCTGACCGGATTTCTGTTCAGTGCCAAACGGGCGATGACCCCGGTACGTGCATTGTCAGGCGGTGAACGTAATCGCGTCATCCTGGCCAGGCTGTTTGCGCGTCCGACTAATTTACTCATCCTTGACGAACCGACCAACGATCTGGACATCGAAACACTTGAAGTTCTTGAGCAAAAACTTGTCGAGTACCAGGGCACTCTGATTGTTGTCAGTCACGATCGTGAGTTTCTCGATAACGTCGTAACCAGCATCCTGGTATTCGAAAACGACGGATCGATCCGTCAGTATGTTGGCGGCTACAGCGATTGGGAACGGCGCGGCCGTGAACTTGCCGAGACGGAGAGCCCGGACAAGGCTGCCACCGGATCCGACAAAAATGCACAGCGGGATTCCGCAAAAATGCGCACGAAACTCGGCTACAAGGAACAACGCGAACTGGATAACCTGCCGGCACGTATTGAGGCGCTGGAGAAAAGCTGTCAGGCGCTGCAGGCGCAGATTGCGACTCCGGATTTCTACGGCCAGCCGTACAGCACGACACAGGCCGTTCTGGAGCAGCTGAAATCGGCGTCACAGGATCTCGAAACCACAATCGAGCGTTGGGGTGAACTTGAAGAACGACAGCCAAAGTCCTGAGGATTGCAGAACATTGACGGTATTCTCCAGGCTGAGTCTATTGCTGAATTACCCAAAAGCTGATAAAATCTTGTAAGTAGTTCTAAGCTTGAAGAAGCCCCAATATTCGATACGGGCGGCACAACATATAACAATAACCCTGCCCTGCCTCAGCTGGTTCCAAAGGCTTTGACCAGTCTAAAAGCGAGTGGCAGACACTAAAGGCCGTGTGAACGACAAACCGCCCTGTGTGACAGTCCGATACTCGAAATTTTACCCCAGGGATCATCGCACATGCAGCCAGGAGCAAATCCTTACAGTGAAGGATTATAACGGAACGCAGTTCCAACAGGATTTTGAACAACATGCCAGCATCAAACACCAGCGCTAATACGGCCCTGACCGAACAGTATGAACTCGAAAACATCGAAAAGGCAAAGGCCCCCGATGGTGGAGCGGGTACGGGCTGGTTCCGTTACACGATCATCCAGGGCCAAAACACGATTACCGGTTATCGTCAGGGTTCGCAGCGAACCGTAACCCGGGCAATCAAGGATATCGTCATAGAATTGAATGAACGTCGAGTCGGCAAGCGAGGCCGCGTACATCTGACGCCATCGCGCAAGCAACAAAAAAAGTAACCCTCAAGCGCCTGCCACCAGGCAACTGCAAGATATCGAGCAATAAAAAAGCCCCCAAAATAGGGGTATCAGGTCAATGAACCGGAGTCTCAAACGGCCAGAAAATCAGGCTTCCAGCGCAATGAAGGGCAAATATGATCAGCAGTGAATCAGCCTGCCTGTTTTCTTTTTTTTGACCTTTCTTTCTTCGTCTTACCGCCGCCTTTCTTCCCTGAGGGTGACTTCGTCTTTCCTTTCTTTCCCTTTACCGACTTTGGCCGGCTTTTCCTTGACTTGCCTTTTTTCCCGGATGCGGCTTTGTCGATACGTGAAATATTCAGACGTTGGCCACATACCCTGACTTTTTTAAGATCTTTGAACACCTCATTCGGCATACCAACAGGCAGATCAACCAGGCTGTATTCCGGGCTGATTTCGATGTGACCGATATGCTGTCCATCCAGCCCCGCTTCATTGGCAATCGCGCCAACGATATTGCCGGGCTTGACGCCATGCTCGTACCCGACTTCTATACGAAACTGCTCCGTGTCCGGCAGTGACCCGGATTGGCTGCGCCGCGTCTCACCTCGCACTTTACGCGGCTTTGAGTCAGCCCTTGAATGGCCGGGCCGGCTTTTATCCGGCTTCATCAAAAGCGGACGATCACCGATCGAGATCCTGGCCAATGCAGCAGCAATTTCCAGTGCCGGCACATCGTGCTCCTGTTGATATTGTTCAACCAGACCCTGCATGAATGCCAGTTCATCGGTAGCCAGTGTATCGCTGATTTTCTGTTTAAAATCTGCGATGCGTTTATTGTTGACTATCTCGGTAGTAGGCAGTTCCAACGGTTCGATTTTCTGCCTCGTCGCCCTTTCGATGGCCCCGAGCATCCTTCGTTCCCGTGGCGCCACAAACAGGATAGCATCACCCTTACGTCCCGCCCTGCCGGTGCGACCGATACGGTGAATGTAAGCTTCGGTGTCATAAGGAATATCATAATTGACGACATGACTGATTCGATCGACATCCAGTCCTCGCGCAGCGACATCGGTGGCAACCAGTATATCCAGCGAACCTTTTTTCAGGCGCTCTACCATCTGTTCACGCTGCTTCTGTACCATGTCGCCGTTCATCGCCGCGGCTGCATAACCTCTGGCTTCAAGACGTTCTGCCAGCTCTGTTGTCGCGGTCCTCGTTCGTACAAATACCAAAATGGCATCAAAAGACTCAACCTCCAGTATCCGGGTAAAAGCATCCAGCTTGTGCAACCCGCTGACCAGCCAGTACCGCTGCCTGATGGTTTCGGCCGTCGCAGTCCGGGTCTTGATGGAAATTTCATGAGGTGAGTTGAGATGACGCTTGGCGATACGCTGAATCTCTTTTGGCATGGTGGCTGAAAAAAGAGCCATCTGACGCTTTTCAGGCGCCTGTTCAAGTATCCATTCGACTTCATCGATGAACCCCATGCGAAGCATCTCATCCGCTTCGTCGAGCACCAGCGCCTGAAGCCCACCAAGCTGAAGTGTGCCCCTGCGCATGTGATCCATAACCCGTCCAGGGGTGCCGACAACCACATGCACGCCCCGCTTGAGTTGACGTAATTGCCCGGTATAGTCCTGACCGCCGTACACCGGCAACACATGGAAACCCTTGATGTGAGAGGCGTAGCGTTGAAAAGCCTCTGCCACCTGAATTGCAAGTTCACGAGTAGGCGTCAGAGTCATCACCTGAATTTTCTTCGAACGGATATCAATACGAGAAAGCAGGGGCAAGGCAAACGCGGCCGTCTTTCCGGTACCGGTAGGTGCGTGACCCAATAAATCCAGACCTTTTAAAAGATGCGGGATAGCCTGCGCCTGAATCGGAGATGGTGTTTCGTAACCAACTTCATCCAATGCTGTCAGCAACGGAGCAGCAAGATTCAGATCTCGGAATTTTAGGGCGCTGGACTTGGTATCGGACATCAAATAATCCTGACAAGGGGGAATCGGAAGCAGCTTTTTGACGTCACTTGCTATTAGTTATTTATCAAACAACCTGATTTATTTTTTGTGTTGATGATTAAGCTTTTTTAACAAATTCAGATTTCAACTTCATTGCACCAATACCGTCAATTTTACAGTCGATATCATGATCGCCATCGACCAGGCGAATATTTTTCACCTTGGTACCGACTTTAAGTATCAATGATGAGCCTTTGACCTTGAGGTCTTTGATCACGGTAACGGTATCGCCGTCTGCAAGCACATTCCCGTTGGCATCCTTGGTCACACTTGTATCATCGGTACTTTCAACTGCCGCCTCTATTGCCCACTCATACGCACATTCCGGGCAAACATACATAGCGCCGTCTTCGTAAGTGTACTCAGATCCGCACTCCGGGCATTTGGGAAGTTCACTCATACTCGTATTATAGCGTGGCTGCCAGTGTTGAGTCTTTACAATCGGCTCTACATGCTCACCAGGCCACCGACTTGCCAAACCGATCGATAAAGTGTCCGGTTTGCTCAGCAGTCAGTCGATCTATCGTTTTAATTTGCTCCCGGACGCTGTCTTCAGCAGGGATTTCGGCTCCGGCGCCGCCAAGTTCAGTCTTACACCACCCTGGCGCCATCGCTATGCTGATAATAGCCGGCCATTCCACGCTGAAACCTTTCGTAATCATATTCAGGCTGACTTTACTCGTGCGGTAGGAGTAGAGGTTGCCCCGGGTATTTTGCGCCACTGACCCCAGATCACTGGACATATTGACAAGGATCCCGCGCTCACTTTTCTCCAGGTTGGCGCGAAATGCTGTCGCAACCCTGAATGCGCCTAGCAGATTCACTTCAAGAATCTGCCGCCACATCCGGTAATCCATGTTGTCAAATCCTGAATAAGCCGCACTCTCCATGGCATTTTTCAGCCCGCTGGTACCTGCATTATTGACGAGCACGTCTATGGACACATCCTGCATCTCACAAGACAGTCGATCGACGGCCTCATGATCGGTAACGTCGAGCTCGCAGATTCGCAGAAACTCGGCGGGCAAACCCCGCAATTCGGTCGCATCCGGTTTGCGCGTACAGGCAATAACCTGCCATCCGAGATCGCGATACTGACGGGTATATTCAAATCCGAGGCCGCGGTTCGCGCCGGTAATCAATACCGTTGGCATCTTATTGCTCCTGTCATTAATATTTTTATGTTCATTTTCATTGATCCCCCATTTATCGTAGTTCATGCTACCCGCGATTCCCCGAACATATAATTACCCACTGACGAGCTCATATGTTTCCACTCCGAGATGACAATCCCCACTTCCTGACACCCTACGTTACCTACGCGATCATCACGCTCAATGTACTGGCCTGGATATTGTTTCAGGGATTGGGCAGTGAACCGGCTTTGGGTAAGTCCGTTTGCATGCTAGGGCTGATACCCGGTGATTTGCTGAATACGGTGCCGATCGGAACTCGCTTCCAGATCGGCTCGAACCTTTGGTGCAACATCACGGGTGACCGTAGCTGGCATACGATCCTGACTTCGATGTTCATGCACGGCGGCTGGTTACACCTGATCGGTAATATGTGGTTCATGTGGATCTTCGGAAATAATGTCGAGGATTCGATGGGTCACGGTCGTTTTATCATTTTCTACCTGTTATGCGGCATCGCCGCCGCCATATTCCAGATCATATCGAATACCGAATCTGCCGTGCCAATGGTTGGCGCATCGGGTGCGATAGGCGGTGTCATGGGTGCATATGTTCTGCTCTATCCTCGGGTCCATGTACATATGCTCGTATTTCTCGGTTTCTTTGTAACAACGTTCGCGGTACCGGCGGTATTCATGATCGGTTACTGGTTCCTGCTGCAACTGATCGGCGGTGCCGGCTCGATTGGCGCTCACGGCGGCGGCACGGCATTCTGGGCACATATCGGCGGTTTTGTTGTCGGCGCCGGCCTCATTTCGCTTTTCAAAGATGCGCAGCTTGTCGCACGACATCCCTATCATGGCTGGAACCCCCGCGAATTGCCCACACAGAGCTGGCGCCGCATTAAATAGCCGGAAAAGTTCAGAAACAAGCCGGTATTTGCTGGGCCGGACGCATAACCATATTCACAACGGTCAAAAGCAAAATCGCATATAGCACGAGTGCCCCGATACTGCGATCCGTTCCCAGCGCCCGCACTGTTCCGGCGATCGCAAATATCGGTGTCAGGACACACAGTGCGACATATTTAAAGACCGAGGCCACACCCGCCAATGCCGGTAAAATGGGCGACAACACGACATCCGGCGCCGCAATGAGACGCATGACAATAGTGAACAAAAAAACATCCTCGACACAGTCGAGTGCCGATGCGGCCAGCGGTATCCAGACGGCAATCGCACCGGCACGAAACCACACACCATCAAGCCGGCGCGTCAACAAGCCCACGAGTCCCGCCAGTAAAAAGCCATAACTCCAGGCGAATGTAACGTCACCCGGCACGAGTAATACCGCCATGGCAGCTCTCGCTTCAGGCCCGAATGACAGGACAATGCCGCTTGCACGTTCAGCCGTAAATGCGAGCTGCAGGCAGGTCATCTCGTCCATTCGATCACCGAGCGCCACACTATGGGGCAGCATCAATACGCCGACGGCAAAGGCAAAGAGGCAAACACCAGATAGCGCCATTGCTGAAAAGATCCAGCTGCCTTGCGGAAAACGTAACAAGCGTTCCATGGTTTATATATAGGTGAATGCTGGTCAGGGAACAAGAAATCGCGGCGGCGGGGCATCTGGCATTCAACCTATGAACAGGCTATCTTGGCCCGTGGCAAGAACACCGGGCCCCGGATAAAACGGGCCCCAATGAGGCGACAATCAGTGGACATAGATATCATCCTGGAACCAGACCTGACCCCGCAACAAATCACTGAGTTGGGTCAGGCCGCCGAAAGCTACGGTATCAGGGCTGTATGGACATCAAACTATTTCGCCCACTGGGACCCGTTTATCAGTCTCGTGCCACTGGCACAGTCCACCGACAGACTCTTAATGGGTCCGCTGGCCGTGAGTCCATTCGAAATGCATCCGCTCAAGATTGCCAATGGATTGCTGTCACTGAACGAAATGTGTGGCGGTAGAGCACAAATCGCGATCGGTGCCGGCGAGGGCAATCTCGATGCCATGGACCTGGAGAAACCTAAAAAGATTGTCCTGGCCATTCGCGAAGCACTTGAAATAGTGCTGGCTGCCGCGCATGGTCATCTCAAACACGGGTATGACGGTGAGATTTTCAACGTCAACCTGCCGTGTGCCTACGACTGGTTGACTGCAACGCCGCCGAAAATATATATGACAGCCTATCGCCACATGATGATGCGCATGGGCGGCCGTGTCGCCGACGGCGTATTCGTCGGTTGCACACCACCGGAAATCATGGGACCGGCGATGGAAAATGTGCGTACAGGCATCGGTCGCAGAGACACACCTGCCCAAGATTTTCGCATCAATACCTTCTGGGCCTGGCATATCAAGGCAGACCGCAGCGAAGCCTTCCGGGAATCACGGCGTGAACTGGCCTGGCGAGGCCGTAAACTCGACCCGGAATTGCTCACCCACTGGCTGACCGAAGAAGAGGCGCAATTTGTACAGGATAATTTTGCTGCGTACGTCACAGCTTATTTCGACCGCTCCGGTATCGTTCAGGGTGTACCTGACGATATCAATGATCGCCTGATGCAGGGCATGACATCGACCGGCGGTCTGGATGACCTGGATCGTGAAATTGAGCGATTCAGGCTGTTCCGGGAGAATGGCCTGACAGAAATCGCACTGCGGCTCCATGAGGACCCCATGGATGCCCTGAAAATCATAGGCGAACACGTGATTCCCGCTTTAAAATAACCCCTCTATAATGCTCTTAAAATTAACGTTCAAAATTAGTTCACAGAAATCCGGGAGATTCATCCGTGGTTAGCAGATTTTCCTCCATCTTTCCGCTCATGATTTGCCTGCTGCTGGCAGCATGCGGGTCTCCTGAAGACCGCGCAGCAAACTATCTGAAGAAAGCCGAAGCACTGTACGAGCAAGAGGACTACGTCACGGCCCGAATAGAGGCGATGAATGCGGCACAAATCGAACCGCGTAATGCCGATGTGCGTTTCCTTCTCGCTGAAATTGAAGAGAAAGAGAATAATTTCCGCAAGGCTATCGGGCATCTGCAGGTTGCCATCGATGCAGACACCAATCATCTCGAGTCTCGGATCAAACTCGGTAATTATTACATTATGGCCAAGGCTGCCGATCTTGCGACTGAGCAGGCCGCCGCCGCCGTCAAACTTGCACCTGACGACCCCAATGCCTTGCTGCTTCAGGCACGCGTTGATTTCATGAACAAGAACATCGATGCAGCCATGCAAGGTGTCGATGCCGTTCTTGCCAGGGATCCGAAGTTGGTTGATGCGATCATATTCAAGGCCGGACTGTACATGGCCAAGGGCGATACCGATGATGCTGAAAAGCTGGTGCAGGAAAATATCAAATCAGTGGATGCCGATGGCACCAAAAAGCTCCGGCAATTCAGAATCTTACTGTTGGTTCAGGGCGAGCGCTTCGCTGAAATCGAAGCGGATCTCAAGGCACTGGCAGCCGACTACCCGGACGAAGACAGCTTTCCGTTAGCGCTTGCCCAACTATATGTCACGCAAAAGCGCATCGATGAAGCCGAGACAATCTATCGCGACTATATCGAAAAAGATCCGAAGGATGCAAAGCGACGTATAGCGTTCGTTCGCTTCATAGGTGCCCAGCACGGTACGGAAGCTGCGGAAAAGACCTTGCAGCAGTATGTTGCCGACCTCCCCGATTCGATGGAGCTCCAGCTGGCCCTCGGTCAGCTCTACGAAGGCCTCAAGAAACAGGATGATGCACTCGCGACCTACCAAAAAATCGCCGATACCGATCCGAAATCACCGATCGGTTACGCCGCCCGCAACCGAATTACCGCAATCAGAATCCAGCAAAATGACCTGGAAAGTGCCAAGGCGGTCATCGAATCCATACTGACTGATGATCAGGACAATGCGGATGCGTTGATGTTACGTGCCGCATTCGCTTATACGGGACAAAGATTCGATGATGCCGTCACGGATCTGCGCACGGTGCTGAGAGTAACCCCGGATTCCGAACGTGCCCTGCTTCTGCTGGCAAAATCTCACAGTGCCGCTAATAATCCGGAACTGGCTCAGGATGCCTATCGCCGCCTGATCGAGCTCAACCCTGCCCATCCGGCCGCATCGGCCGAACTTGCCGAGTTGCTGGCGCGAGGCGGCGATGTTCCGATGGCCGAAGAAGTATTGCGCGAACAACTCGCCGCTGCTCCCGAGGACCGCAGAACAGCCTCGAGCCTCATACAAGCCCTGTTGCTACAAGGTGATGTTGAAGGGGCTGAAACGCAAGCTCGCACGATGCTCGATCTCGGCGATGAAACAGGCCTTGCGGAATTCCAGCTCGGCCGGGTATTGCAGGCCAAGAAATCCAGCCAGCAAGCCATAGATGCTTATAAGGCCGCGCTGGAAAAGAGCCCCAACGCTCCGGAACCATTACAGGGGCTCGTAGCGGTTCTCATCAATGACGACCGGCCAGATGAGGCAATTAAATTTCTGCGCGCACATCTTGAAAAATATCCTACACAGCTTGCGCCGCGCCTTCTGCTGGCTGCGATATTTACCCAGCAGGGAAAAACCGAGGCCGCCGCAGAACAGTACGAAGAAATTATCTCGTTACAACCCAATGCGACAAGAGCTTATGCCTCTCTGGCATCACTGTATCCGGATGATCCGTCATTACGTCGCAGTATCTACCAGCGTGGTATCGATGCAAATCCTGAAGATCCGGCCGTCAATTTGCTATTGGCAGGTGAATATGAGCGGGCCGGTCAAATCGAAGAGGCCATTAAGATATATGAAAAAATTCTTGGTAATAATGCAAATAATATCATGGCAGCCAATAATCTCGCCTCGCTGATACTGGATTACAGATCAGATAAAGAAAGTTATGAGCGGGCGCTCGAACTCAGCAAAGGATTCGAAGACAGTAACCAGGGTGCATTACTCGATACGCTCGGCTGGGCCTACTACCGTAATGGAAACTACGATCATGCCATCCGCCTGCTCGAGGCAGCCGTTGCCGCTAACGATGGAATTGCATTACTGCATTACCATCTTGGCATGGCTTTAACGAAAGCAGGTATGGTTCAACGGGGTCGAGATGCGCTCAAAAAATCGCTGAGCATGACAGAAGACGAATTCCCCGGCATCGAAGATGCCCGTGCAACACTAGAGCAACTCGATTCAAATTAATTTATTTTAACCACTTGCCTCGATCAGCTTCCATCTGCACAAGCCCGCCGCGCCGATCGAGCATGAACCTGGCCTGCTCTGGGCCGAATATACGGTCAACCAGGACATTCATCGGGTCCGAGCGGTTTGTATATTCACGATAAGTAAAATCATACTGTTGCTGGGCATCGCGCTGTTCGAGCGGCAATTCTTCGGCCTCATCGAGCCACCGGAACCAGCGATCGACAAATTTATCGAGGTATGCTTCGCACTGGTCGATATGTTCATCTGTCAGGTCCGTAATATAGCTTGAACAAACCGGAGACTGCATGCCGCGAATCGCCGGACCATGACTGGCCGACCAGACATAGTCCGTATTCGTGCGGAAATCCAGATAGTCCTGGTTCGCTTCACCGTAGTATTTGTTGACGTAGTCCTCGCTCACCTTGACGTCCACTCGGGGCACATAGTCCGCATAGAACAAAAGATTGGGCACTGTACCGAAAATAATCATCAGATTCGGCACTTGGGTTCTCTGGCCGAGCGTGACATTAATATTCATATCGATAATGCTGGCCTTGCGATTACCAATCCAAGAACGAACAAACCAGTCCATATCGTTGCCCGTATAACCGAAGAACGAGCCTTCCATCTCACCATCCGGTGACGTGTAATATTCAGCGCCCTCGGAGATCGGGTGTAGCTCGGCATCAAAATACTTGATTATACGATCGGCAATCCTGCCATGAATATTCCAGCAGCGTTCCCACTGCTGGGAGACGTCAACATTCGGGTTGTCGGCCAAAAATTCGTGAATTGTTTTTACATCGCTTTGCGTACTCATTCTTGTCCAACCTTGGAATACTGTCGTTTACCGGGTGAAAGATCGTATCAGGCCAGACTCCGGATCGGATTGATATTTATTCACCGACCGCAGACCGGCCTGACCATCATCCATCCTGTTTCCAGACCTGCTTGGCGCTGTAGCCCAGTTTCCAGAGCCAGGTTTCAGTATACAGAATCCGATCCGGTACAATTTTCACGACCTGACGCTCGAATGGTTTACTCGTATCCATACCCAGATCACTCATCCATTCATACCAGCGGAACACTTTCATGCCGTGGTCCCAGCCCGGAGCATGTGGTTCGATGATTTCGGCTTTGCCGAACACCTGGACACCGCGGGCCGATTGCCAGCCATGATAGGGATGGTGGACCGCATAAGAGATACGCGGATCCTTCTGCATCGCCCTGAGCTTCGGTGTTCCGGGGTCGGGCAGGATAAAGATTTCCAGACCCTCAGCATGATATTCGATCGGACTTGCCATCGGACCGTTCTTGCCGAACGTTGACAATACGCACATATTCAACGAACTGATCAACTGAGCGATACGGTCCTCTAGCTTATTGTGTGGTAATACTTTGTCAGGCCAGGGAGGTTCGACCCAGGGGAATGCATAACTCATCGATAGATACTCCGTTTTATTGTCATTCTGATTCGGTTGCCCGGAATTTTCTGTCGGCTACTCACCCGGCTACCCAATCAATGTGCATACTAATATATGCTAACCCCTCTGGCCGTATTCGGCTAAATCGGACAATTGTTCAAAAAAGGAGTGCCACGCTATGTCCGCATCGTTCATACCTCCAAAGCGCACACTGATGGGTCCTGGTCCGTCCGATGTGCCGGAGCGCGTACTCGCAGCACTGGCACGGCCAACGATCGGCCACCTTGACCCGGCATTCATCACGATGATGGATGAGGTGAAAAGCCTGCTACAGTTTGCGTTTTGCACGAATAATGCACTGACACTGCCGGTATCGGCACCCGGTTCGGCCGGTATGGAAACCTGTTTCGTCAATCTCGTCGGTCCTGACGACACGGTCATTGTTGCGCAAAATGGGGTTTTCGGCGGCCGAATGCGTGAAAATGTCGAACGCTGCGGTGCACGAGCTGTGCTTATCGAGGACGAATGGGGGCAACCCGTCGATCCTCAAAAGGTCGAGGATGCGCTGCGCAACCATCCCGAAGCGACCTGCCTCGCCTTCGTGCATGCAGAAACATCAACCGGTGTGCGATCCGATGCACAGGTGCTGTGCGCACTTGCTACGCAACACGATTGCCTGTCCATCGTAGATGCCGTTACTTCACTCGGTGGCATCGAAGTCGATGTCGATGGATGGGATGCAGATGCCGTATATTCCGGCACTCAAAAATGCCTGTCATGCGTACCGGGCATCTCGCCGGTAACGTTTGGTGAACGAGCCATTGAACATATTCGCGCCAGGGGGCACAAAGCGCAAAGCTGGTTCATGGACCTTGACCTGGTCATGGGTTACTGGGGAGACAATGCGCAGCGTACCTATCATCACACCGCACCGGTTAACGCGCTCTATGCGTTGCATGAAGCGTTGCTGAGCCTGAAAGAAGAAGGTCTCGAAAACGCATGGCGGCGCCATGCGTATCATCATCAGGCACTGGCCGCAGGTCTCGAAGCGCTCGGCATGACCTTCATAGTCGGACCGGAATGGCGGCTGCCGCAGCTCAACAGTGTGCGCATTCCAGCCGGGCTCGATGATGCTGCTGTCCGGGCGAGACTACTCAATGAATACGACCTGGAAATCGGCGCCGGTCTCGGGCCGCTGGCAGGCCGGGTCTGGCGAATCGGATTAATGGGCTACAGCGCCCGCAGGAACAACGTCCTGCTGTGCCTGAAGGCAATGGGCCAGATCGTCAGCGAGGCAGACGCAAATATTGATGCAGCGGCCGGAACCCGGGCCGCTGGAATTCAATATGCAACGGTCTGACCCCGTCGAAAATAATTATTTATCTATGGCCGGCTGGTCAGCGGTCGGCTCAACTGCAGCGGGCTCAACAGGCGTCTGACCGGCGCCAGTATCAGAAAATATGTGGCCCTCAAGTAATTCAGCGATCAATTCATCGGTCATATCAATGGTCGGCTCAAGCCAGAAAACAGACTGATCGGCCAATAGAATGACGCTCGCACCATGTGAACGGGCCATTTTCTCGGCGAATGGTTTGACTTGCTCGCGAAATTCCAGCACCAGGTTGTTCTCAAATTGCTGAGCTTGCTGCTGCGCGTCGGCCTGAATCCTCGAGTATTGCTGCTGTGCCTGAAGCGCCATTTGCTGCAATTGCACTTCCTGTTCCTGAGTCGGAGAATCGCCGGCCTTGTCACGCTCTTCCCTGATCTGTTTTTCAAGGTTTTGGGCAGATTCGACCAACCGGGCATTCAGATCTTCGCGGGCCGATTGTGCCTTCGTTTGCATTGCCTCTTCCTGTCCGGTGGCCTTGGCAACGGCTCCCAAATCGACAATGAGTGTATCCGGCCCCAGGCCGGGTATCTGGTCGCAACCGGTAGTCAGCAGCACCACTGCAAAGCAGACGGCCCAAAGGCCCGAAATTGATTTCATATTATTTCCCTCGGTGAACCAACCCGTTATGGGTCGATCTGGAATCAAGCGCGTAATGTAGCTGTCCAGCTGCGCAATAGCCAGTACGATGTTTCAGACGTTTGTCAGGTATCGATATACCGCAACACCCGCCACGGCGTCAGCGGCATGACCTTCACCGGCTTGCCGATTGCATTGGCAACGGCATTTGCAATTGCCTGCATCGTACAAACGATCGGCCCCTCACCAACCTCCTTGGCGCCGAACGGACCGTTCGGGTCTATCGTCTCCACGATGATATGGTCAACTTCGGGCATCTCGAATGCCCGCGGCATTTTATAGTCGAGCCGCGACGGGTTCATGACCTGTCCATCTTCCATCAAACATTCCTCATACAGAACCTGTGACATGCCGCTGAAAATCTGACCGTCAATTTGTCCTTCAACAATGCGCGGATTAATAGCTCGCCCGACATCATGCGCAGCTGTCATTCGGTCGACGGTCACCACGCCGGTACCCGAATCGACGGTAACCTCGGCAATCTGCGCGCCGAATGAGTATGCCATCGTGCCCTTTTTTAGCGGTGAGTTATAGAATCCGCGCCCCATGACAAAGCGGCCTTCCTGACAGTTCAGCGTATCGTAGACGAGTTTTTTGAACGGTATGGCCTGGTCCGGTGCATCTTCCGGATAGACCTGATGGTTTCGGAAAATAATTTGCCCGGCCGGCACACCGAACTTATCCGCCGCCACCCTCGCCCGTTGACCACGGGCACGCCTCACACCCTTCTTGACCGCGCTACCGGCTTGGCA
>CAYNMF010000008.1:27452-38473 GCA_964398325.1 uncultured Chromatiaceae bacterium | reverse complement strand
CTGAAGGCTCATACCCCGGATCTGTGTTCAGGCCAGGGTAGTACACGTGACTCACGGCTTCATGTTCACCAATCACTTCTGCCAGTGTTGATGCATTTTTTTCATGCTGTTGCATGCGCGCATACAACGTTCGCACACCGCGCAAGGTCAGGAAACTATCGAAAGGCGAACCGGACAAACCGAGTGCGTTCGCCCACCACTGCATTTGCTCATGCAAAGACTCGTCCGCCGCAATGACAGCGCCGCCAACCATATCGCTGTGACCATTAATGTATTTCGTCGTCGAATGCACGACGAGATCGGCGCCGTATTCAATCGGGCGCTGTAATGCCGGTGATAAAAAAGTATTGTCGACCACCATGAGTGAATCCGTCTGCTCTGCAAGCTTTTTTGTTTGAGCCAGATCAACAATTCTAAGTAACGGGTTGGTCGGGCTTTCGACCCAGACCATTTTCGCACCCTCCGCCAGCGCGGCGGCCAGCACGTCAGGGTCGGTCTGATCGACAAGCTTGACGCTAAACATGCCACGCCCGGCAAGCCCGTTCAGCAACCTGAATGTTCCACCATAGCAATCCCGGGGACCCACGACGAGATCGTCGGGATTTAGCATCTGACACGCAAGTGTCACCGCACCCATACCCGAACCTGTCACCGTCGCACCAAAACCACCCTCCAGATCCGCCAGCACATCGGCCAGTGCATCGCGCGTCGGGTTACCTGTACGCGTGTAATCGTAGCGCCGCGGCTCTTCAAAACCGGCGAAACTGAAATTTGTCGTCAGATAAACCGGCGGCATGACCGCGCCATACTGAGAATCGCTGTCTACCCCTGCCCTGACCGCCTGGGTCTGTCTCGCCTTGTCCTTTTTATCCATAACCTGCGGCTCCGCCGAAAATCTGCGCCATTGTGTCGGAAGGGCGCGGAGTGTAGCTCAAAACGTACCTTTGCGGGCAATCCTGCAACCTCCAGACCCGGCATTAGCACCTCTTCTATTGGTTTACCAGGCGATTTTTTCATCTCCGAACCCAGCAGCGAATTCAGAGCCATTTTCCACCTGAGTGTCTTGCAATCGTTGATTTAATACATTAATGTATTATCACGTTATTACATTGATATAACATGAAAGACCACAGAATATTAAACCCGCGAGAAGAAATTGCGGCTGAAAATGAGCTATTTGCTGCCTTGCTGAGTCTGCAGACTGCTGATGAGTTACGCGCCTTTTTTCTCGATCTTTGCACACCGGCCGAGTTACAGGCCTTGAAGGATCGATGGGCAGTCGTGGAACTGCTCACAGAGGATATGACTTACCGAGCCATACACGACCAGATCGGTGTCAGCGTAACGACTGTTGGACGGGTCGCACGTTGCCTGGCCGAAGGTACCGGGGGCTACCGAAAGGCGCTGGACAGGTTAGCCAAAGAAATGGACAAGTAAAGGAAATTGACGAATGATTGATAAACGAACCCGCATCAAGATTGCGATCCAGAAATCCGGTCGATTAACGGACCACTCGCTGGATTTACTTGAGCGCTGCGGTCTGAAATACACACGGGGACGCGACCAGTTAATTGGTTACGGTGAGAACATGCCGGTTGACCTTTTGTTCGTTCGTGATGACGACATCCCGGGACTGGTGCGAGACGATGTGTGCGATCTGGGTATTGCCGGGCTCAACATCATTGCTGAAAAACGTCTTGAATTTCTGGAGGAAGGAACCACTGATCCCTATACGGAAGTCTGCGCTCTTGACTATGGCCACTGCCGCCTTGCCTTCGGTTACCCTGAGACCGGCAGCATCCAGGCTATCCAGGATCTGGAGGACTCGACTATCGCGACGAGCTACCCCTTCATCGTGCGTGACTTTCTTAAACAACAAAATATTACCGCCCAAGTCATTGAGTTTTCCGGTGCCGTAGAAATTGCACCGAGTCTCGGGCGCTCAAACGTGATCTGCGATCTGGTCTCCACCGGAACGACAATGGCCGCGAACAAGATCCGTGAGGGCGAAACCATCCTCGAAAGCCAGTGCATCCTGCTCAAAACACCTGTTGCAATTTCCCCTGAAAAAACCGGCTGGGTCGACCGGCTGCTGCAACGAATCGAAGGCGTCATGCAGGTTCGCGAGAGCAAGTACATCATGATGCATGCGCCAAAAGTCGCCTTAACCGACATCACGGCCTTGCTGCCCGGCGCTGAATCACCGACAGTGCTGCCGCTCGAAGGTTTCACCGACAAGGTCGCCATCCACGTCGTCTGTCGTGAAAATATTTTCTGGGAAACCCTGGAGGCGCTCAAAGGCGTCGGTGCGAGTTCAATTCTCGTCCTCCCGGTCGAGAAAATGCTGGCATGACAACGCGAATGAAACGCTTTTGCTGGTCTGCGCTGGACGACAATGCGCGGGTCGCTGCACTTGCCCGACCCGCCGTATCGAACAACCCGGAGTTGGGCGAGCGCGTGGCCGTGATTATCGACGAAGTCCGTGAGAATGGAGACGCAGCGCTGCGCGACCTGACCAGGCGTTTCGATCGCATCGATCTCGATTCGATCCGCATTACCGGAAAAGAGATTGAGCTCGCCGAACAGCAGGTCAGCGATGAAGCGCGTGATGCCCTTTCGACTGCAATCCGCAATATCGAAGACTTCCACGCGGCCCAGCTTACCGACCCTGTGCGGGTCGAAACAGCCCCGGGCGTTGTCTGCGAACGTATCAACCGACCGATCGGCGCAGTCGGCCTGTATGTCCCTGCCGGCAGTGCGCCGCTACCGTCAACAGCCATTATGCTCGCCGTGCCGGCAAAACTGGCTCAATGCCCGGTGCGCATCGTTTGCACCCCTCCACGACCTGACGGTCAGGCCGATCCTGTGGTTATCGTTGCCGCCCGGATGTGCGGTATTGAAAATATTTTCAAAGTCGGTGGTGCACAGGCTATTGCAGCCATGGCCTACGGGACCCCGACCATACCGAAGGTCGATAAAATTTTCGGCCCGGGCAATGCGTGGGTTACCGCCGCGAAAACAAGCGTTGCATTCGACCCCGCCGGTGCCGCCCTCGACATGCCTGCCGGACCTTCCGAAGTCATGGTTCTGGCGGATGGCTCAACGAATCCGCAGTACGTCGCGCTTGACCTGTTATCTCAGGCCGAGCACGGTCCGGATTCACAGGCACTACTTGTCTGTACCGATGCTGTTTTCGCCGATGCTGTCGACATTGCCATCAAAACCGCCTTGCCCACGTTGCCACGGCGCGACATCATCGAACAGTCACTGCGCCACAGTGCCTGTCTGATCGTCGATAACGTGGATACGGCGATCGACGTCGCCAATCGTTATGCGGCCGAACACCTTATAATTCAGATTAATAATGCTAGGCAGTATGTTGATTTAATTAATAATGCTGGTTCTATCTTTCTAGGACCATGGGCGCCTGAATCGGTCGGTGATTATTGCAGCGGCACCAACCATGTGCTGCCGACGTACGGCTTTGCCCGCAATTACAGTGGCCTGTCGGTCCGGGATTTTCAGAAACAACTGACCGTGCAGGAGCTGACGCGACCAGGACTGGAAGGACTGGCCCCCACCGTTCTGACACTCGCCGGACTTGAAGGGCTGGATGCCCATGCACAAGCCGTTGCGGTCAGGCTGGGCAAAAGTGATTCGCCATGAACACCCTTAAAGACCTGGCGCGTCCCGAAATCCGGAATCTGCGTCCGTACCGCCCGGCACAGTCCGAAACAGGCCTGCTGCGTCTGAATGCGAATGAGACACCGTGGCGACCCGCCGGCGACCACAGTGCCGAAGGACTCAACCACTACCCGCAGGTCCGCCCGTTCAGGTTGATGTCAGCACTGGCCGGGTATTACGCCGTCGAGCCGAACCAGTTACTCGTGACCCGCGGCTCGAGCGAGGCCATTGACCTGCTCATTCGCTGCTTCTGTCGGCCGGGCGAAGACAACATCGTCATCTGTCCCCCGACCTTCGGCATGTATGAGGTTTACGCACAACTCCAGGGGGCCGGTATCCTCCAGGTACCGCTCGATCCGCAGCAGGGTTATTCGCTCGATCTGAAGGGTATCGAAAACACGGTTTCACCCAAGACGAAACTGCTGTTTGTCTGCTCGCCAAACAATCCGACCGGTAACCGGATTCCGACGGACCAGATTGACGCCGCGTGCCGGATCATGGACGGCACAGGGATTGTCGTCGTGGACGCTGCCTATATCGAATTCGCCACTGCGGATCCGACCCGGGAACTGCTCGAGCGCCATGACAACGTCGTCATTCTCAGAACGCTATCGAAGGCATTCGGTCTGGCCGGTATTCGGTGTGGATCGATCCTCGCATCCCGGGCCATCATCGACCTGGTCAGCTGCATCCTGCCGCCCTATGCCTATCCCACACCGTGCACAGACGCCGCGCTGGCCGGACTCGGGGCACTCGATGAACTGAAAAAGCGGATAGCGACATTGCGCAGTGAACGGCAACGAGTCGTCGAGGCACTGGAATGTCTGCCCGAACTCGAAAAGATTCTCCCCTCGGAAGCTAATTTTGTCCTGCTTCGTGCTGCTGAACCGGCGCAGCTCGTCGCGGCAGCAAAAAATGGTGGTATTTTGATCCGAGATTTCAGCTGGGATTCATTTACGCCCAACTGCTTGCGCATCACCATTGGTGACCGTGCGCAAAATGATCAATTGCTCCGGGCTCTTGCGTACCGGACAAATGAATCAAAGAGCAAAAACGATGTCTGAATTGCAAAAAATTGCCTTCCTCGACCGTGACGGTACATTGATCTGGGAACCCCCGGACGAACAGGTCGACCGGCTCGACAAGATCAGTCTGTTACCCGGAGTGATTCCTGCCTTGCTGCGCATCAGAGATGCCGGCTACCAATTCGTCATGATCACAAATCAGGATGGTCTCGGTACTGACAGCTTTCCGGATGAAGCATTTCGAGTCTGCCAGGACTTTGTCCTTGAATTGTTCGCATCGCAGGGTATCGTTTTTCGTGAAGTCTTCGTCTGTCCACACTTTCCCGAAGATGGCTGTAAGTGCCGCAAACCCCTGCCCGGTCACATTGGTGACTTCATGCGCCAGGCAAACGTCGACCGCGACGCGAGTTTCATCGCCGGAGATCGCGATACGGATCTAGAGTTCGCTGCCGCGATCGGGCTGACCGGCTACCGACTTACTGATAAATATAACAAGAACGGCGGCCTGACATGGGCAGAGATCGCATACGAAGTGTGCGACCAGCCGCGTCGTACTTCAGTCACACGCAAAACCAATGAAACGGATATCTACGTTGATATTGATCTCGACCGCGAGGGGACGATTAAAGTAAATACCGGCATCGGCTTTTTCGATCACATGCTTGAACAGATCGCAAGGCATGGTGGTTTTTCACTGACATTAACCTGCGACGGCGACCTTGAGATTGACGAGCACCATACCGTCGAAGATGTTGCCCTGACTCTGGGCAAAGCATTCAACGAGGCACTGGGCGACAAACGCGGTATTGGACGTTATGGCTTCACGCTGCCGATGGATGAAACACAGGCGCAGGTTGTACTCGATCTCTCGGGACGTGCCGTGTTTCGGTTCGACGGCGCATTCCCGCGCGACTCGGTCGGCGCATTGCCAACCGAAATGGTCATACACTTTTTCCGTTCTTTATCCGACAGCCTGGGCGCCGCACTGCATGTTCGTGTGGACGGACAGAACACGCATCATATGGTTGAAGCCTGCTTCAAGGCGACCGGTCGTGCGCTACGCCAGGCAAAATCGCGGGTCGGCAGCGAGTTACCGAGTACAAAAGGAATCTTGTAGGACTATCGCATGAGCAGTTCCACGCTCGCAATTATCGATAGCGGCGGCGCCAATATTGCATCACTGCAATTTGCTCTAGGCCGACTCGGCATCACCGGTCAATTGACCGTGGATCCGGATGTTATCGTGAATGCGAGCCATGTTATTTTGCCCGGTGTCGGCGCTGCAGCCGATTCGATGGCCCGACTCGAGAAAGCCGGTCTCATCGAATTAATACCCGATTTACCTCAACCCTTTCTCGGCATTTGTCTCGGCATGCAGTTATTGTTCGAATCTTCCGAGGAAGACAATGCGCGGTGCCTCGGTGTATTCCCCGGCACAGCGCACTTGTTCAAACCATCACCAGAACATGCCGTACCGCACATGGGCTGGAACCAGATCACCCGCACCCGGGATTCAAACATGTTGAATGAAATTCCTGACGGCGCATATTTTTATTTTGTTCACAGTTACGCCCTTGACATCAGCGAGGACACACTGGCCAGTTCCGGGTACGGAAAACCATTTACGGCAATTGCGGAACGTGCGAACTTCGTCGCCGCACAATTTCATCCCGAGCGATCAGGAAAATTTGGTGCGCAATTACTAAAAAACTTTCTCACACGATAATCAATGAACACAGAACGAATCAAACTTGAAGTAATACCTGCGATAGATCTTCTCGAAGGTAACGTCGTTCGTCTTTTTCAGGGCGATTTTGACAAGGTCACACAATATGTCAGAGATCCGCTGGAACTGGCAAAACGTTATGCCGATACCGGTGTCCGGCGCCTTCACGTTGTTGATCTTGACGGCGCTAAAACGGGCGAGCCCACAAATCTGCCCATCATAGAATCATTGTCCACGGTGGGGCTTGAGATTCAGGCTGGTGGCGGCATTCGCGATCTGACTCGGCTCAAGTCCCTGTATGACGCCGGAGTCTCACGCGGTGTCATCGGCTCTATTGCTGTTGAAAATCAGGATGAAGTTGCGACCTGGATATCCCAGGCCGGTTCCGGGAAAATAATTCTGGCAGTCGATGTGCGTCTCGCAGAAGATGGCGAACCCGAAGTGCTGACCCGCGGATGGCAAACCGGCAGCGGCCAGTCACTATGGCCGCTCGTCAATTACTATATCGATCATGGTGCGACTGAATTCCTGTGTACGGACATTGCAAGGGATGGCACATTGCAGGGACCGAACCTGACCCTGTACGAAAGCTGCGTCACACGTTTTCCGAATTCGGAATTCATTGCCTCCGGTGGCGTCAGCAAACTCGCTGATCTCGAGGCGCTTGATCGAACCGGCATTACACGTGTCGTAACGGGTAAGGCTTTGCTCGATGGCCGGCTCACACTTGAGGAGATAAAACAATTCTCGCGCGACGCATAATTCCCTGTCTCGACGTACGCGACGGACAGGTCGTCAAGGGTGTCCGTTTCCGCGACCACAAGGTCATGGGCGGCATAATGGAACTCGCGTCACGATACGTCACCGAGGGAGCCGACGAATTAGTATTTTATGACATCACGGCCAGCCCGGACGGACGTTCGGTCGACCGTCGCTGGATCAATCGTGTCGCAGAAGTGCTGGATATCCCTTTTTCTGTTGCCGGCGGCATTCGCAGCATTGCGGATGCCGAAGAAGTCCTGAATTTCGGTGCCGATAAAATCTCAATCAATACACCTGCACTCACAAACCCGGATCTTATCGATGTATTGGCCAAACGCTTTGGTACGCAATGTGTAGTCATCGGCATCGATAGTCTTGCTGAGAATGGCCGCTATCGTGTCTATCAAAATACCGGCAATCCTGAAAAGACGAGCCATAGCGGACGTTCGACGATCGACTGGGTCAGGGAAGTACAGGCTCGCGGCGCCGGGGAAATCGTGCTGAACTGCATGAATCAGGACGGTGTTCGTGACGGCTACGATCTGGCGCAGCTTATGATCGTACGTGACAACTGCACATTACCACTGATCGCCTCCGGCGGCGCCGGTAAGATGCAGCATTTTGCTGAAGTATTCAAACAAGCACACGTTGACGGCAGCCTCGCGGCCAGCGTATTTCACAGCGCGGCAATCAACATCAGGGATCTGAAAAATTACCTGCACGAGCAGTCCATCGAGGTACGATTATGAGTAATGTAAAGGATATCGATTTTCTGTTAACGCTGGAGAATGTCATTGCATCGCGGCGCGATGCGCGTGTCGAGGACAGTTACACGGCCAAACTGTTTGCAGCCGGCACCGCACGGATTGCACAAAAAGTCGGTGAGGAAGGCGTTGAACTCGCCCTGGCCAGCGTACAGGGCCGTAAAGACGAGATACTGCTCGAAGCCTCGGACCTGATCTACCACCTGCTCGTGATGTTGCACAATCACGAACTATCGCTTGCCGATGTCGTGTGCGAACTCAAGTCACGCCATGACTAATGCGAACTGCAATCCAATTAAAAAAACCCGGCACAAGGCCGGGTTTTTATTACTACGAGGTATTACCAGCGATTGCCGCGACCGCCGCCGCCACCGCCGCCACCGCGCGGGGCACGAGGCTTGGCTTCATTGACCTTGATTTCACGACCTTCAAGGCTGGTGCCATTGAGTTCCTGAATGGCCTTTTGTGCCTCGCTGTCGCTGGACATCTCGACAAAAGCAAAGCCCTTGCTCTGACCCGTATCACGATCTGTGATCACATTAACCGAATCGACCGTGCCGCACTGGCTAAATGTAGTCTCCAGACTCTGCTGGTCCGCTGAATACGGCAAATTGCCGACATATAGTTTTCTACCCATGATACCTCCCAAAGGTTTGATAACCGCTCAAGAGGATGTAGGCATGATTGCCAGCAGACTCGACAGAAGCGATAAAGGCGCGCGAATTATACATTTTTTACCGTTGCTGCAAAGCCCGCCAGGAACGGCACTGTCGCTGCCTGGCAAGCGGGGGTATGATTTTATTTACACGTATCGAGCCGACAAAAAAATGAATCGGTTTTCACCACTCCCCCGCTTACCGCAAGACAGACACATTGTCATCAGGACAATGTGTCATTGTTGTCCCGCTAAGGTGTAAAAAGCAAGGCCCGAAAACTGACTTGTTTTGCTATAATGAATTTATGAAAAGCCTTTAATAATCAATAGGAAGTGCAGACCTTGAGTCACCATAATACCGTTATTTCCCAGCTGCTCAAACTGATACCGAGACATGAGTTCGAGACCCTTGCAAAACAGCGCCATACGGACCGTTCGTTTCCAGCAGCCTCAAGATGATCACAGTACGTAATCATGGCAATGGCGCAGTTGTCGGCACGGAACAGCTTGCGAGATATCGTCGAAAACATCCCAGCGCAAGCCCACCGCCTCAGCTCTGAAAATGAATATAAGAACGGCATGCCCAAAAGACCTGGAAAAGCTGGTCGATATATACAATCAGTCAATAGCCGCCGGCCAGAAAACCGCAGACATTATTCCCGTTACCCTTGACAGCAGGAAGAAATGGTTTGCAGAACACTTGCCCGACCAATACCCGATTCTGGTTGCCGAAAAGAGTTCAACAATTACCGGGTATCTGACTATCAGTCCATATCGCCCCGGTCGAGCCGCACTTTCTCATACCGCCGAAGTAAGTTTCTACATAGATTTTGATCATCATCGTCAAGGGGTTGCTTCGGGTCTGCTGCAACGCGCCATCGATATGTGCCCTTCCCTCCGGATAAAAACCTTATTCGCTATCCTGATCGACAGCAATCAGGGCAGCATCATGTTTCTGGAAAAATCTGGTTTCCGGCAGTGGGGCCATATGCCGGGTGTCGCCGAGTTTGACGGTATCGAGGTCGGTCACCTGTATTACGGATTGCGGCTTGAAGATCGATAGCAATGTGTACAAACATCAAATCTTATGGTTTTACATAAAGTATATACATCGGTTAATACTAATATTTTACGGAAAATGATATTTGTACTATCAATTATCGGTATAAATGCGCACTGCAACTCGCCTCTCGGCACATGATTATAAATCCATATTAATGGGTTAGGCGCAGCTACTGAATCCTTGATGCTTCCATCATCATAGAATAATATGGAGTAAGGGTTATGAATATACTCTCAAATTTCCGTAATCGCACTGCGCGTACATATGCCGTACATCGACCCCATTTATCTGATACTGATACCAATAACTATCTGATTACAAAAGAATTTGATAAATATTTTAATATATTCACCAATATTCTTGATGAAGGAATCCTTATCATCGATCGTAAAGGTCAGGTACTGAAATGCAACAAGTCAGCAGAACAATTGTTTAGTTGCCGGACATCAGAAATCATAGGCCAGAAGCTTAATCAGACACTTCACTCAAAAATACTGATCCTTTTTTTTGACGATATTCTCGAACGGGTAAATAAGGGTACGCTTGACTTCAACAAAAACGGGCTTGCTTATGAGCAAAGTTTAACCACAGACAGAAATCTGATCAGGGCGCAGATCGCTGTAATACCCACGGGCAAAGACAGAACCGATGCAATTCTATTTTTTCTCCGCAACATTTTTTTGAGCAGTGATAACAAATTTGATATAGGCCGAATTCATCAGATAGTTATCGACCAGATGATTGGGACCATCGAATCCATTGCGCAAGTAGTTGAGTTCAACGACCCCTATACTGCACACCATCAGCGGAGAGTGGCGCATCTCGGACGAGCCATTGCCAAGGATCTTGATCTTCATTCCTTTGCTGTGGACAGCGTTTTTCTTGGAGGATGGATACACGATATCGGTAAAATATCCGTCCCTCAATCAATTCTGTGTCACCCGGGCAAACTGGATCAGCACAGCATGGCGCTAATTATGAATCATTGCTTTCTGGGCGGGGAGATTGTTAAAAACCTTGATTTTATGTGGCCGATAGCACAAATAATTTTGCAACACCACGAACGTCTTGATGGCACAGGCTACCCAAGGCACTTGGTCGGTGATTTCATTCAGACCGAAGCCAAAGTTATTGCCGTAGCTGATGTCGTGGAAGCAATCAGTTCCCATCGCCCTTACCGACCCAGCCTGGGCATTGATTTTGCGCTCGAAGAAATCACAACCAAGCCACACTTATACGACAAATCAATTGCCGAGTCCTGTCGGCGTCTCTTCTGTGAAAAAGGGTACCAACTCGATAAATACGACCACGATACCAAGCTGAGATTGCATTAGCAGTCGAG
>CAYNMF010000008.1:0-27352 GCA_964398325.1 uncultured Chromatiaceae bacterium | reverse complement strand
GAGCAGGGTTGAATGCATTGCCAAAAGACCTTGTGGACATCGTCGTGGAATGAGATTATTTTTCTGCTGTGCAGACACATCACCTCAACGACTCCTCCGCTTCGTAACAGCCCGGGCCCCTCGAACCTGAGTCACGCATACAACTATAGTGATGACTGCGATCAGCCCATAACCAACCCACCAACGTGATTCAAGAATCTGGAACCCGATGCCATGCAGAATCGTCAACGCAAACGCAATGTAACTGGCCCGATGCAGACGCTTCCACCACAGCTGTCCGATTATCTTCATCGACCAGTTATTTGACAGCGCCAGTAAAACCACGAGCAACAACCCGACGACAAAACCGGTGATAACCGACCACAGGAAAAATATCTCGCGCACTGTGGACGATGGCGGATTGACCGCATGGGTCACAAATAAATCCAGATAATCGGGCGTCATCGATTCCGCGGCGCCGGCCGCCAGATGCACGAACCCGATCAGAGTACTCCAGATAGCGATATCGCGACGCCAAGTGTCGTTTATTGTCACACGTCCGGTTCGTATCGCCCGAACCGGGCCTATCAATAATACAAAACTGACTAACAACAAAAACAGATAGGCTGATACCAGGCTCAGTCGATCGAGAGCCAGGGCGCCCGGAGCAGAGCCCCACACCACACCTAAAATCGACAGGCTGGCCATCGCGAGCAAACCGTAGAGACTCAGTCTGGAACGTAACAAATCGGTACCTCAACAGCTGTTCAGAGTCTGAAGCGGGCGACTATATAGCCACCTCACGCGCTGGTTCACGCAAATTGTAATGGGAACTCATGACAAAACCATATGCGCCGGCATTTGCCACCAACAGAATGTCGCCTTCTTTGCACGCCGGCAGCAACCGGTCAGTGCCAAGCTTGTCACCCGTTTCGCAGATGGGTCCGACGACGTCAACGACCTGTTCAGAAGATTCACCCAGTCGGGTCAAGTTCGCAATTTCGTGATAAGCGCCATACAGTGCCGGCCGGATCAATGAGTTCATGCCGGTACTGACGCCAACATACTGCACGTTGCCTTTTCCCTTGACCTGCGTCACGGACGTCAGCAACACACCCGCCTGAGCAACTACATAGCGGCCCGGCTCCATCCATAACTCGAATTGCGGATGCCCGGACTTCAGCTCAGCCACACTCGCATTCAGCGCAACCATGTCTAAAACATCTTGCCCGGGTTTCTCCGGCACACCAAGCCCACCGCCCAGATCAAGCACGCGCACATCCGGGAATATCCGCGCAACATCAACAAGCCGTGCAGCAACATCCTGCCAATTGCCGGACTGAAGGATACCGCTGCCGGTATGTGCATGCAGACCAACAATGCGAACACTGTGTTGCCTGATCGATTCACGAACCTCGTCCAGCTCGAATAATGGGATGCCAAATTTTGAGTGAACGCCTGCAGTGCGTACGTGTTCATGATGCCCCCTGCCCTGTCCGGTATCCAGGCGCAGGAAGACCTCACGATCACGAAACATTTCACCCCACTCCCTGAGCGGGTGCAGGTTATCAAGCGTCAGCCAAACACCGCACTCCAGCGCATACGCATACTCTTCGCGAGGTGCAAAGTTTGGCGTGAACAAGATACGGTGGCGGTCCAGTTTCGGGAACAGGGTCAGAACATGAGCGATCTCACCCGGAGATACGCACTCAAAGTTAAGGCCCGCGTTCTCAACCGTGCGTAAAATCTGCGGGTGACTGTTTGCCTTGATCGCGTAAAACACCCGGTCAATATTATGCATCGACATCAGACGCTCGCAGGCGCCGCGGACAGATTCGGTGTCGTACACATACGATGATGTTTCTTCGGCACCAATTTCGAGCAATTGTTGTCGCTTTTTCGCCCACCAGGGTTCTGCAACAACAGGCACAGGAACCGAATCATTTTGCAACTCCGTCCATGTCGGTCCAAATACGGCATCAGACCGGGCCGGCCGAACCAGGTTGGCATGCAGTTGCTTGATTAACCGAAATGCCTGCCCTTCCTCGACGACAAAACTTAAGTTCAGGTCACTGGCCGCCTGGCTGACGAGATGAATCCGGTGCTCGGCAAAGACCTCGAGCGCCGGGCCGATCTCGTGCAGCATCGCGCGAATCTTCTGCCCGACCAGGCTTACGACCTCAGCCTTGTTAATGATTTCAACACGACACAGCCTCTCGAGTGCTTGGCGCAGACGGGAGAGCGTGTCACTGTCGATCGACTCGTGGCCCGTATCAAGCGTCACGGTCACGTTGCTTTCAGCCGTGGAAACGAGATCAATCGACAGGCCCATGTCGCTGAAGCAGCGGAATGCCTCGGCCAAAAACCCAACTTCGCGCCACATGCCAACCGTTTCCATCGACACGACCGTGATATCTCCCCGACTCGAGATCGCCTTGACCGCCGGCGCATCGCTGCCCGGATCCAGGCTGATCAGCGTACCGTCCAGCGTTGGTTGCGACGTACACCGCACTCGCAACGGTATGGAATGCGTTCGGACCGGACGAATACAACGCGGGTGCAGAACCGCCCCGCCGGTTGATGCAATTTCCTGGGCTTCTTCGTAACTGAGAGCCTTGAGTAACCGGGCGCCGCTGACGATGTGCGGGTTTGCGCTAAACATGCCGGGTACATCGGTCCAGATCTCGAGTGCAGCGGCATTGAGCTTAGCCGCAAGATAAGCCGCAGATGTGTCCGATCCGCCGCGGCCGAGCAACACGCTATCGCCAGCCGAATTTCGTGCGATAAATCCCTGTGTCAGAATCACGCCTTCGTTCGCTGCCAGGCTGGTCTGAACAGCCGGATCGTGGTCAAAAGCACAACTTGCAGACAGATACCGTGAGCGCTCATTCTCGTGCGGCACATCGATGCTTCGCAGAATGTCTCGTGCATCGGTCCATGTAACCGGTATGCCCTGTGATTTGAGGTATTGCGCACCTAGTGTCGTTGCCATCAATTCACCGAGTGCCATGACCTTGACGTGAACTCGCGGACTGATTTCCCGGATCAGGCGAATGCCGGCCAGCAACTGTTCGAGATCACTGATGAATCCAGCCAGATGTGCCTGACCATCGATGCCGAGTTTGGCGGCCAGATCCAGGTGCACATCGACAATTTCGTCGTATTGCTGCCGGTAATCGCCATCAACCGCAGCATCGAGCGCCGCATGCAGGCGATTGGAAACTGTGCCCAGGGCCGAGTGCACGACGACCGGACGATAGCCGGCGGCCTGGCGCTCACCAATCAGATCGCGAATGGTCTGCCATCGATCGGCCGTCGAGACACTCGTCCCGCCGAATTTCATGACCATCCATCGTTGATCGTTATCAGCTGCCATCTCTCTGGCCGGAAAAGTGTCCTGGTTAATCGTTTTCATGATGCTATTCATGTCTTTGTCAGAATTCGTTATCGCCTCGGTTCACGGAATCTCGATACAAAAAAGCCCGCTTCGGTCTAACCGTTGCGGGCTTGCTGGCTATTCACTTGCGCTGATTGCTATGAGTTCACAACCGGGTGGCTCACACCCACGCAACAATGCCCGCACGGCCCACTGCCCTGCGTTTCATTGCCATTCGTTTTTTATGACCAGCGATATACATGCGCGAGAGTAGACCGAAAGCCAGCCGCCAAGTCAAGGCGCCGGGGATGGCAGGATCAAATTTTTGTGGTAACGGCTCCTTCCGAGGCAGAGCTGACAAGCACGGCATACTTGCGCAGAGTGCCTGAAGTCTCGTCCTTTAGCGGTGATTGCCAGGCCGCACGCCGGCGCTCGAGCTCCTCGACAGTGACATCCATGTCGATCGTGCGCTGTTCGGCATCGATCGTGATCCGGTCCCCGTCCTCGATGAGCGCAATCGGTCCGCCTAGTGCCGCTTCAGGCGTCACATGACCGACGACAAAGCCGTGACTGCCGCCTGAAAAGCGCCCGTCTGTAATCAGGGCGACCTGATCACCCAACCCCTTTCCCATGATCGCACTGGTCGGACTGAGCATCTCACGCATGCCGGGTCCGCCCTTGGGGCCTTCGTAACGCAAGACCAGGACATCACCGGCGACAACCGTGCCATCCAGAATCGCTTGCAGTGATTCTTCCTCAGAAGCAAACACCCGGGCAGAGCCGGTAAAACGCAGTCCTTCTTTGCCTGTGATTTTGGCCACAGCCCCATCTGGAGAAACATTTCCATATAAAATAACAAGATGGCTATCTTTCTTAATGGGATCACTAAAGTTATGCACGATCGTCTGATCGGCCGGATAGTCCTCGACGTCGGCCAGGTTTTCAGCCAGCGTCTTACCCGTCACAGTCAGGCAGTCGCCATGCAACAGGCCTTTATCCAGCAGCCGCTTCATCAACGGCTGAATACCGCCGATCGCATTCAGCTCAGACATCGCATATTTGCCGCTCGGGCGCAGATCTGCCAGCACGGGGACATTCCGCCCAACGCGGGTAAAATCATCGAGGCTGAGATCTACGCCTGACTCGTACGCCATTGCCAGCAAATGCAGGACGGCGTTGGTCGAACCACTCAAGGCAATCACGACCGTAATGGCATTCTCGAAGGCCTGACGCGTCAGAATGTCTGACGGCTTGATATCTTTTTTCAGCAATTCGACTACTGCCGCTCCTGCGCGCCGGCAATCGTCCAGTTTCTGGGACGAAACTGCATCCTGAGCGGAGCTATTGGACAAACTAAGACCCAGGGCCTCGATAGCCGAAGCCATGGTGTTTGCCGTGTACATTCCGCCACATGAACCCGGGCCGGGGATCGCCGTTCGCTCGACTTCCAGCAATTCTTTTTCGGACACGGTCCCGCCGGCCACACCACCGACCGCCTCGAATACCGACACGATGTCGCGGCGCCTGGCTCCAGGCTGGATCGTCCCACCGTAAACAAAGACACAAGGCCGATTGAGCCGCGCCATCGCCATCACGCAACCGGGCATATTTTTGTCACAACCGCCGATGGCGACAAAACCGTCGAAACCCTCGCCGGCCACCACGGTCTCGATCGAATCGGCGATCACCTCACGCGACACCAGTGAATATCGCATGCCCGGCGTGCCCATCGAAATGCCGTCGGAGACGGTTATCGTATTGAACTGAACAGCCTTGCCGCCGGCCTCATCCGCACCTTCCGCCGCTGCATCTGCAAGCTTGTCGATATGCATATTGCAAGGCGTGACCATGCTCCATGTCGATGCAATACCGATCTGGCTCTTGTTAAAGTCTTCATCGGCAAATCCGACGGCTCGCAGCATTGCCCGGCTCGGTGCCTGTTCTACGCCGTCAACGACGATGCTCGAATATCGGCGTCGCTCTTTATCGTTGTCTGGTCCGTTCGTGGACATAGTTTTACTCACATGGTGAAAATGGGTTCAGCGGAAACAGGCCACGGCCTCATTTCCGCAACGCACTATTGCGGACCTACCGCGCTGCGTCAACCGCCTGGGGGTCTGAGCGGCCCCGCCAAGTCATGCTGCGACCACGAGTCGCGGTCGGTCGTACCGTTCGCCTGATGATGACAGCAAACCCTCGCATAACTCAAAAACGGTTTCGAATCGATGTGCACGATGCACAGCAAGACCAGTCTTCAGCGCCTGCCATTGATGCGAGTTCAGCATGGGAAGGCGAGGTGGTTTCAGGCCGTGTGCCTCGACCTCGACAGCAGTGTTCCGGCCAAACGGGCGTCGACCGGCGAGCATGCGATACGCCATAACCGCCAGAGAATAGACATCATCGCTAATTTCGGGCTGGGCACCGTTATGAACATCCAGGCTCGAATAGCCACGTGTGATTGCAAATGGTCCCGAACGGACTGCCGATGTAATGCCTTCAGTATGTCCAAAATCCAGCAACTTTATGCCACTGTTCACCGTCATGAATATATTGCCGGGTTTGATATCGCCATGCACGATACCGTGACGGTGCGCAAATGAAAGCGCCGATGTAATCTGCAACAGTACAGCGCGAAAAGCATCGGCCGTCATGGTTTGTCCTTTGGTCCGGTCCAGGCGTGTTGCAAGTGTTTCCCCGTCGAGCCATTCCATGACAAGAAAAAACCGTTGCCGCTCCCGATTCAGTTCGTACACACGCCGGATACCCGGATGAACGAGACACTGGGCATTCACCGCCTCGCGTTGTAGCGAACGGATCGCATCAGGGCAGGTACAGTGCCGATGCTGGATGATCTTGATAGCAACCCTTGGATCGTCGAAACCGGCCTTGAGCCGGCGCAGATCCCGTGCAAGATAGACTTCACCGATCCCACCCTGACCAACGCGGGTGCAGATTTCAAATCGTTCGGCCAATAAAGCCCGTTGTCTGGATATGGGTCGAACAACCTGGCTGTCTTTGTCCCGGGCATTTTGATCGGCCAGATTGACGGCGACCTGAATATCAGTCACGAGGATGTGCATGACTTCATCGGCGACCAGGCCCGACTCATTTGCAACACGTAAATAATGCAGCATTGACACAGCCCGGTCATGACCGGCAGCAACACATCGGGCCAACTCGCGGTGAACCGACGACAGCGGCATCTTACCGACTATATAAGCAGACAAGACCGCCCTGAAAACGGCAAATGCAGCGTCGTGCCTGGTTTTTTGAGCACCGGTATCGAAGCGGCTGGAATTACGCACAGGTTGAGTCACCGGCAGACATCCATTTGTGAATCTTTGTTATTCGGATGACGAAAAGGCAGTGTAGCAGTGCTGCAGACCTTTTGACATAACCATGGCAAGTTATTGATATTAAATCATGATTTAGATGGCCAGCAATTTACCCGGGTTCATGATTCCGTGCGGGTCCAGCGCCGCCTTGATCTGCCTCATCAACGCCAGTTCTACACCTCCGCGCAGCCGGACCAGCTCGCCGGTCTTAAGTACGCCGACCCCATGCTCCGCACTGAAGCTGCCTCCGAGTTCTGCCGCCAGTGTATGCACGGCCGAGCCGATTTCATCCCAGAGGCCGAGAAACTGATCGCGGTCCATATTGTCCGGTTGATTAAGGTTGAAATGCAGATTACCGTCGCCCAGATGCCCGAATGCGACGACCTTGATGCCCGGCACCCGCTCGGTCACAAATCGTTGCGCGTTGTCGAGAAACTCGCCGATCCTTGAGACGGGAACGGAAATATCATGCTTGATCCCGGCGCCGGCCATTTTTTGCGCAGCTGAAATGTTGTGCCTCATATGCCAGAGCTCATCCCGCTGCAATGCGCTTTGCGCAAGTATGGCATCCGTCACAAGGCCTTCTTCCATTGCCCTGGCCAGGAAAGTCTCCAGGGCAGTATCAGCCGCGATGCCCGGCTCCATACTGCCGAGTTCGAGTAACAATACCCACTCACTCGGCGCGTCCAATGGGTCTCGGCAACCGTCGATATGCTCAAGTACGAACTCGACAGCAAGGCGATTGATCAGCTCAAGCGCGATCAGCTGATCGCCGAGCAACCGGCGTGCTTCACTGTTCAGATGAATGGCCGCATCCGGATCCGGAACCGCGACCCAGGCCGTCGCCACGCTGAGCGGCCGTGGAAATAACTTGCAGGTGGCCGCCGTAATGAAGCCCAGCGTACCCTCTGCACCGATGAAAAGCTGCTTGAGGTCATAACCGGCATTATCCTTTCGCAACCCTCGCAAGCCATTGAAGATGCGCCCATCAGCCATAACTACCTCCAGACCCATAACGAGGTCGCGGGTGGTGCCATAACGCAGCACATTCGTACCGCCCGCATTGGTCGATATATTGCCGCCGATCTGGCAGCTCCCCTCGGCAGCAAGACTCAACGGGAAGAACCGATCGGCATCGGCTGCAGCCTCCTGTATGTCGGCGAGTAGGCACCCGGCCTCCACCGTCATCGTATAGTTTTCCGGATCCACTTCCCGAACCGTCTTCATCCGCCGTGCCGACAACACAATTTCAGGGTGCTCGCGCGTCGATGCCGGAATTGCACCGCCGACGAGCCCGGTGTTACCGCCCTGAGGCACCACACCGATACGTTCTGACTGGCAGATCGCCAGTATTTCGCTTGTTTCGGACGGCGTCGCCGGTGCAAGTAATGCTGGCGTGCGCCCGGTATATAAGCCCCGCCACTCGGTCAATGCCGGCGCCAGTGCGACCGTATCGGTGACAATACCTGCCGGACCCACGATCGATGTGAAACGCCTTAATAATTCCGGGCTCAGATCCGCCTCCATACCTGAAATACCTATTGTCGTGAGGTGACTCGGATGACTATTATGCAGTCTGGGTAAATTGGTGTCAGACACCAAATTCGCTGTGTTTTCACTTGATTCCATTTCCACTCTATTTGATAAAGCAGACAAGGTCGTCCATCCGTCATGATTCCCGAATCACTCGAGAATTTCTCCACCTTGGCTTTCATCGGCCTTGACCGACAACTCGATCTCCGACAACGCAGCAACCTGATTGAACTTGATCAGCAGCTTCATGAGCTGTGGTCACTCGGCAAAAATTTTATTCTCGGCTGGTGCCCCACCGAGACCGGTATCGAGCTGCTTGTCGTCCATCATTATGCAATCGCCGATTATACGATTGCCGGCTCTGACCGACCGTCACCTCCAGACGATACGCATGCATTCGTCATGCGAATGTTAACCGGTTCCCGCCAGCTCAGCAGGCGCCAGCTCACCAATGCGGCCAGGCTGTTCAACTGCAAACCCTACTGCCGTACCCTGCGTCAGCCTCTGACCGGCAACCCGGTCGAAACAAAAATTATTGATCGACTTGTCCAGCGATATAGCGTCAGCCACGTACCGAATCGTGCAGTTGCATTATTCGATATCGTGGGCTTCAGCCTGTTGAGCCCGTTCGAGCAGATGACACAGATCAACAGCCTGTCATACTCCATGAATTCGGCCCACAGCAAGATGCTGACGAAGCGCATGAATATTAATTTCGCGCGGTCCAGTACCGGCGACGGGTTTTATATCTGGAACCGCGACCTGGGGCCTGAAGCGAATACCCAGCTATACCACTTCATGCACCTTGTTCTTGCTGACAATGCGATTGCCAGCAGCAAGGCGCGAGGGCGAACGGTTCCCGAACTGCGGGCCGGCTTTCATATTGGCAGTTGCTATGAGTTTTACCAGGCAGAAGGCCTGAATCCGGCTTTGCACAGCTACATTGTCGGCGATGTGACAATCGAATTGGCGCGAATGATTGACCGTGCGCTGCCCGGCCAAATACTGGTGGGCGAATTTCAGGCAGGTATGGCTGACGAGGAAATAGGCGAACCGCAGCCCGAAGAAATTGATTCAATCCGGTTTATCGAGATTGCCCAGCGCAATCTTTCACAACTCAATGGGCTTGAACTGGCAGGTGACGCGATTGCATCAATCAAGTGCTACCTGACCGGACGGGCGCAACCGGACGGGACATTTTCGATCCGCAAGCTTACACTCAACGACAAGCACGGTCTGACGCGTTGCGTATTTAATGCAAAAATAAATATCTATCGAATTGAAGGCACGCCGATACTGCTCGGCATCGAAGATCGCTGCCTGCACGGTGACGAATTTATCGTTACAACCGCCGAACACATCCGCACGGATTAATCGGCGCGCTCGATCAAGCCAGATGCTCTTCCTGAAACATAACCCAGACCGACAAAAACAGAGCAGCGATGATCGGCCCGATGACAAACCCAGAGATACCGAACGTCGATAAGCCACCCAATGTCGCCAGCAGGATAATGTAGTCCGGCATTTTGGTATCGCGCCCGATTAATAACGGACGCAATAAGTTGTCAATCAATCCGATTACCAGTGCACCGAACACCGCCAGCGCCAGTGCCTTCATCCATGCGCCGTTTACAAGCAGGAAGATCACCACGGGTATCCAGACAATACTGGCGCCGACAATCGGCAGTATCGACAGAATGACCATGATGACACCCCAGAATACAGCTCCAGTAATACCCAGAATTGCAAACATGACGCCACCCAGAAAGCCCTGCACCAACCCGATGACCAGCGTTCCCTTGATGGTCGCCCGTGATACCTCGGCAAACTTGGCAAACAGCGCCCGTTCTCGCTCATCACCAAATGGCAGAGCGAGTATGAGTGCGGCAAGCATTAACTCACCGTCACGCAAGACAAAAAACAGCAGGTACAACATCAGGCAAAACATGACCAGGAAACTTGCGACATTCTGCCCTGCCGTCAACGCCAGTTGCCCGATAAACTGAGTGCCTTTGATTGCCGCCGCAGACAGCTTTGTCGGTAACTCATCCAGGTTGATACCGATGACTTCCGCCCGCTCGACCAGGTGCGGCGACACGCCCTGAATCCAGCGTAAAGGAGCACCAGGATCGATTTCACCTCGCTGGATCATGCCGTAAATAGCTGCGGCCTCGTTAACGACTGCAGACGCGATCAGCATCGCCGGCAACAAGACCGTAACGAAAATCAGGATGACTGAAAGCGAGGCTGCCAGTGAGGTACGCCCGTTCAGCCTGCGCTCTAATAATTTCTGCACAGGCAGAAATATGATGCCGATAATCGCAGCCCAGAATATCGGTTGAAAAAACCCGGACAGCAAGCCGAAAAATGCAACCGATACTGCGGCCAGCAATCCAAAGAAAAATGCATTTTGCAGTTTCTTTTCCTGCATGTCATACCTGCCTGAATCGGTAACCCGATACTGTTTCGAGATACGAATTGGTCACTGTATGTGTGAAGCCGGTCACAGTAGCCGGATAGTCAGGACGGTCAAATGAAATGATGACTTCTACCTCAACAATTGTTCACTTACAATGATCACGATCTGGGTCATGCTGATAGCAGCCGCAATCATCCTGATCGGAATCCTGGAAATTCTCGACTCCTGATTTAGAGGTGTTTACCCGGTCGACAATATATACTTGCACCTGACGTGCCATAGACTGGTACCCGCTTTTATTTCCAGAAAATTACACGATGGTCGGGGCGAGAGGATTCGAACCTCCGACCCCCTGCACCCCATGCAGGTGCGCTACCAGACTGCGCCACGCCCCGATTCGTTACTGGTGAAATTAGTCGCCGTTACCCGACTACCGACATGCAAGATGAAATTTGAATCTACCAATGACGGTGTACGCATAATAACCCACCGATGGGCTAGCGTCTCAAGAGCTTTAGAATCTCCTCGAGTTCCTTGCGCATCTGCTTGATGACTTGCTGACTATGCGACAGGTCACTTTTGGCCTCTTCGCCGGTCAGTTTCTGGCGAGCGCCACCAATCGTAAACCCGTCATCGTAGAGCAGGCTACGAATCTGGCGTATGATGATGACATCCTGACGCTGGTAGTAGCGTCGGTTGCCGCGCCGTTTAACGGGCTTGAGCTGCGGGAACTCCTGTTCCCAATACCTCAGTACATGAGGTTTTACAGCACAAAGATCGCTGACTTCACCAATCGTGAAATAGCGTTTTCCCGGAATGGGCGGTAATTCGTTGTTATTCCCCGGTTCCAGCATAGGATTCCACTCGGGCCTTTAGTTTTTGACCGGGACGAAACGTCACCACACGTCGTGCAGTAATCGGAATTTCTTCACCCGTTTTCGGGTTACGACCCGGCCGTTGATTTTTATCCCGCAAATCAAAATTGCCAAAACCGGACAACTTGACCTGTTCCCCACTGACGAGAGCCGCGCGAAGATCTTCAAACAATACGTCAACGAGCTCTCGTGCCTCTCTTTTGTTCAAACCCAGTTCGTTGAACAAAGATTCCGCCATATCCGCTTTGGTAAGTGCCATCTTTCCTTATTCTCTAATTGTGGCGTTGAAGTCGCGACTCAGACGATCAATCACCGCTTGCATGATTTCATCCACGTCGGTATCCGTAAGGGTGCGGGAAGTCTCCTGTAAAATCAAGCCTAAAGCCACACTCTTAGAACCAATCTCGATGTTTTGGCCTTCGTAAATATCAAAGACCACTACGTCACTTAAAGCCCCACCGGCAGAATCTCGCACGGCCAGCTCAAGATCGTTAACCGGCAGATTGCTGGCGACGATCACCGCAATATCTCGCCGCACAGCCGGGAATTTTGAAATCGGGTTAAACGACGCTATTTTTGCCGCCACCATTGGCTCTAAAGCCATCTCAAACAGTATCGGCGCCGACGTCAAGCCGTGTGTCCTGACCAGGGCCGGATGTAGTTCACCCACCCAGCCCAGGCTCAACCCGCACCGGTTTACCTGGGCCGTGCGACCTGGTCTTAGCGAAGGATGAGCTGCGGCCACGAAATCGAACTCATGGCCGGCACCGGTCAGGGCAAATAAATTCTCTAAATCCGACTTTATGTCAAATAGATCCGCGGGCCGGGATGCGGCCCCCCACTGCTCAGGTAGCACTGCCCCGCTGGCCAATCCAGATATAAGCATTTCTTCTTTTATTTCATTAGCTTCTTTGCAAAACCTGATACCTGACTCAAATAATCGTACCCGGTTTTGCTGGCGACTCTGGTTGTATTTCAGAGCAGTAATCAGGCCCGGCCACAAGGACTGGCGCATCACTGATAGTTCGGACGAAATCGGGTTGCTGAGCGCCAATGCCTCAGCGCCGGTTGCAAACTCCGCATCAAGATCCTGCGAAACGAAACTGTAGGTGATCGCCTCCTGGTAGCCACAGGCCACCAGCGTTGTTCGTAACCGCTCCAGCGGCACCGTGGACTCGGTGACCAACCCCAGGGTAGTGCGTGCCGTTCCGGGAATCGTCGGAACACGTTCATAGCCGTACAGGCGAATGACCTCTTCGATCAGATCGGCCTCGATCCGGATGTCAAAACGTGCCGACGGCGCGGTCACGGACCAGCCTTCCGGTACATCCTCAATGATCAGCTGGAGTCCTTCGAGCAATGCGCGGACTTCGCCGGCATCAATTTCGACGCCAAGCACATCAGCCAGCCGCTGCCGTCGCAAGATCACCGGCTCTAAAGTCGGAATTTCATCATCAATACTCACCTCGACAAGCGGCCCGGGCTTGCCTCCTGCAATTGCAATCAACAGGGCCGTTGCTCGCTCGATTGCCCGCACCTGATTGAGCGGGTCGACACCCCGTTCAAAGCGTACCGATGCGTCGGTATGCAGCCCGACACGTCGGGCCCGTCCGGCGATGACGTCACGATCGAAGAAGGCTGATTCAAAGAATACCGATGTCGTTTGTTCATCAACGGAGGTTTTGATTCCCCCCATAATTCCGGCCATCGCGATCGCACCGCTTTGATCAGCAATGACCAAATTCTCGGGATCAAGCGTGACTGTCTGACCATCGAGCAATACCAGTTTCTCGCCGGACTCGGCACGACGCGTAACGATGCCCCCCGACAGTTTGGCAAGGTCATAGCCATGCATCGGCTGCCCGAGTTCGAGCATGACGAAATTCGTCACGTCAACAACCGGAGAAATCGGTCGAAGTCCGCTGCGTCGCAGGCGTTCGCACAGCCACAGGGGTGTCTCGGCCCGCACATCGATATCTTCTATCACACGGCCACAGAATCTGGCGCAACCCGTGTCCGGGAGCAGCTCTACCGGGAATGACGCATCCGTTTCAGGTGTGACTGCCGGGATCTCCGGCTCAGCAAACTCTAGTCGTTCACTCGCAGCAATATCCCGCGCTACCCCTAGCACGCAGAAACAATCGGCACGGTTCGGCGTCAGGTCAATGTCTATGATGTGATCGTCTAGGCCAAGTGCTGTTGCGATCGGTGTGCCGGGTGTTGCGCCATCACCAAGCGGCAAAATCCCGTCCGCTTTTTCACCGATCCCGAGTTCAATGCCGGAACAAAGCATCCCTTCGGAGACTTCGCCTCGTAATTTACTGCTTTTTATCTTCAATCCGCCCGGCAATTCAGCGCCAATCAGGGCTGTCGGATAATGTTCACCAACCTGAACGTTTTTAGCGCCACAAACAATTGACAAGGACCGGGCCTGCCCAACGTCTACAGTACATACTTGCAGACGATCCGCATTCGGATGCCGGGTTATCTCGAGCACCTTGCCAACAACGACGTCAGTAAATTCCGGGGCTACCGGCTCCAGGCTATCGACTTCAAGGCCAAGCATCGTCAACCGATGTGCAAGAGCGGCTGAATCAAGATCCGGATTAGCCCACTCTCTGAGCCATGCTTCGCTGATTTTCATGGTCTGCTGCCCTCGCCTATCTGAACTGCCGTAAAAACTGCAGATCGTTATCGAAGAACAGACGCAGATCATCAACGCCATAACGAAGCATCGCAAGGCGCTCTATGCCCACGCCGAAGGCATAGCCGGTAAATTCTTCCGGATCGATTCCCACGTGGCTCAATACGTTCGGATGCACCATGCCGCAGCCAAGAATCTCGAGCCAACGGCCCGACTCGGACAATACATCGACCTCGGCAGAGGGTTCGGTAAACGGAAAATAAGAGGGTCGAAAGCGCAGTTCCGCTTTGCGCTCGAAGAAACACTCGACAAATTCGTGCAGCACTGCCTTGAGATTGGCAAAACTGACACCTTGATCAACGACGAGTCCCTCGACCTGATGAAACATCGGCGTATGTGTCTGATCCGAATCGCAACGATAAACGCGGCCCGGCGCAATCAGCCTGATGGGTGCCCCGTATTTTGTCATTTCGCGTATTTGCACCGGTGACGTATGCGTTCGCAGCAACTTTCCGGATGGAAAATAAAACGTGTCATGCATCGCCCGCGCGGGATGATTTTCCGGGATATTCAGCGCATTGAAATTATGCTCTTCATCCTCGATCTCGGGGCCGGTGCACACACCGAATCCGGCCGCGCGGAAGATCTCCTCTATACGTTCCCGGGTGCGCGTGACCGGGTGCAACCCGCCAGGATGCTGTCCGCGACCCGGAAGCGTCGCATCGACGGCGCCGGCAGAAAGTTCCTTCGCAAGCTGTTCACCATCCAGTACCTCACGGCGCACCTGTAACGCGTCCTGAACTTGCTGTTTGGCCTGGTTAATTGCCTGTCCGGCTGCCGGCCGCTCTGCAGCCGACAACGAGCCGAGTTGCTTGAGTTGCGCCGTCAACTCGCCTTTTTTACCGAGGAACCGGACCCTGATGTCATCGAGTCCCGACATATCCTCACACGCATCGATTTGGCTGCGTGCACGACTGATCAATTCTTCAACATCGAGCATCGATTCAATTCGCTTCTGCGGTGAGCATTTCAACCGAAACATCTGTTCCGGTTGCGGGCAACTAGATTTTGGCAATCTCCGCTTTTGCCTGCTCGGCAAGTGCGGTGAACGCAGCTGCATCATGCACAGCCAAATCGGCCAGCATTTTGCGGTCGACCTCGATTCCCGCCCTGGTCAGGCCATTCATGAAACGGCTGTATGATAATCCATTCAGCCGGGCTGCCGCATTGATCCGTGTGATCCATAATGCGCGAAATTCACGCTTTCGAACGCGTCGATCGCGATAAGCATATTGACCGGCTTTAATAACCGCCTGCTTGGCAACCCGATAGATCTTGCTCCGGGCACCGTAATAACCTTTTGCCTTGTTTAGGACTTTCTTATGGCGCGCTCGTGCAACAACGCCTCTCTTGACCCTGGCCATATTTCTCTCCTGATTCGTATATCTATATCGTAAAAAACCGTCGCTGAATCAAAATCAGGCGTGCGGCAAAAGCTTCTTGACGGCATCCACATCAGCCTCGGCAATATGCGAGTCCGCACGCAGATGACGTTTCCGCTTCGTGGTTTTTTTGGTCAGGATATGGCGGCGATGGGACTGGGCACGCTTGAACTTGCCCTTTCCGGTGCTGCGAAAACGCTTCGCGGCGCCGCGGTTAGTTTTTAACTTCGGCATTCTATACTCCATTTGTAGCCTGACCCGAACCGAAGCCAATCTCCGGCCGAAGCAGGCGGGTTGGGAAGAAAACCGGGGCTAGCCCCGAGCATTTTCCTCCAACTCACTTTTTATTCACCACAGTGATCGGATCACTGCAGCAAAATTCAATGCTTTTTCGGCGCCAGCACCATAATGAGCTGACGGCCTTCCATTTTCGGAAACTGCTCAACAGTTCCGTAATCGACGAGGTCGGCCTCAACGCGCTTGAGTAACTGCATACCCAGTTCCTGATGCGCCATTTCCCGGCCGCGAAACCGGAGTGTTACCTTGGTCTTATCGCCCTTCTCGAGGAAGCGAACAAGATTCCTCATTTTCACCTGGTAATCGCCAACCTCGGTCCCGGGACGAAACTTGACCTCTTTGAGTTGCGTTTGTCGCTGCTTGGTCTTACCGGCCTGAGACTTCTTTTTCTGTTCGAATAAATATTTGCCAAAGTCCATTATTCGGCAAACCGGTGGATCAGCGTTGGGAGACACCTCAACCAAATCGAGAGCCTGTTGCCTGGCCAGTTCTATCGCGCTGTCGCGCCCCATCACGCCCGCTTGTTCACCCTCAGAATCAATCACTCGAACCTGAGTGGCATCAATTTCCTCATTCCGTCTAATCCGCTTTTTAGCGATTCGTCAATCCTCCAATGTAGTGTGACCGCGGCCCGCGACTTCGGCATTCAAACGCAGCGCAAACTCGTCAATCGACAGGCTGCCCAGGTCTTCTCCGCTTCGCGTGCGCACGGCCACAGTATTCGATTCCGCCTCCCGATCACCGACGACCAGAAGATACGGTACCCTTTGCAAAGTGTGCTGGCGGATTTTAAAGCCGATCTTTTCGTTTCTCAAGTCCGTTTCTACCCGAAATCCCTGATTTTTCAGGGTTTCCTCTATTTTGTGTGCATATTTGTCCTGCCGGTCCGTAATATTCAGTATTACGGCCTGCACCGGGGCAAGCCACGCGGGGAAACGGCCCTCGTAATGCTCGATCAGAATACCGAAAAAACGCTCCAGTGATCCGAGCAATGCCCGGTGGATCATGATCGGACGATGTCGCGCACCGTCCTCGGCAACATATTCCATGTCGAAGCGTTCAGGCAGGTTGAAGTCGAGTTGTATGGTTGAGCATTGCCACTGGCGGCCGATTGCATCACGAATTTTGACGTCAATCTTCGGACCGTAGAAGGCGCCACCGCCCTCATCGACCGCGAAATTAATATTTTTTGCCTCCAGTGCCTTGCGCAACGCTGTCGTGGCCTTGACCCAGATTTCATCGGAACCGACAGCTTTTTCCGGCCGTGTCGACAAATCGATTGAAAAATCATTGAAACCGAACGCGGCGAGTGTATCGAGCGTCAGATCCAGAATTGCCACAATTTCATCAGCAATCTGTTCTTCGCGGCAAAAAATATGTGCATCGTCCTGTGTAAATCCGCGGACCCGCATCAGGCCGTGTAGCGCACCGGACATCTCGTGGCGATAGACAGTACCCAGTTCGGCCCAGCGCATCGGCAAATCGCGATGCGACCGCAGCGTATTCTTATAAATCAGTACATGGAACGGACAGTTCATCGGTTTGAGTTGATACAACCGGTCGTCCTCTACCATCGGTTCATACATCCCTTCACGGTAAAAGTCCGTATGTCCCGACGTATCCCACAAAGTCTGCAAGGCGATATGCGGCGTGTATAGCAATTCGTAGCCGGCCGCGACGTGCTGATCGCGCCAGAAATCCTCCATCACGCGCCTGATACGCGAGCCTTTCGGATGCCAGAAAACGAGGCCGCCGCCGGCATCTTCCTGCAGACTGAACAGGTCCAGATCCTTGCCGATGCGACGATGATCGCGTCGTTCCGCCTCCTCAAGTCGCACCAGGTATAGTTTCAGCGATTTCTTGTCAGGCCATGCCGTACCGTAGATCCGCTGCAGCATTTCGTTGTCTGAATCGCCGCGCCAGTAAGCGCCGGCAACACTCGTCAACTTAAACGCCTTGAGAAACCCGGTGCTCGGCACATGCGGCCCCCGACACAAATCAACCCAGTCGCCCTGCCGATACAGGCTGATCGCCTGATCCGACGGAATATCCGCGATGATCTCCGCCTTGTAGTGCTCGCCGATATCTTTAAAGTAATCAATGGCCTCGTCACGCTGCATCACTTCTCGATGTACCGACAAATCGGCGTCAACCAGCTTGCGCATTTGTGCCTCGATGGCCTCCAGATCCTCCGGCGTGAACGTCCGCTCAAAGGCGAAGTCATAATAAAAGCCGTTTTCAATCACCGGACCGATCGTGACCTGCACCTGCGGAAACAGCTGCTGGACGGCCTGCGCCAGCAAATGAGCTGTAGAATGGCGAATGATTTCCAGGCCGGCATCGTCCTTGCCCGTGACGATGGCAACATTCGCATCGGCATCAATGATATGTGTCGTATCGACGAGGCAGCCGTCAACACGACCGGCCAGCGCTGCCTTGGCCAGACCCGGGCCGATGTCCAGCGCGATGTCGGCGACCGATACAGCATGATCGAATTGTCTCTGGCTGCCGTCGGGCAGCGTAATAGCGGGCATCTGAGTTTCCTGGATATTCAGAAAAAAAGGCGGCCTAAAAGGCGCGCCGGCGGGAGATTCTACCAGAGGCAGACGGCGGTCAGCGACCCGCCGGGGATGATTTTGGCGCCAGAATTGCTGACTGGTGCTCAGGCTGCACAAATAAGGGAGCAAATACCGCTCCCGCAGGGTGCTTCTGCAGACAATGCCTATGGACTGGTCGTTTCGCTGTGCCTGTGCTGTTGCCAGTCGGTGCGCCTGCCGGCCGGCGCAACCTGTACGGCAGTCACCTTGTATTCGGGACATTCGGTTGCCCAGTCACTAAATTCCGTCGTGACAATATTTGCACCGGTTTCCGGATGATGAAAGGTCGTATAAACCACGCCCGATGGGACACGTTCGGTAATCGTGGCATGCAAAGTGGTTTCGCCTTTGCGACTGCTTACAGCCACAAGATCGCCCTCCCCGATGCCGCGCAATTGCGCATCGTGTGGATGCAGTTCCAGTACATCTTCGGGCGACCAGATGGAATTTGCCGTCCGTCGTGTCTGCGCACCGACATTATATTGAGACAAGATACGCCCGGTCGTCAGAATCAGAGGGAAACGTCGCGTCGTGCGTTCATCGGTCGGCACGAATCCCGTCAGAACAAACTTGCCCTTGCCGCGCACGAAGTGATCGACGTGCATGACCTGCGTACCGAGCGGTGCCTGTTCGTTACAGGGCCACTGCACGCTGCCGACTACATCGAGGTACTCAAACGATACACCTGAAAATGCCGGCGTCAGCGCGGCAATCTCATCCATAATTTCCGCTGCAGTGGAATAGCGCATCGGATAACCCATTGCATTCGCGAGCGCCTGGGTCACCTCCCATTCCGCCATACCCGTTTGTGACGGAATGACCGGGCGGACACGGCTAATCCGCCGCTCGGCATTGGTGAAAGTACCGTCTTTCTCGAGCGATGTCGTGCCCGGCAGAAAAACGTGAGCGTATCGGCTCGTTTCGTTCAAAAAAAGATCCTGCACGACAACACAGTCCATCGCCTCAAGCGCGGCTTCAACATGTTTCGTGTTCGGATCCGACTGTGCAACATCCTCACCCTGGATGTACATGCCGCGATACTCGCCGGAGAGTGCCGCATCAAACATATTCGGAATTCGCAAACCGGGCTGACTGTCGAGTTCGACCTGCCATGCGGCTTCGAAGATACCACGCACGGTTTCGTCGCCGACCGGACGGTACCCCGGCAATTGGTGCGGAAATGAGCCCATATCGCAGGAACCCTGCACGTTGTTCTGGCCCCGCATCGGATTGATGCCTGTGCCAATGAAACCGATGTTACCGGTCGCCATCGCCAGATTGGCCATTCCCATGACCATGGTCGAGCCCTGGCTGTGTTCGGTCACGCCGAGACCATAGTAAATTGCAGAACGAGGACCGGCAGCATACAGCCGCGCGGCCGCGCGAATCTGCTCTGCATCGACACCGGTGATACTGGTAACGATATCCGGTGAATTTTCCGGTTGCCGAACAAATTCACACCATTGTGTGAACGATGCCGATTCACAGCGTGCAGCGACATATTCATCGTCGACCAGGCCTTCAGTTACGATGACATGGGCGAAAGCATTGATCATCGCGACGTTTGTACCCGGCAACAATTGCAGGTGATACCGGGCCTCGATGTGCGGTGAACGCACCAACTCGATATCACGAGGATCAAGCACGATCAATTTTGCGCCTTCACGCAGACGGCGCTTCATCTGTGACGCAAAAACCGGATGCGCCTCACTCGGGTTCGAGCCGATGAGCATAATGACATCAGCTTGCCGGACGCTATCGAAATGCTGCGTTCCGGCCGACGTACCGAGCGTTTGATTCAAACCATACCCGGTCGGTGAATGGCAAACACGTGCACAATTATCGATATTGTTATTTTTAAATCCGGCCCGAACCAGTTTCTGCACCAACCAGACTTCCTCATTGGTGCAACGAGACGAAGCCAGCCCACCGATGGACTTCAACCCGTGCTGTGCCTGAATGGCCTTGAAGCGATGGGCAGTGAAGGCAATTGCTTCGTTCCACTCGACTTGTCGCCACGGATCGCTGGTTTTCTCACGAATCAAAGGCTTGAGCACACGATCGGGGTGAGTCGCATAACCGAACGCAAACCGGCCCTTCACGCAGCTATGCCCGTGATTCGCCTGACCGTCCTTATGCGGCACCATGCGCACCAGTTGATCTCCTTTCATATCCGCCCTGAACGAGCAACCGACGCCACAATACGCACAGGTCGTGATAACGCTGTGCTCAGGCTGCCCCTGCTCGATGACAGATTTTTCCATCAGCGTTGCTGTCGGGCAGGCCTGTACACACGCGCCGCACGAGATGCATTCTGAATCAAGAAAATTCACACCTGGGCCCGCAGACACTTTCGAGTCAAAACCATGACCTTCAATTGTCAGGGCAAAGGTACCCTGCACTTCATCACAGGCACGGACACATCGCGAACAAACGATGCACTTCGAAGGGTCAAAGGAAAAATAAGGATTACTCGAATCCGTTTCCAGGTCGAGATGATTGACACCATCGCTACCGTAACGCACCTCACGCAAACCAACTGCACCGGCCATATCCTGCAGTTCGCAGTCACCATTGGCCGAACAGGTCAGACAATCCAGTGGATGATCAGAAATGTAGAGTTCCATGACGCCGCGCCGTGTTTTAGCCAGCCGTTCGGTCTGCGTATGCACCGCCATGCCTTCGCTGACCGGCGTCGAACACGAGGCCGGCATGCCTTTCTGCCCATCGATCTCGACCAGACACAGCCGGCAGGAACCGAAAGCATTCAAGGAATCGGTCGCACAGAGCTTCGGAATACTGATGCCGGACTCAGCGGCGGCGCGCATTATCGAGGTACTCACCGGGACCCGGACAGCCATGCCATCGATGGTCAGATTAACCATTCGCTGACTGGTACTCTGCGGGGTACCAAAGTCCTTATCTTTAATCATGTCCATCTGATTCTTCCGCTCAGGCGCCTGACTGGCGAAAGTCCTCGTTGAAATATGCTATTGCACTGCGTACCGGATTGGGTGTCATCGATCCCATTGCACACAAAGAAGCGTCTACCAGGGTCGTACACAGATCCTCAAGCAGTTCAAAATTCTGTTCGATATTGTCCTCACGTTGTGCATCACGCTCATCGATAATCCTGTCCAGCAATTCAACTCCACGCACCGATCCGATGCGACACGGCGTGCATTTCCCGCAGGATTCGACAGCACAAAACTCCATTGCGAAGCGGGCCTGGATAGCCATGTCTACGGTGTCATCGAATACCACGATACCACCATGACCCAGGGTTCCTCCAAGTGCCGTAAACGCTTCGTAATCAAGCTGTGTATCCAGCATGGATTCTGGAAAATAGGCGCCCAAGGGCCCGCCAACCTGTACCGCCCGCACCGGTCGTCCGCTGGCTGTGCCACCCCCGATATCGAAGATCAGTTCACGCAGCGTCAGTCCGAATGGTATCTCGACAAGGCCTCCGCGTTTGATATTACCCGCCAGCTGAAACGGCAAAGTTCCGCGCGAACGCCCCACGCCCCATTTCGCGTAAGCATCGGCGCCCCCGGTCAGAATTGCGGGCACCGTAGCCAGGGTAATTACATTGTTGATTACCGTCGGCTGCTGCCACAAACCCATGCTGGCCGGCAGTGGCGGTTTGTAACGAACCTGTCCTCGCCGACCCTCGAGACTATCGAGCATGGCCGTCTCTTCGCCACAAACATAGGAGCCGGCGCCGATACGCAACTCGATGTCAAAATCAAAATCACTGCTCTGGATCGCTGCGCCCAGCCAGCCAGCCGCACGTGCGGCAAGAATTGCCTCGGTCATCACTTCGGCGGCCAGCGGATATTCCGAACGCAGGTAAATCATGCCGGTATCCGCACCGACCGCACGGCCGGCAATTGCCATGCCTTCGATCAGCGCAAGCGGATCGCCTTCCATTAAAAGGCGATCGGAGAATGTGCCACTGTCACCTTCGTCTGCATTACAGACGACGAATTTCTGATCGGCAACAGAATCTGCCACGGTCTGCCACTTGATACCGGTCGGGAAACCGGCACCACCGCGTCCGCGCAGACCGGAATTTTTTACTGCATCAATAATCTGTCGGGGTGACATCTGCAGCGCTCGCTCAAGACCGGCAAAACCATCGTGCGCGCGATAATTCTCTATCGAGCCTGCCTTCACCAGGCCGCAACGACGAAAAGTTGCACGTTGCTGGGCCGAGAAATACGGCAGTTGTTCGGTCAGACCATGCCCCAGTGCATGCGGCTTCCCCAGGTAGAATCCGGCAGCGATCAGATCAGGCAATACATCTGGTGTGACCGGCCCATAGGCCACACGTCCTTGCTCCGTATCGACCTCGATGAGCGGTTCAAGCCAGGTAATGCCCCGCGAACCGGGACGAATAACCTCGAGGTCTACGCCGGCCTTCTGCATTAACTCGATGAGCTGTCGAACAATCGCTTCCGCACCCACCGACTGTGCCGATGTCTCGCGCGCGATATAGACTTTGACCGTCATGTGTCACCTGCGGCGCGATAGTCATTCAATACAGATGCCAACCTGTTCAGATCAATCCGGCCATAAGTTATCTCGTCGATCATGATGGCCGGAGAGCATGCACAGTTGCCGAGGCAATACACCGGCTCTATCGTGAACTGTCCATCCGTGGTCGTCTCGTGGAAATCGATATCCAGCTTTTGCTTGATATGCTCGGTCAATGCACGCGAACCCATTGCCTGGCAGGCCTCGGCCTGACATATCCTGATCGTGTGCACGCCTGAAGGCTTTTGGCGAAAATTCGGATAGAAACTGACGACGCCATGGATTTCGGACCGGGACAAGTTGAAGACCGCGGCTAATAAACCGATAGCGCGCTCGTCGATGAACCCGAAGCAGGATTGCAGTGCGCGCAGTGCTGGCAGCAAGCCGCCCGGCTTGTCACTTAACGGCGTAACCGTCTCAAGTGCGGTTGCTTCGCTCCACTGTCCGATAGCCACCATCGAATCCCCGAATATCCGAATGAATAAGGCAGCCATTATACGTTTGAAGCTGGGTGAGCCGTCCATGGCCACGCCCCATTAAGACCATCATGCCCTCAGAGCAGGCCGGAATTCTTGTCTCTGCAGGCCAGACATTTGTTCATTCGGGGCAAAAACAGAAAGGACCGGCGTACAGCCGGCCCTTTCATTTTGCCTGGTAGGCGCGATTGGAGTTGAACCAACGACCTCCTCGATGTCACCGAGGCGCTCTAACCAACTGAGCTACGCGCCTTTAGTCCTGCAACCGAACAGATTCGGTGCGGGGTTCGGTACGATACCCAACCGGCCAACCGTTCGCAAGACCGTCCGGTCAGCCCCTCAGCCAGCTACTTGGCGAACCCGTACATCCGGCAGGCCCAGGCTGTCACGACGCAGACCATCAATCTCGTCACGCACCTGCGCGGCCTGCTCGAATTCCAGATCGCGCGCATGCTGATGCATTTTTTTTTCAAGGACGACGATCTGCTTGAGTGCCTGTTCCGGTGTCAGGTTTTCATAATTTGACCTGGGTTCCGCAACCCGCCGCATACGACCACGTCCTTTTCCGGAACTGCGCGCCCCCTCCATGACATCGCGCACCTCTTTGTGAATCGTCTCTGGCGTAATGCCGTGTTGTTCATTCGACAAAATCTGTTTCTGGCGGCGACGATCGGTCTCGGCAATTGCACGTTCCATCGAGCCGGTGATCCGGTCAGCGTACATGATCGCGGTGCCATTGACGTTACGTGCCGCCCGGCCCGTGGTCTGTATCAGTGAGCCCTCGGAACGCAGAAATCCCTCCTTGTCGGCATCGAAAATTGCGACAAGTGAAACCTCGGGCAGATCCAGTCCTTCACGCAACAGGTTGATACCGACCAGCACATCAAATTCACCGAGTCTCAGGTCGCGAATAATTTCAACGCGTTCGACCGTATCGATATCCGAATGCAGGTAGCGTACACGTATGCCATGCTCACGCAGATAATCGGTCAGGTCTTCAGCCATACGCTTGGTCAGGGTCGTGATCAGGATACGTTCATTGCGCACCGTACGCAGATTGATCTCCGACAACACATCGTCAACCTGTGTCCCGGCCGGCCGGATATCGACAACCGGATCGAGCAGACCGGTCGGCCGAACGACCTGTTCGACGATGGCATCCGAATGTTCTCTTTCATAAGGGCCTGGTGTCGCCGAGACAAATATGGTTTGCGGCGCGATTGCCTCGAACTCATCGAAGCGCAACGGTCGGTTATCGAGTGCTGACGGCAGGCGGAACCCGTACTCGACAAGCGTTTCCTTGCGTGACCGATCTCCCTTATACATTGCCCCAAGCTGAGGAACCGTTACGTGCCCCTCATCGATAACCAACAAAGCATTATCAGGCACATAGTCGAACAGGCACGGAGGAGGCTCACCTGGGCGGCGCCCGGACAGGTAGCGGCTGTAGTTCTCGATACCCGTGCAATAACCCAGTTCACGGATCATCTCCAGATCGAACAATGTACGTTGCTCAAGTCGCTGAGCCTCGAGTAATTTGCCCTGTTCACGCAGGGTGATGAGACGTTCATTTAATTCGACCTTGATCTCCTCGACCGCCTTGAGCATCACCTCGCGCGGGGTGACGTAATGCGATTTTGGAAAAATAGTAAGTCTCGGCACCTGACGTGAGACCACGCCGGTAAGCGGATCAAACCAGGAAAGCTTTTCGACCTCGTCGTCAAACAATTCTATCCGTACTGCTTCCCGCTCGGATTCAGCCGGAAAAATATCGATAATCTCTCCACGTACCCGGTATGTGCCGTTTGCAAGTTCGATATCGTTCCGCGTGTATTGCAGTTCGGCAAGTTTGCGCAAGATTGCGCGCTGATCAATCCGGTCACCGCGAGAGACGTGCAGCACCATACTGAAATAAGCTTCGGGATCGCCGAGACCATAGATACAAGACACCGTCGCAACAATGATTGCATCACCGCGTTCCATTAATGCCTTGGTTGCCGATAGTCGCATCTGTTCGATGTGTTCATTGACGGATGCATCTTTGTCGATAAATGTATCCGATGACGGCACATAGGCCTCGGGCTGGTAATAATCGTAATAGGACACGAAATACTCAACCCGGTTGTGCGGGAAAAACTCACGCATTTCGCCGTAGAGCTGTGCTGCCAGGGTCTTATTCGGGGCAAGAATCAGGGCCGGACGCTGTACCGCCTGAATCACATGTGCCATCGAAAATGTCTTGCCGGAGCCTGTCACCCCCAGCAAGGTTTGCCGCGCCAGACCGCTCTCCAGGCCGTCGACGAGCGCCGCAATAGCCGCCGGCTGATCTCCGGCTGGTTCAAAATCGGCGACGAGTTGAAATCGTTCCATGAATAAAGCGCAAGATGTTGGTTGCCGAGCCCGAATCACTTAGAATTTACTAATTCCGAGTGTAATTCCATGGACAGTTTACTTATTTATTATGAATTCAAAATAAATAAGTAAACTGTCCGTGGAATTACACCCCCCTGAATTACAGAGGATTAACCAGTGAGTTTATCAGTTTCGCAGCGTGTCCAGCGAGTCAAACCATCCCCGACATTGGCCGTTACCGCGCTGGCTGCCGAATTACGTGCCCAGGGTCGCGACGTCATCGGCCTGGGTGCCGGCGAGCCGGATTTCGATACACCGGAGCATATCAAGGCCGCGGGCATCCGGGCCATTGAAAACGGACAGACAAAATACACGGCCGTTGACGGAACTGCGGAACTCAAGTCCGCCATCATCAATAAATTCCAGCGCGATAATGCGCTGGAATATGCGCCGGACCAGGTGCTGGTTTCCAGCGGTGCAAAACAAACCTGCTACAACGTGTGCAGCGCGGTACTCAATCCCGGCGACGAGGCGATCATTCCGGCTCCTTACTGGGTCTCATACCCTGAGATGGTCAAACTCGCTGACGGTGAGCCGGTCATCGTATCGGCAAATATCGATGACGGGTTCAAGATCACACCGCGGGCCCTGGCCGCTGCGATTACGGAACGCACGAAACTGATGTTTCTGAACAGCCCGTCAAATCCGACTGGTGCCGCCTACTCGCGCGCCGAACTGGCGGCTCTGGGCGAAGTGTTGCTCGACCATCCGGGCATCCTGATTGCAACCGATGACATGTACGAGCATGTCTACTGGGCCGAAGAACCCTTTGCGAGCCTTGCCGATGCCTGTCCCGGACTGTACGAACGAACTGTCACGATCAACGGTGTATCCAAATGTTATGCAATGACCGGCTGGCGCATCGGCTATTGTGGCGGGCCGCAGAATATTATCAAGGCGATGAAAAAGATCCAGGGCCAAAGCACCTCGAATGCCTGCTCGATCGCCCAGGCTGCCAGTGTTGCTGCACTGAATGGCGATCAGGGCTGCATTACAGAAATGACGACTGCATTCAAGCAACGCCACGATTACGTCGTCGCAGCGCTCAACGACGTCAACGGCGTCACTTGCGCCCCGGGTGACGGGACATTTTATGCCTTTCCAAACGTAGCAAATGCCATCGAAGCCAAAGGCCTTGCCGATGACACGGCTCTGGCCGAACTTTTGCTCAACGAAGCCGAAGTGGCGCTGGTGCCCGGTGTCGCCTTCGGTGCTCCCGGCTACATCCGTTTATCGTTCGCGACCGATCTGGACACCCTCAAGGAGGCAATTTCACGCATCGGGCGCGTACTCGGCTAGCCGAAGAAGACTCATCCGGTGCCTTGACTTGCTTCGAGGCATTCGGGAGAATTCCGTCGCCCTCAGGGGTTTACTACTCCCCGATAGCTCAGTTGGTAGAGCGATTGACTGTTAATCAATTGGTCCCTGGTT
>CAYNMF010000007.1:0-40973 GCA_964398325.1 uncultured Chromatiaceae bacterium | reverse complement strand
CCACGAGGCGTGCCGTGATAGGCACACGGGCCGCGCGTGGCCGGCGATCCTGTCGGGCGTAACCGAAATAAGGGATCACGGCCGTGATTCGTGCCACTGATGCCCGTCTCAGGGCATCGGCTATCACGAGCAATTCCATCAAATTATCGTTAACCGGCGGGCAGGTTGATTGAACGATATAAACATCACGGCCACGCACATTTTCCATGATCTCCGTGGCGATCTCGCCATCGCTGAACCGTCCAACCTGAATTTTGCTGAGCGGTAACGTGAGATGCCGGGCAATACGGGCAGCCAGTCCCGGATTGGCATTTCCGGTGAAGACCATCATGTTCGGAATGGCGAAACTAGTGTCGTTGTTCACTTGATCGGCCTTTTGCACTGCAGGTTAAAAATGGCTGGGGCGGCAGGATTCGAACCTGCGATACACGGGATCAAAACCCGATGCCTTACCACTTGGCTACGCCCCAACGGTTAGCTCGAATATTGCACGAAACCCGGTCACTATCCCTGCTCTCGTGCAATATTCGTTCGAGCCCATTGTGTCGCGACGGAACGCTGTGAACGTGGGCGCGGCTATTGTGATTTGACACCTCTTGCGTGTCAAACACACTGCTCAAGTTACCAACGCCATTGGTCGACGATCAATTTAACCCTGACCTGGTCGTGCTCCATGACAATTTTCCGCGGCATCCAGCGACCCTGCACTTCCACGAAACGGCCGTACGATACGACCCAGCCATTTTGCTCGATTCCGACCAGCCAACCGTCGGCATCAAATTCAGAATGGCTTTGAAAACGAGGATCGACCACACCCAGAATCCAGTATCGCGTGCTGCGGGCCGGGAATGTCCAGCCGAGCTGATCGGTCAGGAAACGATCGACGGCATCGGGCCCGGCATAGGCCAGCGTCACTTCACCGGCTTTGCCGGTCACCACGAGATCGTCATCGGTCCAGTCAATCTGATAGGCACCGACGCCAAATGGCCCGTGGAGCCCAATACTTACATCAGATCCTTCCTGGACCCAGCGAATGCTGCCCTGCCCGCCGCTCGTACCTGACTTGACCGCAAAACGTCCGCTGGCCTCCCAACCCGGCAGTTGAACCAGGCTTTCGGCACGCTGCACCCAGTTAACCATGGGCACAACAGGCCGGGATGCGCAGCCGGCAAGCCCGACCAGTGCGACGAGCAACCAACCCCTTGCGATGTTCATCACTTCAGTTTTGCCCGTGTTTCGACCAGCAATTCAGCATCCGGGTATTTACTGATCGAGCGATCAAGCAATGTACGAGCGTTATCCGGTTCACCGCTCACCCACAGCAGCCGGACCAGGTGCGAAATAACTTCCGGGTCGTCCATCAACTCATACGCCTGTTCGAGGTAACTGAGCGCCTCCTTTTTGCGCCCGAGACGGTACAAAATCCAGCCCATGCTGTCGATGATTGCCGGTGAGTCGGGTTCGAGTTCGAGCGCCTGGCGAATCAGCCGGTACGCCTCATCGTGGTGCCGGGTTCGATTGGCCAGTGTATAGCCCAGCGTGTTCAGGGCATTGGCATCCATCGGCGCAAGTTCCACCGCGCGCCGCATGACGGCCAGCGATGCATCCAGTTTGCCGGCCATATCAAGGATTGCACCGTAGGCCAGCAGTAGTTCTACCGAATCGGGCCGATAGGTCAGCAGTTCATCGAAAGTGGCTATCGCCTGATGCGTATCACCAAGGTCGAACAGCAATTGTGCACGTGTCGCCAATAAATCTATCGCGTAGCGCGGATAATTTTCCGAGAAGGCCTGGAGGGTGTCGAGAGCGACTTGCGACTCTCCAAGCTTCTGATACGCCAGGGACTCGGAAATTTGTGCCGGCAGCAGATAAGGACCGCCACGCACCCGGGAAAAATAATCGATGCCGTCGCGATCCTCACCACGCAGAATGGCGATGCGCCCGAGATAATAAAAATTCTCGTAAACATTCTTGCCGGCCGATAACAACTTGTTGAAATCCCGGGCTGCCGTCACGAGGTTGCCGGCCGCCAGATTGGTCAGCGCATGAATCCGGACAAAATCCGGCTGAGCGCCATATATTTTAGCCAGGTTTGCCAGCTGCTCATTGGCCTGAGACAGGCGGCCGGCGGTCGATAATAAGCGAACGTATTCAAGCTCGATGACTATCGACACCGGTTCGCCCCGTAATGTCTCGATCTGTTCAAGCGCTGCAATCTCTCGACCCTGCGACATGAGTGCCTGGGCAATGAGCAATTGCGGTTCAAGCATATCCGGATTCCCGGCTGCGACGTCGCCGGCCGCCTGCAACGCCAGCTCATAGTCATCCGAACGCATAGCCGCTCGCGCCAGTGTGAGTTGTAATCCGGCCGAATCGGGGAATCGCCGGGCGAGGCGTTTGAACACGGCAGTGACGCCCGACGTATTGTCCTCTGTCGCCAGGTCTCCACCCAGAACAAGGAAGGCATCGTCATCCGGAAGATTGCCGAGCAGGCCGCTCAGATATTTATAGGCACGATCCGTATCGTAGCGCCGCAAATAGAGTCGCCCGGCTTGTTCTTGCGCAGCCAGGCTTTCCGGCTCGAGTTCCAGCCAGCGCAATGCCGCGTTCAATGCGAAAGATTCATATCCGTACTCGGTCGCGAACTCCATCGCCCGTCTGGCCAGTTCAGAATCATCGCTCAGTGCCGCAGCATTCTGGTATTGCTCGACGGCCGTCAGGTAGGCTTTTCTCTGTACCGCGATCTCGGCCATCAGCAGGTAATAACTCGCATCGGGAACATAGGTTGATTCGGACTCTGTATCACGCGATGCAACCGAACATGCACTGTTGGTTACCGCAATCACGATCACGCAAAGCCAGCGTAGCAGCCGGCAGGGATGTTGGATGCGGGTCAAACGGGTCATGCGTCGACATGATAAAGGAAAAGGCGGTCCAAACGGTGCCGGCTCGCCCGGTGTTCGGGAAAAACAGGCGATAGTGGCCATGATGACATCACGGTCCTTGTCACCAACCGGCCGGCAACCGACAATTGCACTCTGACCGGGATTGAACCGGTGATGTTTAAACCCATATGGCCGTCTCGGCTATATATGCAAGAGCAGCAACGACGTGAAACAAAGCCTCATCGACAAACTCCGGCAACTCGATGCCCGCGCCGAAGAACTGGGTGCTTTGCTTTCGGATCCGGACATCATCAATGACCAGAACCGCTTCCGGGACCTGTCCAAAGAATATGCCCAGCTCGAGCCTGTCAGCGCATTATTTCATCAGTATGAGCAGGCGCAGGCCGACCAGGCTGCTGCCGAAGAAATGCTTGACGATACCGATGCCGAAGTCAGGGCAATGGGCAAAGAAGAAATCGAGGCACTCAAAGACTCGATGAGCGAACTCGAAACAGCGGTTCGCAAATCGCTGATTCCGAAGGATCCGCATGACGACAGCAACATCTATCTTGAAATTCGTGCCGGCACCGGGGGTGACGAAGCCGCGATCTTTGCCGGCGACCTGTTTCGAATGTATACGAAATATACCGATTTGCAGGGCTGGCAACTGGAAATCATGAGTGAACATGAAGGCGATCACGGCGGTTACAAGGAAATCATCAGCCGTATTATCGGTAAGGGCGCCTATTCAAAACTGAAATTCGAGTCCGGCGCGCACCGCGTGCAACGCGTGCCGGAAACCGAAACCCAGGGGCGTATTCATACGTCTGCCTGCACCGTGGCTATTTTGCCCGAAGCCGCCGAAATCGACGAGATCGACATCAACCCGGCCGACCTGCGCGTCGACACCTATCGTGCCTCCGGCGCCGGCGGCCAGCACGTCAACAAAACAGACTCCGCCGTACGCCTGACGCATTTGCCGACCGGCATCGTCGTCGAATGTCAGGATGAACGGTCGCAGCACAAGAACCGTGCCCAGGCAATGTCGTTACTCAAGGCGCGACTGTTCGATGAACAGCAGCAGCAACAGGACCGGGAACGGGCGGCCGAGCGCAAAAGCCTCGTCGGCTCCGGCGACCGGTCGGAGCGCATCCGAACCTATAATTTCCCGCAGGGACGCGTGACCGATCACCGGATTAACCTGACGCTTTACAAGCTCGACGACGTGCTAACAGGCAACCTGTCACACCTGATCGAACCGTTAACCAACGAATATCAGGCCGATCAACTTGCCGCGCTGGAAGCCTGAGTAAGCGTTGTATACAGCACGATTTTCGGTACCAGGTATTAAAAAAACGGTTTATTGCAGATTTTCTTCCAGAAATTTTTCCATGGCCTTGAAAAATACCCGGCGTACTTCACCCAACGACAATCTGTGATCTCCATTTTTCAATTTTATAAACTGATAATCCTTACCCGCTTTTTTCAACGCCCTGGCCATTTTTTCTGAATGACTGAATCTTACGATAGAGTCTTTCGTACTGTGCGCCAGCAAAATCGGGATTCTGATTTCATTCGCCCTGTTGTCATTGGTGTGCCTGTGGACCTAAAATTTCCTGACCTGGCGTTAGCAATCTCAACGATAAATGCACAAACCTTACAAATCGACGCTTGACTGTATCGGCAATACGCCATTGATTCGCCTCAATCAGGCCTCAGAGGCAACCGGCTGCGAGATTCTCTGCAAAGCCGAGTTCATGAATCCGGGCGGGTCGATCAAGGACCGCGCGGCACTGGGTATCGTCCGTGACGCCGAAAGCAAAGATCAATTGAGGCCGGGCGGGATCATCGTCGAGGGGACGGCCGGCAACACCGGCATTGGCCTTGCAGTCGTCGGCAATGCGCTCGGTTATGACACCGTCATCGTCATGCCGGACAATCAGAGCCAGGACAAGATCGATACCCTCAAATCATATGGCGTCACACTGCATCTCGTTCCGGCCGTGCCGCTCAAGGACCCCAATCATTTCACCAGGGTATCCGAACGTATCGCCGGCGAGCTGAACGAGACACATGAACACGGTGCAATCTGGGCCAACCAGTTCAACAACACCGCTAATCGCGAGTTCCATGAACAAACCACCGGTGCCGAGATCTGGGAACAGACCAACGGACAGATTGACGGGTTCATCTGCTCGGTCGGGACCGGCGGCACACTCGCCGGTGTTGCGCGTGCGCTCAAGGCCCGCAATGCAAACGTCAGAGTGGGACTTGCCGATCCGGTCGGATCGGCTCTGTATAACTATTATGCGCACGGTGAACTAAAAGCCGAAGGCAGTTCGATCTCCGAGGGCATCGGCAATAGCCGGATCACCGACAACCTGGCCGATACACCAATTGATATGCCGTACCAGCTGCCGGACAGCGAATCGATACCGCTGGTTTATGAGCTGATCAAAAAGGAAGGCCTGTCAGTCGGCGGTTCGAGCGGCGTTAATGTCGCCGGCGCGATCCGCATGGCCAGAGATCTCGGTCCCGGCCACATTATTGTCACCCTGCTTTGTGATTCAGCGATGCGCTATCGTGCAAGACTATTTAACCGCGCATTCCTGGCCGACAAGGGCCTGCAGTTACCGGACTGGCTGAATCTCGACTGATCGCGACCCCGGCCTGGCGTGCACAGTATTCACTACAGGGCGCGATCCAGATCAGTGAGCAGGTCATCAATGTGCTCGATGCCGACCGATAATCGAACCAGGTTATCCGGTATGCCGAGCGCCGACCGCTCTTCTGTCGACAGGCTTGAATGACTCATGGTCGCCGGGTGCCCAACGAGACTCTCGACTCCGCCGAGGCTTTCGGCGAGCGTGAACACCTGCAATGCGTTAAGGAATTCGCCGACGTCGCTCATGCCGCCGCGCAGAACGAACGACACGACACCGCCATAACCCTTCATCTGCCGCGCTGCCAGTGCATGGTGCGGATGTCCGTCGAGTCCCGGATAGTAAACGTGCTCTGCCCGTGAGTGATCGGCAAGCCATTGCGCAACCCGAATTGCATTCGCCTGGTGTCGCTCCATGCGCAAGGCCAGCGTCTTGACTCCTCGCAGAACGAGGTACGCATCCAGGGGGCCTGCAACACCGCCAACCGCGCTGCGCAGCGAGGCCAGTTGTTCGCCGAGCGCTTCGTCTGCAACCACATTCAAACCGCCCAGCACATCTGAATGGCCGCCAAGATATTTCGTCGTCGAATGCATGACGATGTCACAGCCGGCCTCGAGCGGACGCTGCACACAGGGTGTCGCAAATGTATTATCGACGGCGATGAGCAGGCCATGTGCCCGTGCCAGCGCAGCTGTCGCTTCTATATCGATAATATTCAACAGCGGATTCGTCGGTGTTTCAATCCAGATCAGGCGCGTATTCGATTTGATCGCCCGCTCGACATTAGCCGGATCATTAAAATCAACAAACGAAAACTCCAGCCCCGATGTTCGGGCGCGCACGTGCTTGAACAGGCGCAGTGATCCGCCGTAAATATCCGCCGGCGCGATGACATGGTCACCCGCATCAAGCAATTCAAGCACATTTGCCGTAGCAGCCATGCCCGATGCGAACGCGAGCCCGCGGACTCCGGACTCCAGCTCGGCAACACAACGCTCGAGTGCGTCGCGCGTAGGATTAGATGCGCGCGAGTAAACGTATTCACCCGGCTCATTGAACCCCGGCTGCCGATAGGTCGTACTCGTGACAATCGGCGGCATTACGGCACCCGTCGCGGTGTCAACCGTATTCCCCGCATGAATACAGCGGGTCGCCAGTTTATGTTCACTCTTACAGTCATTCATGCCTGATTCGCTCATTAAGTTTCATACCGCTCGCCGATCGGCCCATAAACCGGTATCTTTGGAGAAGTTCATGCCGAACAATAATAACGAAGCTAACATAAGGCGGCATATGCACACAGATCCCGACACCTCGGAACTGACGATCGACAGCCTGTTGCGCCACTCTGCGACGGAGCTCAAGGAAAACAGCACATCGGCCAGACTTGATGTGGAGCTGTTGCTTGGGCATGTTTTGCGTAAATCGCGCGTCGAACTGATCAGCGCCGGTAAAGACTTCATTACACCGGAGAGCGCCGCACTATTCACCAACCTCGTTCGCAAGCGCCAGTCGGGCATGCCTGTCGCACAGCTGACCGGTTCGCGAGAGTTCTGGTCCATCGATTTCACCGTCACGAGTGACACATTGATACCGCGGCCTGAAACCGAAATTCTCGTAGAATGTGCGTTGACACATATCCAGAAAGACCGGCCGGCGGATTTCCTCGATCTTGGCACCGGCTCCGGCGCCATAGCACTCGCCGTTGCGAGCGAACGCCCGAATATTCATGTAACCGCAACCGATATCAGCGACCAGGCACTCGCCATCGCACAATACAACGCTGCAGCATTGAAATTGACCCAGGTCGAATTCCTGCGCGGCTCATGGTTCCAGCCGGTCGCCGGTCGCAAGTTCTCGACGATCGTCGCCAATCCGCCTTACGTCAGCAACATGGAATACGTCGTTCACCATTTTGAACTGCAACACGAACCGGCACTCGCGCTGTGCGGTGGCGATAATGGCCTGGACTGCATCAAGGCCGTCATCAAACAGGCGCCGAAACACCTGTTCAAGGATGGCTGGCTCGCCATCGAACACGGCTACCGACAGGGTCCGGCCGTTGAGATTCTGCTGCGCGAGGCCGGATTCAGATCTGTCTTTGCCTATAGTGACCTGCAGGGTCACGCACGTGTGACCGAGGGCAAACTGACCACCTGAGTCTTTGCAGCACCTGCTCCCCGGGTGACTTTTTCAACAGCCTGCTAGAATTCAGGCATGCCTATAAATCATACCTCCCGCTTTGCCCGCCAATTGACGTTGCCACAAATCGGCGCTGCCGGACAACAACAACTCGCCGATAGCCACGCCCTGATCATTGGACTGGGCGGACTCGGCAGCGCCGCATCGCTGTATTGCGCAAACTCGGGCATCGGGCGATTGACGATTAACGATTTTGACCGTGTCGATATCACGAATCTGCCACGCCAGATCCTGTTCGATGAAAATGATGTCGATGAATTCAAGACGACGGCCACGGCCGGACGCCTGCGGCAATTCAATCCACACACCCGGATAGAGGAACTCAATCAGCGCCTTGGCAAAACTGAACTGGCCGAAGCGGCAGCGGCCTGCGATGTTGTACTCGACTGCACAGATAATTTTGTGGCCCGCGGTGCGATTAACAAGGCGTGCAGACTGACCAAAAAACCTCTTGTGACCGGGGCTGCAATTCGCTTCGAGGGGCAACTCGCTGTATTTCGCCATGATAATCCCGGCAGCCCATGCTACAACTGCCTGTACACGGAAGCAGACGAAAATCTGGAAAGCTGTGCCGGGCAAGGCATCCTCGCACCGGTCGTCGGCACGATCGGGTGCATGATGGCAACCGAGACTATCAAACTGCTCGTCGGCATCGAATCGGCGCTCGATGGCAGGCTATGGGTTTACGATGCTCTGGCCGGAACGACAAAAACCATCAGCATCAAACCACGAACCGATTGCCCGGTTTGCGGAGTCGATTCATAACCGTCATGCCGCCTTTGACTCATAGCCCAGATTGGCAGCCAGCCATCGCTCAACCGCCGGTAACGACAAACCCTTGCGCTGCGCATAATCTTGTGCCTGATCGAGGCCGATCTTGCCGACCTGAAAATACTTTGCATCCGGATGCGCAAAATACCAGCCACTGACGGATGCAGCCGGATACATCGCGAAGGAGTCGGTCAGCTCGATGCCCGTGTTGCGTTCGACATCAAGTATCTGCCACAGGGTTGCCTTTTCCGTGTGGTCCGGGCAAGCCGGGTAACCGGGCGCAGGGCGGATGCCCCGGTAGACCTCGTTGATCAGGTCATCATTACCAAGATGCTCGCCACCGGCATAACCCCAAAACTCCCTGCGGACCCGCTCATGCATGTACTCGGCGCAGGCCTCGGCCAGCCGATCGGCCAGCGCCTTGAGCAGGATCGCATTGTAGTCATCGTGTGCGTGCTCAAAAGCGGCGACATGCGGCTGCATGCCGAGTCCCGTGGTCACGGCAAATGCACCGGCATAATCAGGGACACCGGCATCGTCCGGGGCGATGAAGTCTGCCAGGCACAGGTTCGGCAGCCCATCCGGTTTTTTTCGTTGCTGACGTAACTGGTGCAAGGTTGCCAGTGTAGCGGTGCGTGAATCATCACTATAAACAACAATATCGTCACCGACCGAGTTGACCGGGAAGAGTCCGATGACGGCCCGGGACTGCAGCCACTCTTCGGCAATAACCCGGTCGAGCATGCCTCGAGCATCGCGATACAGATTTGTCGCCGCTTCGCCGACCACATCATCGTCGAGTATCGCGGGAAACTTGCCGCGGAACTCCCACGCATTGAAAAACGGCATCCAGTCGATGTATTCGACGAGGTCAGCCAGCGGAATATCAAATGCACGTACGCCGGTGAACGTCGGCACGGGCGGCGTGACGCCCACATCGATGATGGCCCGGTTTGCTCGTGCCTGTTCAATACTCAGTTGCGGGGCAAGGCGTGTTTTAGCGGCGTGCCGCTCGCGTCGCTCAACACAATCATGTTTAACAGACTCGATGTAACCAGCCCGATCAGTCGGGCTCATCAATTTCTGCGCGACCCCCACCGAGCGGGAGGCATCTTTGACGTAGATCACAGCACCGTCGTATTGAGGGTCAATTTTTACCGAGGTATGCGCCGGTGACGTTGTCGCCCCGCCGATCAATAACGGCACCTTAAATTCCTGGCGTTTCATCTCGCGTGCGATCTGCACCATTTCTTCCAGAGATGGCGTAATCAGCCCGGACAGGCCGATGATGTCCGCATTCTCACGGCGCGCAGCCTCAAGAATGCGCTCACGCGGCACCATGACACCGAGATCAATCACCTCAAAATTATTGCACTGGAGTACCACGCTGACGATGTTCTTGCCGATGTCATGAACATCGCCCTTGACGGTCGCCATAATGATTTTCGCCAGATTCCTGGGCTTGCCGTCCTGCTCGGCCTCGATATACGGCACGAGATGGGCAACCGCTTTCTTCATGACCCGCGCAGACTTGACGACCTGCGGCAGGAACATTTTACCGGCACCGAACAGGTCGCCGACTATATTCATGCCATCCATTAACGGACCCTCGATAATGTCGATCGGATGCTCCGCTTCCTGCCTCGCCGTCTCCGTATCTTCAACGATAAATCCGTCAAGACCTTTGACCAGTGCGTGTTCGAGACGTTTAACGACCGGCCACTCGCGCCACTCCTGGCTCTCTGTTTTCGCAACTGAGCTGCCGTCGCCACGATACCGGCCGGCAATTTCAAGCAACCGTTCGGTTGCATCGTCGCGCCGGTTTAAAATCACATCCTCGGCCGCGTCACGTAATTCGACGGGAATTTCATCATAGATTGCCAGTTGCCCGGCATTGACAATACCCATGTCCATCCCGGCCTTGATTGCGTGGTACAAAAACACGGAGTGCATCGCCTCGCGTACCGGGTTGTTGCCACGAAATGAAAACGACACATTACTGACGCCGCCACTGATCAATGCATATGGCAACCTGGCCTTGATCAGTTTCGTCGCCTCGATATACGAGCGACCGTAGTCGTTATGCTCTTCGATGCCGGTAGCAACGGCAAAGATATTCGGATCAAAAATAATATCCTCTGGCTGGAACCCGACTTCATCCGTCAACAACCGGTAAGCCCGTGAGCATATTTCCAGACGCCGCTCGGTGGTCTCTGCCTGGCCTTCCTCATCAAATGCCATGACGATGACGGCCGCACCATGGCGACGTATATCACGTGCCTGTTCGAGAAACGGCGTCTCGCCCTCTTTCATGCTGATCGAATTGACGACAGCCTTACCCTGAATACATTTGAGGCCGGTCTCGATCACGTCCCAGCGGGACGAATCGACCATCGTCGGCACGCGTGCAATGTCCGGCTCGGTTGCAACGAGCTTGAGGAAACGATCCATCGCTCGCAGAGAATCGAGCATGCCTTCGTCCATATTGACATCGATTATCTGTGCACCACTATCGACCTGCTGCAATGCGACCGACAGGGCCTCTGAATAATTGTCCTCGAGAATCAACCGCTTGAACTTCGCAGAACCGGCCACGTTGGTTCTCTCGCCGACATTGACGAACAACGAATCAGGCCCGATATTCATCGGTTCCAGACCGCTCAGGCGCAGCTTTACCGGGATTTCGGGTATGGCTCTGGGCGGCTTGTCGGCCAACGCCCGGGTGATTGACTCGATATGTTCAGGCCGGGTCCCGCAGCATCCGCCCACCAGGTTGATCAGGCCCTGATCGGCAAACTCGCCGAGGATTTTAGTCATCGATTCAGGCGTTTCATCGTAACCGCCAAATTCATTCGGCAGACCGGCATTCGGATGACAACTCACGCGCGTATCAGCAATGGCTGACAGTTCAACCAGCCATGGGCGAAGCTCTGTAGCGCCAAGCGCACAGTTCAGGCCAATCAGAAAGGGCTCGATATGGCGCACCGAGTTCCAGAAGGCTTCGACTGTCTGGCCGGACAGCGTCCGGCCGGAAGCATCCGTGATCGTGCCGGAAATCATGACCGGTATTTTTTCACCGCGTTCATCGCCGAGCTTTGCAATGGCATATAGCGCAGCCTTTGCATTAAGTGTGTCGAAAATGGTCTCGACAAGCAGAAAATCAACACCGCCATCGATTAATGCCCGTGCACCTTCACTGTATGTTGCAGTGAGCTCATCGAACGAAATATTCCGGAAGCCCGGATCGTTGACGTCCGGTGAGATCGAGGCGGTCCGGTTCGTCGGTCCGAGCACACCGGCGACAAAACGAGGCGTGCCGGTTTTAGCGGCAACCTCGTCCGCAGCCTCTCGGGCGAGCCGGGCAGAGGCAAAATTCAATTCTGCGACACATTCCTCCAGACCATAATCGGCCAGCGCAGGCGCATTTCCATTAAACGTATTCGTCTCAATGACATCAGCACCCGCATCGAGAAATGCTGTGTGTATATCGCGAATAATGTCGGGACGGGTGAGACTCAGCAGGTCATGATTGCCCTTGAGTTCTATTTCCGACTTAGCGAAGCGCTCGCCACGATAATCGTCCTCATCGAGTTCACGGGACTGGATCATCGTGCCCATCGCGCCGTCGAGGAACACAATGCGTTCTTCGAGCAGCCGGGCCAGCTTGTCGAAATTCCGCTCAACCATATGAGATTTCCCCGTCGTCGCCATCCTGATCATTCAGTGGCCGTATTCCGAGTGCATGACAAATCGCATAGGTCAGCTCCGCCCGGTTCAGCGTGTAAAAATGAAACTCATTGATGCCCTCCGCCTGCATACGCCGAGCTGCCTCGATCGCAATGTTCGCCGAAATCATGCGTCGCGTTTCTTCATCATCATCAAGGCCTGCAAATCGCTCATGCAGCCATTTGGGTACCGTGGCGCCGCACATATTTGCAAAGCGCAGCAACTGCGGGAACTTGTTGATCGGCAGGATACCCGGCACGATCGGGGCCGTTATACCCAGCGACATACACTGATCACGGAAACGCAGGAAATTATCGACATCGAAGAAAAATTGCGTAATCGCCCTCGTTGCACCCGCATCAAATTTTCGTTTCAGATTATCCAGATCAAATGCGGCACCGGGAGCCTCCGGGTGCACTTCGGGGTAGGCTGCAACAGAAATTTCAAATTCGGCTACCTCACGCAAGCCACCGACTAGATCGACGCCATACTCATAGCCGCCCGGAAACGGTTCATACTTTTCGGCGCCTTCCGGCGGATCTCCGCGCAGTGCGACGATATCGCGAATGCCCTCATCCCAGTATTGCCTGGCAACAGCCTGCACCTCTTCTTTGGTTGAACCGACACAGGTCAGGTGAGGTGCGGCACGCAGTTTCGTCTCCGCGACAATCCGGCTGACGATGCGATGCGTGCGATCACGCGTCGAGCCGTCAGCGCCGTAAGTGACCGACACGAAATGCGGCTTCAATGGTGCAAGTCGCTGGATTGAGTTCCACAGCGTTTCTTCCATTGCCGGTGTATTCGGTGGAAAAAACTCAAACGACACCTGGGGAATTACAGTATCAGTCATACGTTCCGGTCCTTTGTTGCAGGTTGTCGGGCACTGCCGCAAACAATGCATATTCCATTATCCTGCCCGGAAACCAGGTCCGGTGCGCGACGCGATAGCCAAGTTCAGACAGCAGTGCGTCCAGTTGATTGCCGATCAATCGGGCGCTTCCCCGCTGATCCGGTAACTGCCGGGCAACGGGCTGCACGCGATCGATGACCAGCAATTGACCGGTCGGACGCAACACGCGACGCGCTTCACGCAAGCCGGTCAGCACATCGTCAAAGCCATTCAGTACCTCGTCCAGAATCACCAGGTCAAACGAGTCATCATCGAACGGCAGCTTCCCGAGTTCACCTTTGCGAACCGTGCAGTTTGCAAGGCCCGCCTGATGCAGGCGCGATCTGGCCAGCAAACGCATACGCCGCGATCGATCGACACCCACCACCCTGCGGGCCCGCTGACCGAGCAGGCGCAACAGCGTACCGCCGCCGCAGCCCACATCAAGCGCATCGCCAAAATACCGATCACCAATACATTCATCGATGGTCTCGACGATTCTCTCAATCGACGGTCGCCCGGATGCACCGCTCGTGCTCACCGCCTGTGCCCCGAAAACTTCTCGCTCACGATTGCGCTTGACCCGGTCGAGCGCGGCACGGTCACGCACCAGCAAGTCGTCATCGGTGCCGACCAGTGTGAGCGCTTCGTTTACGATGGCCGGAGTTGAAGCCAATCGATAATAAATCCAGTGACCATCGCGGAACTTCACGACCAGGCCCGCCTCATCCAGCAGGCGAAGATGCCGCGATACCCTGGGCTGGCTCTGCTCGAGTATTTCCTGTAACTCTCCGACGGTCGCCTCGCCGTTTGCAAGTAGCGCCAGCAGCCGCAAGCGGGTTGGATCCGCGGCGGCCTTGAGCGTTTGAATGGCTGTGGTCAAAGTCATGGATCAGAAATATAAAGTATTCTTTATATTTAATCCATAGAGAAAGTCGCAACTGGATCAAACCAGTGTCAAAACATGTATTGTTGTCAAAAGTTACGAACAGTCGTGAAAAGGATAGTAAAAGTAGCTAAATATGACCTAATGGTAGTAACAGCTGATTGTACGGCCCGGCTCAACAAGGGTAAAACCGGCTGCCTCGGCTCGTGATGCAAAAGAACATAATCACCCATATGGAGTATAGACCCGGGAAAGAATATCATTCTATAATAGCAACTTGATCACAGATGATTGATTTAAACAGTCTGTGACAAACAGATTTTGCCTACTTCCTCCAGGCCACCGGCCCCGCATAAGCGGGGCTTTTTTTATTGACCCTTTTGCGAAAGACGAATCACGGCAAAAGCACAAACGATCGCAATAGCAATTGACACGAGATCTAATCCGTCAAAGTGTCCGGCAACAAAATAGCTTGCCACGTTGTCCAGCAACGGCCAGTCGGCAAACCAACCGGGCACACGCACTGCAATAGCCGCGGCCCACGCGTCGCTCTGCGCAATCTCAAACAAGCTGCCCAGGGCCCACCATCCTGCACAGGCTGCGACCGCCGACCTTCGCCATGGCTCAAGCAGTGCCGACGTAAACAAGGTAAACGCAAACGTGTGAGCGAAAGTGGGCAAATAGTTACCGAGGGCACCGAAAACCGGTGGCACACGATCACCGAACGACCAGCTATTCGGAATGAGATAAATACTCGCACTCGGACGATCGAGCAAATACACCAGGATACCGATCATCAGCACAATGATCGCCACGACGACCTGGATCACTGCGGGCCCGGCACGCGGCATCATTACTCCTGCTGATCTAAATAGCCGGACCACTCTATTCGTAGATACCGACTGTGCATGCAGGCAGGTTGCCGGAAGGTCAACGCGAGACGATAGCGCGATCGCCGTCACTGTCCGACACAACGAACACTGCATTTAATGCCTGGTCCAGAACCAGCGCCTGCCCGACAGAAAAACCTGCGGTGAGATCAGTCGGTGCCACCAGTCCGCTGCCGACGCCTGTCTCGCCATCCGACACAATCGTACGTGCACCGCTGGTCAGATCAACGGAGATGATCGACACCGAAGTCTGATCGGCTACGAATGCACGGTTACTCGCCGCATCGACAAAAATTCCGGCGGGTGACCCGAACGGGTTTTGGGAATTCGGCGTATCTGAATCAGATAAAATCGAGCGGGCACCGGTCGTCAAATCGACGGCAATGACGGCATTGGATCCCTGATCGACGACCAGGGCGCGATTGTTTGCCGTGTCGAGCGCAATTGCATTGGGTGTCACGAGCAGATTTTCGGCATCAGGTATCGTTGCATCGGACAGGACCGTGCGTATACCGGTCGTCAAATCGACGGCAATGACGGCATCGAGATCCTGATCCGTGACCAGCGCACGATTTCCGGCAAGATCCAGTGCAATATAGCGAGGCAAGCCAAACGGATTCTGTGCATCCGGTGTCGTTGCATCGGACAGAACCGTACGCGTACCGCTTGACAAATCAACAGCCAGAACAGCAAGCAATAGTTGGTCGACAATCAGCGCCCTCCCGTTGGCCGCATCGACAGCCAGACCGAGCGGCCCGTCAAAAGGATGATCAGCATTCGGAATCTTTGCGTCGGACAGAATCGTGCGCACACCGGTCGAGGCATCGACAGCGACTATCGCATCGAGCGCACTGTCGGCGACCAGCACCCGGTTATTGGCCGTATCTATCGTAATGCCTTGCGGTGTACTTAACCGGTTGTCGGTCAGCAGCACGGCAGCATCAGGAAGTCGCTTTCGCTGACCGATCCGGGTATTAATATCCGTATCAGTATCACCGGTCAGGCTAACGGCAATAATGTTCGCCCGTACGGCATCGATGACGAGCGCACGATCGTTTGCCTCATCAAGAGCGATGGCTCCCGGCAAACCAAACTGATTAACGTTATCCGGAAAAAAGGACGACGACACAACAGTGCGTACCCCGGTCGTCAGGTCGACGGCCAATATCGCTGTCTGTGCGCTCTCCACTACAAGCGCCCTGTCATTTGCAGCATCAACAATAATGCCGTCGGGTGTAGTGAAGCCATTGCTCTGGTCCGGCGTCGTCGCGTCCGACAAAATCGTGCGCGCGCCGCTCGTCAAATCAACCGCGATGACGGATGCCAGGACCCGGTCCGTCACCAGCGCACGATCATTCGCCACATCAATTGCGATACCGGCCGGCGCACTAAAAGAGTTAGCCGCATCCGGCGTCGTCGCATCCGACAAAATCGTGCGCGCGCCGGTGACAAGATCCACAGCAATAATAGCGTCGAGCCCCGAGTCGGTGACCAGTGCACGGCCGTGAGCCGCATCGATGACAATAGCGTCCGGTGACATCAACGAATTCTGCGCATCGGGTATCGTCGCATCTGACAATACCGTGCGTTCACCCGTCGCAAGATCGACCGCAATAACAGCATCAAGAAAAATATCAGTCACCAGCGCCCGATTGTTTGCAACATCGATTGAAATACCATTCGGTGCACTGAACGGATTTGCAGCATCGGGTGTTGTCGCAGTAGACAAATAGGTACGCAGGCCTGTTGCCAGATCGACACTCACGACCGCCTTCAGAACATCATCAGTCACCAGCGCCCGGCTGTTCGCGCTGTCGATCGCAATCTGGCGCGGACTTGGCATCAGCTCTGAGACGATAACGGTGATAGTGCCGGGTTCAGCATTTTCGTTCGCATCCGTGATCGTGTAATCAATCATTTCCACGCCGAGAAAACCCGTATCCGGCGTATACGAAACGAGTGATTCGGCAACCGTAACAGTACCGTGACTGGCCGACGTTACCGTGACCGTACTTGGCTCCGTGCCAAGATCGTTGACGATATACTGGTCGGTGGTATCCAGGAACGTCGCCACGTCGACCTCCAGTACCGCATCCTGTTTGATACTGAATGTCTTATCGACTGCGAATGGCAGGTCGACGATGGTATTGTTGCCGGTACTTGAACCAATTGTCGATGCGATACCGGCCATCAGCACCATAAATAGCGCAATGATTCGTATATACAAGGCTTTTGATCCGTTATCTGTCAACCAATTCACAACTTATCCTGTTCTTATTTACCGGCCATCAAAAAATTAAAGGCAGAGTGCTCAGAGGCAGGGATTAAACCACGATGGGTAACCGTATGCCCCGGTTAACGTTTACAACTTGTTGCGCAGTATCTCGTTGACCTGACCCGGATTGGCTTTACCACCCGTCGCCTTCATGACCTGCCCGACGAGAAAACCAAGAATTTTCGTCTTGCCGTCACGATATTGGCGGACCTGCTCCGGGCAATCGACGATGACCTGATCGACGATCTTTTCAAGTGCACCGCTGTCGCTTATTTGTTTCAGGCCACGATTATCGATAATTTCATCCGCCGTTCCCTCGCCCTGCCACATGGCTTCGAAGACTTCTTTGGCGATCTTGCCCGATATCGTATGGTCGGCAACGCGCAGTAACAAACCGGCCAGTTGCTCCGCCGATACCGGACAATCAGCAACTCCAAGGCTGCCCCTGTTTAACGCAGCGGATAACTCGCCGATCACCCAATTTGCGGCCAGCTTCGCTTCGCCGCCAACGCTCGCCACAGCTTTGGCAACAACTTCGAAATAGTCTGCCAGCGGGCGACTCGCAACGAGCAAAAGTACGTCGGCATCTTTCAGACTGTACTCATCGATGAAGCGCAGACGTTTGGCATCCGGCAACTCCGGTAATTCACTGCGGACGGTATCGATAGTGGACGGATCAATGACGACCGGCAACAAGTCCGGATCCGGGAAATAGCGATAATCATTCGCCTCTTCCTTGGTACGCATCGAGCGGGTCTCATCGCGATCAGAATCATACAGGCGTGTCTCCTGTACAACCCGGCCACCGTCTTCGAGAATATCGATCTGCCGCTCGACTTCGATGTTGATCGCGCGCTCGACAAACCGGAATGAATTCAGATTCTTCAATTCTGCCCGGGTACCAAAAGCTTCCTGCCGGACCGGTCGTACCGACACATTTGCATCGCAGCGAAATGACCCTTCCTGCATGTTGCCATCGGAGATCCCGATATAGCGCACGATCTGGTGTATCTTGCGCATATAGGCGACGGCCTCTTTTGCTGAACGCATGTCCGGCTCGGATACAATCTCAAGCAAGGGCGTACCGGTACGATTCAGGTCGATACCGGTCTCGCCGTCGAAGGCATCATGAACGGATTTTCCGGCATCTTCCTCCAGATGTGCGCGCGTCACGCCGATTGTTTTTAACGTACCGTCTTCAAGCGAAATCTCCAATTGTCCGGGCCCGACGATCGGCAGTTCGTACTGACTGATCTGGTAACCCTTCGGCAAATCCGGATAAAAATAATTCTTGCGCGCAAAAACCGAACGATGTGCAATCTCGGCGCCGATCGCCACGCCAAAGCAAACAGCCATGTGCACGACCTCGGCATTGAGCACCGGCAATACGCCCGGATAACCCAGGTCGATGATGCAGGCCTGGGTATTCGGCTCGGCACCGTATGCAGCAGATGCGCCGGAAAAAATTTTACTCTTTGTCGCGAGTTGAGTATGAATCTCGAGTCCGATGACTGTTTCCCATTGCATCGTCATCACCCCGCCACGAAATTCGGCGCCTTCAGGTGCCAGTCTGTCTGCTGCTGATACTGGTGTGCAAAGTTCAACACCGCCTGTTCGCCAAATGCCGGACCGATTAACTGCAAACCGACAGGCAGTCCAGCCGAGAACCCGCACGGCACGGAGGCTCCGGGCAGACCCGCCAGGTTCACACCGATCGTATAAATATCGTTCAGATACATTTGCACCGGATTGTCCGTCTTTTCGCCCAGCTTGAATGCCGGGGTCGGCGTGGTGGGGCCGGCGATAATATCCACTGACTCGAAACACTTGCGAAAATCTTCGGCAATCAACTGACGGGCTTTCTGCGCCTGCAAATAATAGGCATCATAGTAACCGGCCGACAGTACGTAGGTGCCGGTCATGATGCGCCGCTTGACCTCTGCACCAAAACCTTCCTTACGAGTCAGCTTGTACAACTCTTCGAGATTCCGGGCATCGGCGTGGCGGTGGCCGAAACGAACGCCGTCAAATCTCGACAGGTTCGACGAGCACTCGGCCGGTGCAACAATATAATAAGTCGGTACCGAGGCATCGATATGCGGCAGAGAGACCGCTTCGGTTGTCGCACCCAGCGATTCGAAGACGGCGATTGCTTCACGGATGCAATCTGCGGACTCGGCATCAAGACCGTCGTCAAAAAATTCTGCCGGAACGCCAATACGCTTGCCCCCAAGCGATGTGCCAAGCGCGGCTGAATAATCAGGCACCGGGCGGTCTGCTGAAGTCGAATCTTTCGGATCAAAGCCTGCCATCGCCTGCATCAGCACGGCTGCGTCTTCGGCTGTTAACGTGAGTACGCCGGCCTGATCGAGGCTCGAAGCGAAAGCGATCATGCCGTATCGCGAAACACGACCGTAGGTTGGCTTAAAACCGGTGATGCCGGACAAGGCCGCCGGCTGGCGAATTGAACCACCGGTATCGGTACCGGTTGCGGCGGGAACAAAACCGGCAGCAACGGCCGCGGCCGAACCACCTGACGAACCGCCCGGTGACCGGGTGGTATCCCAAGGATTGGCAACCGGCCCGAAGAAACTTGTCTCATTCGACGAGCCCATCGCAAATTCGTCCATGTTCGTCTTGCCGACAACGACGACACCTGCTGCAGCCAGATTCTCGACAACGGTCGCATCATACGGAGAACGAAAATTTCCAAGCATCTTCGAGCCGCATGTCGTCAAAATATCTCGTGTACAAAAAATATCCTTGTGCGCAATCGGCACACCGGTCAATGGCCCGCCGTTTCCTGCCGCAAGAACGGCATCGGCATCATCGGCCGCAGCCAGAGCCGTGTCTTTGGTCACCGTGATAAAGGTATTAAGAATCTTGCCCGCATCGATCCGTGCCAACGCAGCCTCGGTCAGCTGGCGACTCGTGACTGAACCCTCTCTGAGGGCAGCGGCGATTTCGATGATTGTCTGTCGTTGCATGGCGTATTCAGGTTCTCGGTTAACAGGCGGTGACCGGATCTCTCTTATTCAATAACCCTGGGCACACGGTAAAACCCGTGGCCGACAGCCTGTGCATTGCGCTGAAATAAGTCGCGCTGGTTGGTCTCGGTAATCTCGTCCGGCCGCAGACGCTGGTTCATGTCCAGCGGGTGCGCCATAGGCAAAACATCCGATGTATCAAGTTCACCGAGTTCTGCGACAAGCTCGATAATGCTCGACAACTTGTCAACATAGTCAGCGATTTCATCATCACTGACTTCCAGACGCGCTAGATGCGCGATGTGTTCAACATCACTTTTCGACAATGCCATGGGACGATATCCATCTGGGCGAGGAGCCGGGAATGGCAATGATAATCCGCAGTTGCCCAAAATCCCACTGATTGCTAGAGTAGCCAGCGTTTTACGGGTTCTTTTTCGCGGGTCATCTCAAATGCTCAAAGGGCTACTTGGCTACTTCTCCAACGATTTATCAATCGATCTGGGTACGGCCAACACACTCATATATCTGTCAGGCCACGGAATCGTGCTCGACGAACCCTCGGTCGTGGCCATTCGCGAGGAGCCTGGCCGTGGCGGCAAGAGCGTTGCCGCCGTCGGCGCCGAGGCCAAAAATATGCTGGGCCGTACGCCCGGTAACATCACTGCCATCCGGCCACTCAAGGACGGCGTCATCGCCGACTTCACGGTCACGGAGAAGATGCTCCAGCACTTCATCCACAAGACCCACCCGAACCGCTATTTCCGCCCGAGTCCGCGCGTACTCGTTTGTGTCCCGTATGGTTCAACCCAGGTCGAACGCCGGGCAATCCGCGAGTCTGCGGAAGGCGCCGGTGCCCGCAAAGTCTTTCTGATCGAAGAACCGATGGCCGCTGCGATCGGCGCCGGCATGCCGGTACATGAAGCCCGCGGCTCAATGGTGCTCGATGTCGGTGGCGGCACCTCAGAGGTCGCCATTATCTCCCTGAACGGTATCGTCTATGCGTCCTCGGTGCGCATTGGCGGCGACCGGTTCGACGAAGCCATCATCAATTACGTCAGACGCAATTATGGCATCCTGATCGGCGAGGCTACAGCCGAACGCATCAAACATGAGATCGGTTCGGCTTATCCGGGCGAAGAAGTCCGTGAACTGTCCGTCAAGGGCCGCAATCTGTCCGAAGGCGTACCGCGCAGTTTCAGCCTGAACAGCAATGAGATTCTTGAAGCGCTGCAGGAGCCACTGCAAGGCATTGTCGGCGCAGTCAAAGGCGCTCTGGAGCAAACACCGCCCGAACTGGGCGCCGATGTTGCCGAACGGGGCATTGTGCTGACCGGCGGCGGCGCACTCCTGCGCGATCTCGACAAACTACTGATGGAAGAAACCGGCTTGCCGGTTGTCGTCGCCGAGGACCCGTTAACCTGCGTGGCCCGTGGTGGCGGCCGTGTCATCGAGCTGATGGACGAACAGGGGCCCGGCGTTTTCGGCCTGGATTAACCGCTTCGCCCCCCCAAACCGAAGACTCAGTGTCATATACGCACCGGGTAAGGCATGACAACGGCAGAGCATGACGCTCAGCAGACCTGACAGCGATCAACGCGCATTTCGCAACACAGGCTATGGCCTGCGAACGGTGATGCTCTGCATTTTATCCGTTGCGATCATGGCACTCGACCACAACAATGAGCACCTGAGGACAGTTCGCAGCCTCCTGTCTGCCGCCATTCACCCGGTTCGCCTGATCATCGATGCACCGTTTTCTCTTGGCCACTGGATCGGCGACAGCGCTGCAACGCGTAATGAACTGACGAATGAGAACCAGCGACTGAAGGAACAGAACCTGATCCAGAGCGCCCGATTGCAACGCCAGGTCGCACTGGAAGCTGAAAACACGAGGCTCAGGGCCTTGCTCGACTCGACAGCCAAGGTCAGTGGTCGAGTATTGATCGGAGAGATCCTGTCGGTCGACATGAACCCGTTTCGACACCGAATCACAATCAACAAGGGCAGTAATGACGGTATCTATGTCGGCCAGGCGCTCATTGATGCCGATGGCATTATCGGTCAGGTTGTACGCGACCAGATTTTCTCTGCCGAGGCGCTGCTGATCACCGATGCCGATCATGCATTGCCGGTCGAAATCGTCCGCAGCCGGTTGCGGACAATCGCGGTCGGCACCGGCGACCTAGAACGGCTGTCGCTGCCTTTTCTGCCGCGCAATGCTGATGTCGTTGACGGCGATATTCTCGTCACATCCGGCCTCGGCGGTACGTTCCCGCCCGGTTATCCGGTCGGTACCATAAACGAGATTTCAAACGATAGCGGCGAACCCTTCCTGACGGTCGGCGCCAGACCGGCGGCCGCACTGAACCGCATTCGTGAAGTTCTGCTGATCTGGCCCGAGCCCGCCTCGGCCATGCGCGCTGCAGGCGATGACGACGGCAACCCGGGCAAGGTACCGGAAGCCGCCGAGGCGATCGTGCCGCCCCGGGATGTCGCTGCCGGGAACCCTCAATGAGTAAGCGAGGCGCTCCACACTGGCCCGGCTGGCTTGTTTTGATAGGCGCAGCTGCACTCGTCAGTCTGCCACTACCCGATTTTCTTACGCCATTTCGCCCGCCGTGGGCCACAATCGCTGTTATTTACTGGATCATGATGTGGCCACGTGTGTTTGGTATCGGCAGCGCCTGGATCATCGGACTACTACTGGATATTCTGCAGGGCGATCTACTGGGCCAGAATGCATTCGCACTGAGTGTCATCGGTTACCTGACACTGCGATTTCATTTGCAAATCCGAATTTTCCCGCTCTGGCAACTGACCATGACAGTGTTTGCACTGCTGGCCATCAACGCATTCATCCTGTTCTGGATAGATGGCGTCGCAGGCAATCCGTCGGCCGGCTATGCCCGCTGGACCCAGGTGATCGCCGGTGGCATTTTGTGGCCGCCGGTCATGGCCATCATGGATCGCATCCGCCAACAAATCCAGAGACGCGGCCCGACATTCACGTGATACGGTAACGCGAACATGGCCGCAAGCGACAGGCTTAAGGATCACTGGGCAGAACAGCAATTGTTCTTGCGCCGCGTCATCGCCGCGGCAATCTTTATCGTCGGCCTGACCATGATCGTGCTGACCCGGCTCGGACAACTGCAAATTGTCGAGTATGAACACTTCTCTGCACAGTCACAGGGCAACAGAATTCGCGTGCAGTCATTGCCGCCGACGCGCGGTCTCATCTACGACCGTAACGGCACGATACTGGCAGAGAATCTGCCGAGTTATCAGCTCGAACTGACACCCGAACAGGTGCCGGACATGGATGAGACGCTGGACCGTCTGGCACTGTTCGGACTCATCGACAGTGAAGACATCGATTCGCTCAAAGCACTGATTCGACAACACAGACGATTTGATTCGATACCGATCCAGCGTCGACTGACCGATATCGAGGTCGCAAAATTCGCCGTCGAGCGTCCGCGTTTCCCCGGCGTCGATATTCGCGCCCGGCTGACGCGGAACTATCCGTACGGCACAGCCGTCGCACATGCACTCGGCTACGTCAGCGGCATCAGTGCGGCTGACATGCAAAACATCGACAAAATTAATTATGCCGGTACCTCACTGATCGGCAAAATTGCGCTCGAACGACGTTACGAACCTGAATTGCACGGACATGTTGGTCACGAGGAAGTACTTGTAAACGCTCGCGGTCGAATCATGCAGGGCCTCGATGCCGAATCGGCGATTCCCGGCAAGGATCTGATCCTGACACTCGATATCGAGTCGCAGCTTGCTGCACACGAGGCGCTCGCAGGCCGTCGGGGCGCCGTCGTCGCGATCGACCCGAAAACCGGCGAAGTTCTCGTCTTTGCAAGTGAACCGTCGTTCGACCCCAATGCCATCAGTATCGGCATGAGTCGTGCAGAATATCGCGCGTTACAGGAAAACCCGGATCTGCCGCTGTTCAATCGTGCGTTGCAGGGAACGTATCCACCGGGTTCAACGATCAAACCGATCATCGCGCTGGCCGGGCTGCACTATGATGCAATCGACCCCGAGCAACCCTTATTCTGCGGCGGCTTTTACACCTTACCGGGCAGCACCCATCGCTATCGCGACTGGAAGCGAGGCGGTCATGGCTGGATAGACATGCACGCAGCGATCGAACAATCCTGCGATGTCTATTTTTACCAGGTCGCAAGAGAACTCGGCATTGATCGGATGGAAACCTTCCTGAAGCGCTTCGGACTCGGCAGTGTCACCGGTATCGATATCGCCGGAGAGAAAGGAGGACTTGTGCCCGGTCGAAACTGGAAACGCCGCAATTTTACCCGGAGAGGCGACCAGGTCTGGTTTCCGGGCGAAACCCTGATCACCGGAATCGGTCAGGGTTACGTACTCGCCACACCACTGCAGCTGGCACACGCCGCAGCGACAATCGCCAATCACGGCCGGCGCTTCAAACCGACGTTATTACGCGGACTCAGTGATCCGATCAGCAACTCTGTCGAATTCAATACGCCAATATCCCTGGACCCGGTTGGCGTCATCAATGATGAACAATGGGAACGGATCATAAGCGCGATGAATGCTGTCATGCAGGGAACACGCGGCACGGCTCGGGCCGTGGGTGCGAACGCACCATATACGATGGCCGGCAAGAGTGGCACGGCTCAAGTCTTTACCGTTGCGCAGGATCAGGAATATGAAGCCGGGGAACTGAACGAACGCATGCGAGATCATGCTTTGTTCATTGCCTTTGCACCACTTGAAGACCCGCAGATCGCGGTCGCCGTCATTGTCGAGAACGGCGAAAGCGGCAGCGGCACAGCGGCGCCCATTGCCAGAACTGTCATGGATACCTATTTGAGAGACCTGTTGTGACGACACTCATATCCGACCGGCGCCATCAACCGCTGGGTGCGATGGCATTCATGCTTCGCAGCCTGCACCTCGACGGCACACTGCTGGCCGGCGTCCTCTGCATACTCTCAATCGGCCTCGCAGCCCTGTACAGCGCAGTCGGTCAAGATGCCGCTCTGCTCGTCGGCCAGTTAATACGGATCGGCGCCGCGCTCACTGCAATGCTGATCATGGCACAGGTCAGTCCCGGCTGGCTGCGCCGTGCCGCGCCCTGGATATTCGGCATCGGGTTGTTTCTGCTCGTGCTGGTTCTTACGACCGGCGATGTCGGTAAGGGCGCACAACGCTGGCTTGATCTCGGCGTCAGATTTCAACCCTCGGAAATCATGAAACTCGGACTGCCCATGATGCTGGCATGGGTACTGCATGATCGACCACTGCCGCCATCGCTGAGCATGATCACCGTCAGCCTCATCATTATTTTCGTACCCGTGGGTCTGATTGCGATACAACCGGATCTCGGCACGGCCATCCTGATTGTACTTTCGGGCGCAACTGTGATTTTCCTCGCCGGAATCGGTGCCCGATATATCGTCGGCGCAATCACAACAGCCCTGGTTTCAATGCCGCTACTGTGGTATTTCGTCATGCACGACTATCAAAAGAACAGGGTACTGACCTTGCTGAATCCCGACAACGATCCACTCGGTGCCGGCTATCATATTATTCAATCCAAAATCGCCATTGGCTCCGGCGGATTGTTTGGCAAAGGATGGCTGAATGGCAGCCAGGGACAGCTCGAATTTCTGCCCGAACGTTCGACTGATTTTATATTCGCGGTCATCGGTGAGGAATTCGGCCTGATGGGCGCACTTGTCATCCTGTTGATTTATCTGTTCATCGTCGGCCGCGGATTATTCATTGCGACCACCGCACAGGACACCTTCTCGCGCCTGCTCGCCGGCAGCATCAGCCTGACATTTTTCTTCTACGTATTCGTAAACACATCTATGGTCACCGGACTGTTACCGGTGGTCGGCGTACCATTGCCGCTTGTCAGTGCCGGAGGAACGTCAATGGTGACCCTGCTGGCTGGTTTCGGTATTCTGATGTCCATACATACGCATCGGAAGCTACTGGCCAGATGACACGGAATCGTTTGAATCAGCCTCATCATTACCTCCTGGCAGCCTTATTGGCCACAATCGTCGGTGCTTTGCCCGGGGTGTCGCTCGCACTTGATGCAAGCCGCGATGACGTCAGGACCTTCATAGACGTACTCGCGAAACAACACGGCTTTGACAAAGACTATGTTCGGTCAATGCTGACTCAATCGGAAACCAAGCAGAAAATTCTTGATGCGATCAGCCGGCCGGCGGAACGAACCCGTCCCTGGCATGAATACCGCAAGATTTTCATCACCCCCAAGAGAATCGCTGCCGGCGCGGCTTTCATGAACGAACATGCCGACAGACTGGAACGTGTGGCCGCACAAACCGGCGTACCAGCCGAAATGATCGCCGCAATTATCGGTGTCGAAACCTTCTACGGACGCCTGACCGGTAGCTATCGGGTTATCGACGCGCTGGCCACGCTGGGTTTTGACTACCCACCCCGCGCGAAATTTTTTCGCGGTCAGCTCGAAGAGCTGTTCATGCTTGCTCGCGAAGAACGTCTCGAACTGCCAGACCTCGTCGGCTCTTATGCCGGCGCAATGGGCCCACCCCAGTTTATCCCGAGCAGTTATCGGGCCTATGCCGTAGACGGCGACGGCGACGGGCGTCGCGACCTGCTCAATAATTGGGACGACATCCTGATGAGTGTTGCGAATTACTTCGTCAAAAATGGCTGGCACACCGGGGAACCGATCGCCGTACACGGCACATCGGAAAAAAACTTCTCCGTAGCTACCGGGAAAAACTCACTGAAGCTGGCCGAAACCGTCGCGTCGCTAAAAAAGCGTGGCATACATTTCGAAACGGACCTGGTTGCCGATACACCGGCCCAACTGATCAGCCTGGAAGGAATAGCCGGTCCTGAATATTGGGTCGGATTTCACAACTTTTATGTGATCACCCGCTACAATCGGAGTGCCATGTATGCGCTGGCTGTGTTTCAGCTATCCGATGCATTGCTGACCGCACAAACCGCCGATAACAGTACCGATAGTGCCGATCGAGACCTGCCCTGACCAATGTGCATACCTGTATGACCGACCAGATAGACAATCAAATACGCCTGACACGCCCCGTGTTGCCGGTCCGCGGACTGTCTATCATTCCGCTCATTTGCGCCTGGTTGACGGTGAGCAGCTGTCAGCACGCCGTCAGGTGGGAAGAGTCTGCCAGCCCGCCGTCACAACAAACTGTCGGGGAAACTACAAAACGCAATTCTCGCGGAAATCCACCATTCTATGAAGTATTTGGCCAACGCTATTACGTCCTGGCCAGCAGCCAGGGATTCAGGGAGCGAGGCGTCGCATCGTGGTATGGCAAGAAATTTCACGGTCGACTGACATCAAACGGTGATGTCTACGATATGCACGCGATGACGGCTGCACACAAGACGCTGCCGCTTCCAACAAGGGTCCGCGTTCGCAATCTGAAAAATGGCCGCAGCGTTATTGTCAAGGTCAACGACCGCGGCCCCTTTGTCGATAATCGAATTATCGACCTGTCATACGCTGCAGCAACTGAGCTCGACATGATCAGGGAAGGCACGGCACTCGTCGAAATCGAGGTGATGACAAACCCTGCAACTACCACTGCCAGCATAGTCACGGTGTCTGACACCAAATCGTATGATCTGCAAACGTCAGAAACGGAGGCCGACAACCTGTTTCTACAGGTCGGTGCATTCGGCGAGCAGGCCAATGCGCAACAATTACTCGAACGATTGCACGGCAGCGGCTTTTCGAATGCCGTTATCCACTCGGACACAGCCCGCGTGCCCTCGATGTTCCGGGTGCGGCTCGGTCCGATAACCAATGTCGCCGAATACGATGCCCTCGTCGAGAAGATGGCGACACTCCGGATCATGGACATGCATCTGGTCAGCGAATCCGCAAATACATCAGGCACCTGATGCCTATTACCGACCAACCGTTATATGATTGGCGGTGGTTATTGTGTATCAAACAGAGTTTTCCGTCAGGAGTTCGAAATGATTAAACTCCGCAACACGGTGTTTTTGGGCACCTGCGTTTTGTGGTTCGCTGGCCTGGCACAGGCGCAGGTCCCGGTGCCGTCGTGGCCGGAAATCGGGGCGCGCGGTTATATTCTGCTCGATCACAGCAGCGGCCGTGTTCTCGCCGCCAAAAACGAAAATGAGCGTATGGATCCGGCCAGTATCACGAAATTGATGACGGCCTATGTCGTATTCAAGGCGCTGAAATCCGGACAAATCTCACTGGATGACCAGGTGATGATCAGCGAAAAAGCCTGGCGCACGGCTGGTTCTAGAATGTTCATCGAAGTCGGCACGCGAGTATCGGTCGAAGAACTACTCCAGGGCATGATCGTCGAATCGGGTAACGATGCCAGCGTTGCACTGGCCGAATACATCGCTGGCAGCGAATCAGTATTCGCGCAGATAATGAATCAATATGCGACCGAGCTCGGTATGCTCAATACCCAGTACCGGAACGCAACCGGCTTACCCACTAAGGAACACTTCACTTCGGCATCCGATATTGCCCGGCTTACGACGGCGCTGATCGACGAATTCCCCGAATACTACAAATGGTATTCGCAGAAAGAATTTTCCTACAACAAAATCACGCAAAAAAATCGCAATGCTCTGCTCTGGCGTGACCCGAGCGTTGACGGACTGAAGACCGGTATGACTGACGCCGCCGGTTATTGCCTCGTGTCATCGGCGCAACGCGATAACATGCGTCTGATCAGTGTTGTACTGGGCACGAAAAGCCCGTCTGCCCGCGCCAAGGACTCGCAGGCACTGCTGAATTACGGATTTCGCTTCTACGAGACCCGACTGCTCTATCCGGCCGGCGATTCTGTAACCGAGGCACGGGTCTGGAAAGGCAATAGCGAAACAACCAGCGTCGGACTTAAGCGAGATTTGTATGTCACCATCCCGCGCGGCAGCTATGCACAGCTCGAGGCCAAGGTGGACTTACCTTCTCAGCTCGTCGCACCCGTCGACCGCTCAACCCGGCTCGGCACAGTACGTGTGAACCTCAACAGTCAGACCGTGGCCGAAGCAAACCTGTTCTCCCTGGCTCCGGTCGACGAAGGGACACTGTGGCAGGTTGCGAAAGATTCGGTACTGCTCTGGTTCGAATAAGTGGCTCAACCACTCGCAATTGCCAGCCTGAACGGTAAATTTCTGCCGCTGGCCGAAGCACGAATTTCACCGCTGGATCGCGGTTTTCTGTTTGGTGATGCCGTCTACGAAGTCGTACCGGTACTCCATGGCACACCGCTGCTGCTCGATGCGCACATAGAACGGCTCGAACGCAGCCTAAGTGCGATCAACATTCACAACCCGCAAAGCGATCCCGAGTGGCGCGCCCTGATCATGGCGCTTATCGAAAAAAATGGCGGCGGCACGATGGCCATCTACCTGCAGATCAGCCGCGGCGCAGATTCCGGTCGAAATCATGTGTATTCGCGAGACATCCGACCGACCGTGTTTGCAATGGCTACGGAACTAAACAAAACCAACTACACTGAAGGCATCCGGGCAATTACGCTGCCGGACGAACGCTGGGGCCGCTGCGATATCAAGTCGACAGCATTGCTTCCCAACATTCTTGCCCAGCAAAAAGCGGCCGAGGCCGGGGCGACCGATGCGATCCTGATTGACGATGGTTACGTTACTGAAGGCGCCGTCAGTTCGGTCATCATCGTGGAGAACCGGATTCTCGTACGCAGACCGCACGGCACAGAAGTGCTGCCCGGCACCACGACGGATCAGGTCATCATGATTGCCCTGAATGCAGGCTATGCATGCCATGAAGAACGTGTGACGATCGAGCGTCTGCTGGCCGCTGACGAAGTCTGGCTGACCAGCGCGTCAAAAGACATCGCGCCCGTTGTGCGCATCGATGGGCAGACCATCGGTGACGGACAGCCGGGCCCGGTCTGGGCCGCCGTGCGAAGTTTATATGAGGCGTGGCCAGATGACTGATCGGGAAAGCCTGATCGAATTTCCATGCCGGTTTCCGATCAAGATCATGGGCCGCGATCAGTCAGAATTCGAGGCACATGTGCTGCAGATCGTCAGTGCACATGTCGATGACATCGACGCCGACGATATTTCTGTCCGGCCCAGTAAAAACGGCAACTATCTGTCCGTTACAGTCACCGTCGATGCACGCGATCAGGAACACCTCGATCGCATCTATCGGAACCTGACAGCCAGCGAGCAAATTCTGTACGTTTTGTGACATGCCCCACATACAAAAACTCGGCCTGGTCAACTACCAATCAACCCTGGCTTCAATGACCGAATTTACGGATCACCGAACACCCGATACCCCTGATGAAATATGGCTCCTAGAACATACACCGATCTTCACGCTGGGGCTGGCCGCAGATCGCAGCCACGTGCTGGCGCCCGGCGACATCCCCGTCGTTCAGGTCGATCGCGGCGGACAGGTCACCTACCATGGCCCGGGTCAACTTGTCGCTTATACACTGGTCGATCTCAAACGAGCCAACTTGACGATCCGAGATCTCGTATCGACATTGGAAAATGCTGTCATCGATACCGTGGCCGAATACGGCATCGAGGCACGCAACCGGCGCGACGCCCCCGGCGTGTATGTCGGTGAAGCGAAGCTCGCAAGCATCGGACTGCGGGTCCGCCGCGGCTGCAGCTACCACGGCCTCGCGCTGAACATTGATATGGACCTTTCACCCTTCGCGAGAATCAACCCATGCGGGTTCAAAGACCTGCAGATGACGCAACTGGCCTCCCTCGGCGGCCCTGCCGACCTGAACCTGGTTGCCGATGATCTTGGTGTTCGGTTACAGCAATTGGTGGCTTCAGAAAAGTAGGAACAGTTTCGGCCACGATTCGTGGTTTTTTCAATGCTCCTGACAGAACAGGCCCAACATCACTTCTACCCCTGTAACAGCTGCTCTAAATCAGCCAGCCGCTCCGGAGTCCCCACATCAACCCAGCGCCCTTCAAAGCACTCGCCCGACAACGCTCCACGCTCAATCGCCGCATCCAGTAACGGTGCAAGTGGAAATTTACCGTCTGCGGCACCGGCAAATAAGCCCGGATTCAGCACAGCCATCCCTGAATAAGTCAGCGTCCGCGTGGCTCGCCGGGTTACCTTACCGGCCACCAGCGAAAAATCGCCGGCCATGTTGTGCCGCGGATTCGCTACCATGACGAGATGGCCGAGCATCCCGTCAGACAGGCCCCGCACGCTGTAGTCATAAGCACTGAAAATATCACCATTGATGAGCCAGAACGGCGCATCGCCGAGCAGCGGCAAAGCACGGAAAATACCGCCCCCGGTTTCAAGTGCCCCGGCCCCTTCGTCGCTATATGTTATATTAATACCATATCTTGCTCCATCACCGATCCAATCACGTATTTGACCACCCCGCCAGGCCAGATTGATGACGATATCGCGAATCCCGCCACGTACAAGTGCCTCAATGTGATACTCGATCAGCGGCTTGCCGTGAACCGGCAGCAGAGGCTTGGGTACCTCATCAGTAAGAGGACGCATGCGTTGGCCCCGGCCGGCAGCAAGAATCATCGCTTTCATCCTCCGTAGTGTAAGGAAAATCTTCCGTAATGGAATCCACACCCAACGAAAACAAAATATGCAAAATATTGGTTAAAAAAATTATTCTGCCGACATTTTTCCTATAATCACCGCTTCTTGCGCCCTCGCGTGTCCGGTAAACCCAGTTGCGAAAATTCTTACTGCCCCTTCTTGTGTGCCTGTCAGTCGCGTCGGGCAATGTGTCCGCCAAAGAAAGCTCGCCGGATGGCCAGAGCGATGCACCAAACTGGGGCACTTGCCGGGTCCCCGCTCCACTGCCGCTGGTGCTGCCGGCCAACGATGTGCCGGAAGACAAGCTGGAGATTTTCAGCGGCAATGCCAAATTGAAGCTAAATGGTGATGCCTTCTTCAGCGATAACATCTCCCTGGTCAGCGGAGACCGGTTGCTGACCGCGCAGGATGCCAAATATGACCGCGAAAGCAGCGTGTTCTCCGTCGAGGGTCAGGTCGAGTTTCGAGACCCGCAAACCCGGGTAAGTGCAGACCACGCTGAACTGAATCAGAACTCACAGGAACTCAGCTTCGATGGAGCAGAATTTGAGCTATGGTCTATTCCCGCGCGCGGCAAAAGCAAGTTCATCAAGGCCGATAAAAATGGCCAGCTGCATCTGAAGAAAACCAGCTACACATCGTGCCCTGAAGGCAATAATGGGTGGAAGCTTAAGGCAAGCTCCATTCATATTGACCAGAAACTCGGTATCGGTACCGCAAAAAATGCACAGATTGAGTTCAAGGGCATCCCTTTCCTCTATCTTCCTTACATTTCTTATCCGGTAACAAACGAGCGCAAAACAGGCTGGCTGATTCCAAAGATTGGCTCAAGCCAGCAACGCGGGGTCGACCTCGAAATTCCATATTACTGGAACATCGCACCACAGTACGATGCAACAATTACGCCCCGCTATATGTCAAAACGCGGATTCCAGCTGGTTTCAGAATTTCGCTACCTGACGAACCGAAATGACGGCATCCTGACCGGCGAGCTTTTGCCAGAAGACTCCGTTGCTAACCAGCATCGCGCCCTGATCGCATTGCAACATAAAACAAACTTCACGCGTAACTGGCAGGCACGGTTCAACGGGATTCAAGTTTCGGACTCCGCTTATTTCGAAGACCTGACATCCGGACTGGGCAGCACCAGTCAAACGCATCTGCAGCGGCGCGCCGAACTTGAATTTTTTAATGACAACTGGTCTGCACTGTTACGATTCGAGGATTACCAGACGATCGACGATACCATTGCCGAAATCGACTTACCCTACCGAACCGTGCCGAAACTGGCCGTCCGCGGATACGACCCGCATGGCTGGCTCGGATTGGAATATACGCTCAATACGGAAATAGCATATTTTGATAACCATGTCGGTGTGACGGGCTTACGTGAATATATCCAGCCGGCTATTTCGATGCCGCGGCATTGGCGTCATTTTGAGTTTAAACCCGCAGTTGCCTTTGATTACACGAGCTATCAACTGGACGATACTGCACCCGGCGTGGACAAAAGTCCCAACCGTGCGGTCCCCATATACAGCGTTGATGCACACACGGTCCTCGAACGGCTGACACACAAACGCGGCTGGCTGCAAACTCTTGAACCGCGGATACTCTACACATATATACCATTTGACAATCAAACGGATCTGCCGGTATTCGATACGATCGAACCGGATCTCAACGTCGTCCAGCTATTCAGGAAAAACCGTTTTGTCGGCCATGACCGACTCGGCGACACGAACCAACTTAGCCTGGGCGTAACAACAAGATTGATCGATGCGAACGACGGTGATGAATTCATGAGCGCAACCATCGGCCAGATCGTGTATCTCAATAACCTTGACGTCACACTACCGGAAAGCCTGCCAAGCGACAGCAGTACCTCCGATTACCTGTTTGAATTCGGCATGAAGTTCTACAAAAACTGGCGCATGCAGCTTGGCTACCAGTACAACACCGACTCAAAGAAATCGAAAAAAGCAGAAGCCCGTTTGAATTATCGTGCCAGTGATTTAAAGCTGGCAAACGTATCATACCGGTTTCGCGATAACTCGCTTGAGGAAATCGACGTATCCGGCGCCTGGCCCATTACCAGGCACTGGCATGTCGTCGGGCGCTACGATTATTCGATTCTCGACCAAAAGGCACTGGAACGATTTGCCGGCATCGAGTATGACACCTGCTGCTGGTCGATTCGCGGCATCCTGCGCCGCAGTTTGACGAACCGCACCGGCGAGTCCGACACTTCATTTGCCATTCAGCTCCAACTCAAGGGCCTCGGTAACAACACCAGTGCCGCCGACCGCTGGCTAGACCGTGGTATTCTTGACTATTACTAGCAGGCTGCTAGCAGGCTGGTTATCCTCCACAGAAATTATAGAGCTTATCGATGTTTCGTTTACGCCATTTTCTATTGGCCGTCTGTTTACTTCATTCGGCATCATTGTTCGCACAGACGCTGGACCTCAGCAGCACGGGCGAACTGCTCGACGGCATCGCTGCAATCGTTAACGATGGTATCGTGCTCAAGAGCGAGGTTGACCTGGAAATGGCACGAATTCTCGAACGACTGAAGGCACAAGGCACACAGCTCCCGCCGACCAGCACGCTTGCACCGCAAGTTCTCGAACGACTGATCACCAAACGCATCCAGTTACAGAAGGCCGAGCGCCTTGGAATCCGAATTTCTGATGAAGCCCTGAACCTCGCTTTGACTAATATCGCCGGGCGCAACGGTACGACATTATCGGAACTGCCGGCATTGCTTGCCGGACAGGGTATTGAATACTCCAGTTTTCGCAACGAGATGCGCGAACAACTCGCAACCGATCAATTACGCCAGCGCGACGTCATCGCGCGAATTAACGTCTCGCCACGCGAACTCGACGAATACATGGACCGGCAAGCCGGTCATGCAGCCCAAAATGAGGAGTTCAGACTTTCCCATATTCTTGTTTCGGTTCCAACCGAAGCCTCGGCGGAGGATATAGCTGCTGCGGAGCAAAAGACATTGCTGATCCTCAAGCGAGCGCGTAACGGTGAGTCATTTTATGATCTCGCGATCGAGACTTCCGATGCACAAGATGCGCTAAAGGGCGGAGATCTGGGTTGGCGGCACGGCAATGAACTGCCGACACTTTTTGCCGCTCTAGTGCCGGGACTCAAACCCGGGCAAATCAGCGAACCGGCGCGCAGCGCCAGCGGCTTTCACCTCGTCCGGCTCGACGAGCGGCGCGGCACGGACCCGGTCATGCAAAACCAGACACATGTACGTCACATCCTGATCAAGACAAATGAGGTACTCGATGATGATGCGGTGCGACAGAAACTGCAGGAAATCCGCCTACAGGTCGAAGAAGGCGATGATTTTGCAGCCGTCGCAACCGTCATGTCAGAGGATCCGGGCTCGGCCGTGAACGGTGGCGATCTCGGCTGGAACGGGCCGGGCATTTTTGTACCGGAATTTCAGGCTGCCTGCGATGCACTCGACATAGACAAAATCAGTGAGCCTTTCAAATCACCCTTCGGCTGGCATATCGTCCAGGTACTCGACCGCCGCGTGCAGGATATGACTGAAGAAGTTGAGCGACGAGAAGCGATCATGGCCATCCGCAATAGCAAACTCGAAGAAGAAACCGAATTATGGGCAAGGCGTCTGCGTGATCAGGCGTTCGTTGAATACAAACTCTAACCTCAATGCCATCCGGACGGCATTCTGATCTGCCGTGAAATCTCCACCTGCACGCATAGCAATTACAGCCGGCGAACCGTCCGGTATCGGACCGGACGTAGTCATCGCACTCGCCGAGCAGGCGTGGCCGGTCGAACTGGTCGTCATTGCGGACCCGGACCTGATCGCGGATCGGGCCAGGCTACTCGGAAAAAAAATCAGGCTTCTTGCCTATGACGCGCAGGCGCCAGCAACCCAGAGCCCGCCCGGTCAACTGATCGTCGCCAATGAAACACTGCGCGCACCGTGCGAAACGACCCGACTTGATCCGGCAAATGCCGAATATGTCATCGCCACCCTGAGCCGCGCCTGCGATGGATGCCAGCGTGGTGAATTTTCGGCCATGGTCACTGCCCCGGTCAACAAGGGGGTCATCAATGATGCCCACATCCCGTTCTCGGGCCATACAGAGTTTCTAGCCGATCGAACCGACAGTCCACAACCGGTTATGTTGCTTGTCGCCGACACGCTGCGTGTCGCGCTTGTGACGACACACCTGGCTTTGAAGGATGTCCCGGCAGCAATCACAGGTGAGCGGATTCAGCACGTCTTCAGGCTATTGCACAATGGCCTTGCGGATCGTTTTGGTGTCGAATCTCCTCGCATCATCGTACTCGGCCTGAATCCGCATGCCGGTGAAGCAGGACACCTCGGAAAAGAAGAAATCGAGATCATCAAACCGGCGCTCACCGAACTGACCGCCGCCGGATACCAGCCGGTCGGCCCGTTGCCGGCCGACACAGCATTTACTCCGATACACCTGTCGCAGGCCGATGCCATACTGGCGATGTACCACGATCAGGGCCTGCCGGTTCTGAAAAACCAGGGCTTCGGTAATGCCGTCAACGTCACGCTTGGTTTACCCATCATTCGCACCTCTGTCGATCATGGTACGGCGCTGGCGCTGGCCGGCACCGGGCTTGCCGATCCCGGCAGCATGCGCGCGGCGCTTGCCCTGGCCATAGAGATATCGGCCAGAGTCTCTCGATGAATTCCGACCGGTTATGAACAGCAACCATCCGCGCAAGCGATTTGGCCAGCACTTTTTGCATGATCGGAACATTCTCGACAAGATCATCAGGGCGATTCATCCGGAACCCGGTCAACATTTCGTCGAAATCGGCCCCGGGCGTGGTGCGATGACACGGTTGCTGATCAAATCTGTTGAATCCCTGGATGCCATCGAGATTGATCGCGACCTTGCTGCCGCTCTTCCGGGCATAATCGCGTCGTCGAAACTGGTGGTCCACCAGGCTGACGCGCTCAACTTTGACTTTGCCACGCTGCAACCGAAAAACGCTCCATTACGGCTGGCCGGCAACCTGCCCTACAACATCTCGACACCGCTGCTATTTCATATTCTCGGCTATGATGAATTATTTGCTGATATTCACGTCATGCTGCAAAAAGAAGTGGCACAACGTATTGCGGCACGACCCGGTAGCCGAACCTACGGGCGTCTTGGCGTCGCGATAGCAGCGAGGTGTGAAATCGAAACACTGTTCCACATCAAGCCCGGCTCATTTACACCGCCGCCCCGCGTCGACTCGTCCCTTATCTGTCTGCGTCCTGACGCGTCGAAGCGAAAACGAATCAACCGGCCAGATGCTTTCGACCGCCTTGTCAAACACGCCTTCGGCCAACGCCGCAAACAACTGAGCAACGCGCTGGGTGAACTGCTGACTGCCGACGAAATCGAATCTGTCGGCATTGATCCGGGGATCCGTGCCGAACGATTGACCGTCGAAGAATTCATTACGCTCGGCAACTTGTACGCCACTACGCTATAGACAACGCTACACGGGTTAAGATCAGGCATGAGCACACAATCCATCCAGATTGGTGTCGAGGCAAATTACCTTGCGGATCAATCAAATACTGAAGATAAGCGATATGTATTTGCCTACACCATCACGATCCGCAATACCGGCAAACTTCCGGTACAACTGCTGACCCGGCGCTGGCTGATCACGGATGCGAGCGGTAAGGTCAGGGAAGTTCGGGGCGACGGGGTCGTCGGAGAACAACCTCGCATCAGACCTGGTGAATACCACCGCTATTCAAGCTTGTCTATCATCGAGACGCCGGTCGGCACGATGGAAGGCAGTTATGGCATGGTGGACGGCGACGGTGAGCCATTCTCGGCGTCAATCCCCATCTTCAGACTTGCTGTTCCCGGCATACTCAATTAATGGCCATTTACGCAATCGGCGATATTCAGGGCTGCTACGAGGAGCTCAATCGCCTCATTGACAGACTCAGGTTCGACCCGAGTCGTGACGAACTGTGGTTTGTCGGCGATCTCGTCAACCGCGGTCCACGTTCACTCGATGTGTTGCGATTTGTGCGTGGACTGGAAGATTCATCCACCGTTGTACTAGGCAACCACGATCTGCACCTGCTTGCAGCTCGCGAACACCCTGACCGGGTAGATGACCTGCTTCGCCCGATTCTCGCTGCCGATGATGCCGACGAACTACTGCACTGGCTGCGACATCGGCCACTTGCACTCTACCGACCCGATCTGAACACCCTGATGGTCCATGCCGGAATCGCTCCGACCTGGGATCCGCTGACTACTGTAAAACTGGCCCACGAAGTCGAGCAAACTCTGCGTAGTGAAGACTACACAGCATTTTTCCGCACAATGTACGGTGATGAACCCGCCCGTTGGTCAACAGAACTGACCGGCATCGAACGACTGAGATTCATCCTCAACTGTCTGACCCGAATCCGTTTCTGCCACCCGGACGGGACACTGGATTTTGTGCAGAAGGGACCGCCCGGTGAAACCACGACACCACTCACACCATGGTTCGACATGCCCGATCGGGCCAGCCAATCAGTGCGCATCGTCTGCGGTCACTGGTCGGCGCTCGGCCTGTTGCTGAGACCAGACGTACTGATGATCGATACCGGCTGCGTCTGGGGACGCGAATTGACGGCCGTGCGGGTTGATGGGCCGGTCAAGATCATTAGTGTTGCAGCGGTTTAGGGGGAGTGTTTATCAGCTTCTCTTGCTGGTAGGGAGCTTTGTTGTGGTTTTTTCTTGGCGCTTTCCCTGGGCGGTCTTTTCCGTCACCGGTCCGCTCGGAGACACGCCGTGAACACATCCATGTGGGCTCGGGGCCGCCGTCCATGGCGGCCCACGGTCTCCGAGCGGACCGGTGACGGAAAAGACCTTGGACGTGTTCGGGGTACGCAGGCGGACAGTGATAAATGCGAAGCGGCCCGGTAACTGGATGACACAGGGATAACAATCAATCGGGCGCCACGGGACTGTTCAGGTTTTTTCCAGGCTTTATGGGTCGGAAACATTCAGCGCCTCTCCCCCCACTCAAATAGAGCTGAGAGAACTCAGGCGCGTTTCCGACCCATAAAGGCTGGAAAAAACCGCCCAGGGAAAGCGCCAAGAAAGAACCCCCACTAAATCGCAACCGCAGCCTTGATATGCGGATGCGACTCATACCCAACGATCTCGATGTCAGCAAAAGAATAGTCGAATAAATCAACCGGACGGCGCTGCAATGCCAGTCGTGGTAATTGCAGCGGTTCACGTTTGAGTTGCTCGCGGGCCTGGTCGAGATGATTCAGGTACAAGTGGCAGTCGCCGCCCGTCCAGATGAAATCGCCGACTTTCAGATCGGTCTGTTGCGCAACCATATGCGTCAACAATGCATAGGACGCAATATTAAACGGCACACCAAGAAAAATATCCGCACTACGTTGATACAACTGACACGACAGATAGCCGTCGGCCACATGGAACTGGAACAGGCAATGACACGGCGCCAATGCCATCCGGTTAAGTTCTGCGACATTCCAGGCGCTCACGATAATCCGGCGCGAATCGGGATCACGCCTCAGCGCATCGACAACCTGGCTGATCTGGTCAACCACTTCACCCGTCGGAGTGGGCCATGAGCGCCATTGTGCGCCATAGACCGGACCAAGGTCGCCGTTGGGACCGGCCCATTCATCCCAGATTGTCACGTTATTCTCGTTCAGATAAGCGATATTCGTGTCGCCTTTCAGAAACCACAACAATTCATGGATGATCGAGCGCGTATGGATTTTCTTCGTTGTGACCAGTGGAAATCCGCCGCTCAAATCAAAACGCATTTGATGGCCGAATACACTCAGCGTGCCGGTTCCGGTCCGGTCATTCTTTTGTGCGCCGCCATCCAGCACGCGTTGCATCAGGTCAAGATATTGCCGCAAGTTCCCTTACTCCCCCATCAATTCAATATAAAACAACCCGATCAGGCCCCGGATCGACGGCGATACGTCAGCCATAATAATAGTACGCCACCGATGATCATCGGAAGGGTTAACACGTGTCCCATCGTAACCCAGCCGAACGCGAGATAATCTATTTGAGAATCAGGCATTCGCACCATTTCGACAGCGGATCGTGACAGCCCGTAGCCGAGAAGAAACAAACCTGTCACGGCCCCCGAAGGACGCGGCTTTGACGAGAAAATCCACAATATAGCGAATAAAACAAACCCCTCTAGTGCAGCCTCGTACAGGGGCGACGGGTGCAGCGGCGGTGTCGTCAACGTACCGGGCGGTAGTTTCAATTGCTCGAAGCACAGGTCGAAAAAGCGCGGGTTCGTGCAATCGATCTGCATCGCCCACGGCACATCGCCGGGCCTCCCCCACAATTCACCATTTATGAAATTACCGATGCGTCCGGCTCCCAATCCGAGAGGCGCCACCGGTGCGACGAAATCGTTAATCTGCCACCACGAGCAGTCGAGCTTGCGGGCAAAAAGCCACGTGGCAACTGCAACACCGAGGAAGCCGCCATGGAACGACATGCCGCCCTGCCAGACCCTGAGCAAGCTCAACGGATCTTCGAGAACCTGACCGAAGTTATAGAACAGCATGTAACCGAGCCGACCGCCGACAATCACACCGACAGCCCCATAAAACAGCAGGTCATCGACCTTGTCGACCGGCACGACTGAGCCGGGCTGACCGGCGCGACGGTGCAGCAGATACCAGGCTGTCGCAAACCCAACCAGGTACATCAAACCGTACCAGTGAATCGCAACCGGGCCCAGCTGCAGGGCAATCGGATCAAAATCAGGATATTGCAAAATTTTTATTCTCTCGATATGAAAAAAGTTCGGCAACCGAACCCCGTAAAGAATATCCTGTCTGACCTGATTCTGGAAAGATTTTTACCCAAACATAACCACACTGCCGATGAACGCACTGAAGAATGAAACAAGCCCCTACCTGCTCCAGCACGCAGACAACCCGGTCGATTGGCACCCCTGGGGTGACAAGGCACTGGAGCTGGCTCGCCGTCAAAACAGGCCGATTCTGCTGTCGATAGGCTACTCGGCCTTCCACTGGTGCGACGTCCTGGCGTAATGATGGTTAGACGAACCGCTCACCGCAGACCTAGAACGGTAGAGCGACG
>CAYNMF010000006.1:18307-41212 GCA_964398325.1 uncultured Chromatiaceae bacterium | reverse complement strand
TGTCCGTCGCGGTCTTTACCTGTTCTGAGCCATGGTGTTGTTGTCGGGGGCTGTTGTTACATGGTTTGTATATCTCGGCGACGGTAGCGAACGGGCGGCGAGTTATTACCATATTATCGGGCTTGGCGTGGCACTGATGTGTTTTGGCCTGTCGGCGCAATTGAATCGTGATGCGCCAGTAGAGAATAGAGTAACGCTGCACTTGATGGCCACGGCGGGCGGTGCGATTGGTGGTGCGCAAGCCTTGTTACTTGGCGTTGCGACGCTGGCCGGTTCAGCGCCTTCGACACTGCTTGGCGTGCGCATTATTGCGGTCAGTGGTGCCGGTCTGATCCTTCTCTACGCCGTACGGCGTCGGCCTCAATGGTCTTTGGAAATTTTCGTTTCGCCACAGGCGAGAGCGTATTTGCCGCGGCTATTGCCAATGCTCCTCGTGCTGGTTGTATTGCTGGCTCTGACGCCACTGGCCCGCACCATGCACGAATCGAACGTGCAGCCCCTGGCAGGCCTGCTGATCGCATTGGCCGGCGTACCCATTGCTTTGCTCATGTTTTCGGAGAACCTCAGTGCTCGATTGCGGGTCTTCATCAGCAAGCATTTTCTGCCCTTCCGGTTTGATTACCGTGAGGAATGGCTGCGACTGATCGATACGCTTGCATCCCCTGAGCAGCGTGTGCCTTTGCCGGAGCGGGCGATCAAAGCGGTTGCACAGATCGTCGGTGCGCCAGCGGGACTTTTGTGGTGGCGCAGTACCGCTCAGGAACCCTATCGGTGTACGGCGAGCTGGAATACGCGGACATGGCCCGAAATCGAAGTTCAGCAAGACGAGCCGGCACTGCGTTTTATGTGTGAGCGGCAGTGGATACTCGATACGGCAGAACTCGACCGCGATCCCGAATTGTATGAGGGTCTGCGTCGTCCATGGTGGACCGAGCAACTCCCCGACGGGTTGCTGGTTGTGCCCCTGATCAGTAACGAGGAATTGCTTGGGTATATTGTTCTGTTCCAGTCAAGCTCCGCATTTCGACTGACGTTTGAGGAAATCGACTTACTCAGGACCGCCGGTCGTCAGGTCGCGGCGCACCTTGCGCAGTACGAGGGCGACAGGCAGCTTGCCGAAGCGCAGCAGTTTGAGGCATTTAATCGCTTGACGGCATTCGTCATGCACGACCTGAAGAACCTGATTGCACAGCAGTCGCTCATGGTCAAGAACGCGGCAAAGCACAAGGATAACCCGGCCTTTTTCAAAGATGCGATGGCGACCATCGAGAATTCGGTTGCGCGCATGAACAAATTGTTGCGTCAGTTGCAGAGCGGCGATACGACCGGACCGACCGAGCGGGTCGCGCTGAGTGATGCGTTGCTGGATGCGATAGAAAATGCAGAAAATCGAAAGCCTGAACCGAAATTTGAAAACGATGGTGAAGGATTGGCGGCCACTATCGATCGGGAACGATTTACAGCCGTCATTGGTCACCTCATTCGCAATGCGCAGGAGGCCACATCAGCGCAAGGCAGTGTCACGATAAAGCTCACCCGCGACAAAGATACTGCCATCATTCGTATTGAAGATGACGGTTGCGGCATGCCGGGAGAGTTTATTCGCAATCGTCTGTTCCGACCTTTTGACAGCACTAAGGGCAGTAAGGGTATGGGGATTGGCGCTTACCAGGCCCGGACCTTCGTCGTCGATTCCGGCGGCAGCCTCGAGGTTGAATCGGAACCGGATCGCGGCACAGGGGTTGTGATCCATTTGCCAATCATCAGATAAGCCCGGTGTTATGATTAACCGACCCGGCCATAACGGCGTAAGGTTATCAATAGAGGCCTGAATACAGGTTGACGGCGATTGCTAATGCCGGTTAGAGAATGGACGTGACAGAACCGCAAAAAAGATTACTTGTCGTTGAAGATGACCCCGGGCTGCAGAGCCAGTTGCGCTGGTGCTTCGAGGACTACGAAGTTCTCGTTGCCGAGGATCGTGAGTCGGCGCTCGCGCAACTGCGCCGCTATGAACCACCGGTTGTATTACAGGACCTGGGGTTGCCACCGGATGCAGAGGGCATCAGTGAAGGGCTTGCAACACTTGAGGAAACTCTGGCGCTGTCGCCGGCGACCAAGGTGATCGTTGTAACAGGGCATGGCGATCAGGAAAATGCCGTGAAGGCGGTCGGTCTCGGTGCTTACGATTTTTACCAAAAGCCGGTCGAGACCGAAGCGTTGCAGTTGATCGTCAATCGGGCCTACCAGATTTTTGAACTGGAGCAGGAGAATCAGAGACTGCTGCGTCACCAGAGTTCGTCGCCTCTCGACGGTATCGTCGCCGCCAGCGAAAAGATGCTGCAAGTCTGCCGCATCATCGAGAAAGTGGCACCGACCAACGCAACTTCTTTGCTGTTGGGAGAAAGTGGAACGGGTAAAGAGTTACTGGCACGGGCACTTCATTCACTGAGTCCGCGGGCTGACAAGCGATTTGTTGCTATCAACTGTGCAGCAATCCCGGAGAATTTGCTTGAGAGCGAGTTATTCGGCTATGAGCGAGGTGCGTTTACGGGAGCCGCTAAACAGACTCAGGGCAAGGTAGAGCTCGCTGATGGTGGCACATTGTTTCTCGATGAGATCGGCGATATGCCGATGGCCCTGCAGGCCAAGTTGTTGCGCTTTTTGCAGGAACGGGTCATCGAGCGAGTCGGCGGTCGAGAGGAGATACCGGTCGATGTGCGGATTATATGTGCGACAAATCGGGACCCGAAAGCTGCGATCAGGGAAGGCCTGTTTCGGGAAGACCTCTATTACCGGGTCAGTGAAATCACGATAGAAATTCCGCCGCTGCGCGAACGGGAAGGCTGCCGGCTCATACTGGCTCGCACATTGCTGGAACGTGAGGCCGAGAAGCAGGGGCGGCCAATTAAGGGTTTCAGTCAGGATGCCCAGAGCGCCATTCAGAATCACGCCTGGCCCGGCAACGTCCGGGAGATGGAGAACAAGATCATGGGGGCCGTGATCATGGCCGAGGGCAAGCAGGTAACGGCTGCCGATCTGGGTTTATCCGATGTCGACACCGCGGGACCGGATCTGAATCTTCGCGAAGTTCGTCGACGAGCCGAGAGTCGGGCGATCAGGCGGGCGCTCGTGTATTCGACCGGTAATATTTCGCGTGCGGCTAAGATGCTCGGAATTACACGTCCGACGTTGTATGACCTGCTTGAGAAGTACGATATTCAGGCTCAGCGTTAGAGATCGCAACTCCGGTCAGCCGGATACCGGGGGCGATCATTCGGCCGGATGACGAGCCAGGCGCTTTTCCCAGTTCAGTGCGCTTGAGGCAATCGTATCGAGATCGTCATAGCGTGGTTGCCAGTTCAGCGTTTCCTTGATGTGTTCGCATTCGGAGATCAGGATGCCCGGGTCTCCGGCGCGGCGCGGAGCTTCAGTGATCTCAAGTTGTGCACCGTGCGCCTTTTCAACGGCAGCTACGACTTCACGTACGCTGAATCCGTGTCCATAACCGCAGTTCATGACATCCGATTTGCCGCCGTTGCGCAAGTAAGCCAGTGAGTCAAGGTGTGCCCGGGCGAGATCTTCGACATGTATATAATCACGGACCCCGGTACCGTCCGGTGTATCGTAATCCGTGCCAAAGATCCTGATTTTGTCACGTTTTCCGACAGCCACTTCACAGGCAACCTTGGTGAGCAGCGTGGCCAGTTTCGTTGATTGGCCGATGCGGCACTCGGGGTCGCTGCCGGCGACGTTGAAATAACGCAGGGCGACGTAAGTCAGGTCATTTACGGCGGCGGCATCTCTGAGCATCCACTCGGTCATCAGTTTCGATGTTCCGTAGGGATTGATCGGTGCGGTCGGCGAGTCTTCGCGACAAATGCCGGTCGTATGATTGCCGTAGACCGCAGCTGTCGATGAAAATACAAAATGCCGCACGTTGGCCTCCAACGCACATTCGAGCAAGTTATGGCTTGAGCACGTGTTATTGCCATAGTATTTGAGCGGTAATTCGACCGACTCTGGTACGATGGTATGTGCGGCAAAGTGCATGATGGTATCGACGGAGTAATCATTGATAATGCGCGAGACCAGTTCGCGATCACCTGTTTCACCGACAACCAGTTCTCCATAGAGCACTGCGGATCGAAAACCGGTGCTGAGATTGTCGAGGACGACGATGTTTTCTCCGGCTTCGCCGAGTTGTCGGACGACATGGCTGCCGATGTACCCGGCGCCACCGGTGACGAGTATTGAGTGCTTGGTCATTTGGGAATTAATCCTGGTAAATGGTTGATCATGAATATCGGGCCAAGGTTAAACGAAAGAAAGGGTTTCGTCGCGGGCATAAGTTGGATGTTATGTCAGATTGATGGCTATAGAAATGCACATCAAAATCTTGACCTGTCCCGTTCACGGCGCGAGACTATCCGGATGTCGACGCCGATTATCCGAAGCGTCACAATTCGAAAATAAGGCAGGGATGACCGGCAAGATACCATTAATCAGTTCCGATGAACCGGGACCTACTGAAATGTTGGCAGTGGACCCTGCGTACCCGGCCTTGCTGGTGTGTGATCATGCGACCAACCGTATACCGGCCAGTCTCTGCGGGCTGGGTATTTCGCAGGCTGATCTGGATACCCATTTCGCAATCGATATCGGCGCTGCGGATGTCGTTCGTCATTTGAGTGGCAGGCTCGGATTGCCGGCTGTTTTGACGACATATTCCAGGCTGGTCGTTGATTGCAACCGTGCTTTGACGGATCCGAGCGCATTCCCCTTGTGCCTGGAGCACATCATGGTGCCGGGTAATCAGACGCTGGATCATGCCGGAAGGAAAGCCCGTGCCGATGCGTTGTACTGGCCTTACCACCAGGCCGTCAGGGAAAATCTGACTGATCTCGAGGCCGCCGACAGGGTACCGGCAATGATTGCGATACACAGTTTTACCCCAACGTTCGATAATTTTACGAGACCGTGGCACATTGGTGTGCTATGGGACAAGGATCCACGTATTCCTATGCCGTTAATTGATGCATTAAACAGGGTCGACGGGGTCATCGTTGGAGATAATGAGCCGTACTCGGGCAAGCACCCGCATGATTTTACGATTGATCATCATGCTGAAGCCGAAGGTCTGGCACATGTATCCGTGGAAATTCGCCAGGATCTGATCACAACGCCTGAAGGTGTCGCGTACTGGGGTGATATCTTGTCGGAGGCCCTGACACCGATCTTGTCCGGGCCCGGCCTTTACGAACACTGGACGACCTGACGAACAATTCACAGCTCGTTGTCGGAGATCATGAATGATAACGCCGAGGGAACCTGCATTTACGGTTGGTATCGAGGAAGAATATCTGCTTGTCGATCGTGACACCATGGCACTGGTGAATGACCCGCCGGCATCCATCATGACCGAGTGTCAGCGACTGACCCCGAGCCAGGTATCGCCGGAATTATTGCGCTCGCAGATCGAGGTCGGCACGACGGTCTGCGCGTCGGTCAGCGAGGCGCGCGCAGACCTGACCCGGTTACGCGGTGTCGTCATAGAGGCGGCCAGACGCGAGGGGTTGAGTCCGATAGCCGCTTCGACACATCCATTTGGTCACTGGCAGGAGCAAAAACATACACCCGTCGAACGTTATCGTGATCTGACGACCGAAATGCAGGCTGCTGCACGCCGCCTTCTGATCTGCGGAATGCATGTGCATGTCGGCATCGAAGACGACGAATTGCGTATCGACCTGATGAACCAGTTGCGTTATTTTGTGCCGCATCTGCTGGCGATGAGCGCTTCTTCACCGTTTTGGGAGAGCCTCAATACGGGTTTGCGCTCCTATCGGCTGACGATTTTCGATGCGCTGCCCAGAACCGGTTTGCCACAACGTTTTGAAAGCTACGCGGAATATCAGCGTCATGTCGACATCCTCGTGAACGCAGGTCTGCTCGAAGATGCAACAAAAATCTGGTGGGATATTCGTCCAAGCGCCCGATACCCGACACTTGAGACGCGCATTTTCGATGTTTGTACCAATATCGATGATGCTATAGCTTTGACTGCGCTGACGATGTGCTTGCTGCGTATGTTGTATCGTTTACGACTCAAGAATCAGCGCTGGCGAATCTACAACTCGATGCTGTTATACGAAAATCGGTGGCGTGCGATGCGTTACGGGACGGATGATTCGCTGCTTGATCTGGCTCGTGGTCAATTGGTGCCGTTTACTGAGCTGATAGAGGAATTGTTGTCACTGGTCGAGCAGGATGCCATTGCCCTCGATTGCGTAGCCGAGGTCGCCCGTGTGCGGAAGATTCTTGCACGGGGCACCAGCGCGCATCGACAAGTAACTGTTTATGAAGAATCAGTCGCCGGCGGGGCGGCGCACGAAGAAGCATTGTGCGCCGTAGTACGTTTCCTGATCAAAGAAACCGCCCATGGCATTTAGAATGCAGCCGATAAATAGTTGTGATACACGGTAACCGCGTTACACAGGCCGAAAGCCGCGTTTCGGTTGCACCGATGATGGACTGGACCGACCGGCATTGCCGTTACTTCTTTCGGTTATTGAGTCCGGATACGCGCCTTTACACCGAGATGGTTGTTGATCAGGCGTTATTGCATGGTGATCCTGATCGATTGCTGGCCTATGACCCGTCTGAAAACCCGGTCGCCTTGCAGCTCGGTGGCAGTGATCCTCGCACACTGGCGGCGGCAGTCGATGTTGCCTCTGGCTATGGCTACGATGAGATTAACCTGAATATAGGTTGTCCGAGTGACCGCGTTCAGTCCGGGCAATTTGGTGCATGTCTGATGAGTGAACCGAAGCGTGTTGCTGATTGCGTGGCTGGAATGATGGCAAGTTGCAAAGTGCCGGTCACGGTCAAGACACGAATCGGTATTGACGATCACGATGATTACGGATTCCTGCAAACCTTTGTTGAGGCTGTTGCAGCCGCTGGTTGTTGTTATTTTATTGTCCATGCGCGCAAGGCGATTCTTGAAGGTTTAAGTCCCAGGCAGAATCGCAGCATACCGCCATTAAAATATACAACTGTTTACCGGCTTAAACGTGATTTTCCGGACCTTGCTATTGTATTGAATGGAGGGATCGGAAGTGTTGGCGAAGTGCGACATCATCTTGAGTCCGTCGATGGCGTCATGATCGGGCGCAAGGCCTACGCCGATCCATATTTTCTTGCCGAACTTCAGGCGCAAATCGATATCCCGGCACCCTGTGCCGGTTGGCATCTGCCAGAGCGGTATGACATCGTCAGGCAGATGGCGAGCTACGCGGAAAGACAGCTGGCTTGTGGAGCGCGACTACACCACATCACGCGGCATATGCTCGGATTGTTTGCCGGTCAGCCGGCAGCCCGGCTGTGGCGGCGGTTTATCAGTGAACAAGGGCAGAGGCTTGATGCCGGTCCCGAAGTCCTGATCGATTCTCTGCGTATTTTTGACATCGCAGCTTGAATGCATCGACCGTCTTGAGCGACACTGCACGGTATTCGGCAATGTCGACCAGCGACAGGCCATTGACCCACTGAAAAGGACTAATGCAGAACATGGCGGTAAGAAAACAGGATATCCCGAGTGCGATAGGGCAAAAGGCCCCGACAATGGCTGAATTGGCGGACCGACACGAGCTTTACGAAGAGTCTGTTCAATGTGTCGAAGAAGAATGTGAATTTATTGCAAAAACTTTTATGCAGATCCGGGGACGTCCGGCACTGAGCTTTCGTGAAGATTTCTGCGGTACGGCCAGTGCAGCCTGTGAGTGGGCGCGACAGAGTTCGAAGCATACCTCGATCGGCGTCGATCTGGATCCGGAAGTCCTGGCCTGGGGCAGGGACAATCGGGTCAGCCGGCTCGATGAGGAGCAGAAAAAGCGCATTACACTGATCGAGTCCAACGTTCTGGATGTCGAGACTGAACTCGTCGACGCTATCGGCGCATTCAACTTCAGCTACTTCATTTTTCAGCAGCGCGAACTGATGAAGCAGTATTTTCGATCAATTTATGATTCGCTGAAGCCTGACGGAATCTTTTTTCTCGATGCCTTTGGCGGTTACGAGGCCTTCGAGGAGATGAAGGAGAAGACGAAATACGACAACTTCACGTATATCTGGGATCAGAAGCGTTATAGTCCCATTACCGGCGAGATGGAGTGTCATATCCACTTTAAATTTCCTGACGGTTCAAAAATGAAAAGAGCCTTTTCATATACCTGGAGGTTGTGGACACTGCCGGAAATCATTGAAATGTTAGCCGAAACCGGCTTCAGGAATCCCACCGTTTATTGGGAAGGAACTGATGAAGACGGTGATGGTGACGGCGTATTTACGCCTGAAAAGCACGGTGAAGCCGATGCCGGCTGGATTGCATACCTGGTGGCAGAGAAATAGACCCAATCGTCAGGCCCGTAAATGCAGACCATGTGGCCTGATGACGAAGGCGCTGCAGCGCGTCAGGACTTTGGCTTATAATCATCAGACCGGTCGGATTATGTAACAAAGCTCATGGCGACTAATGTAGACAGCGTTAAAGAAGAAACGTACGTCACGATTTTATTTGCTGACGTAGTCGGCAGTACCCATCTGTACGAGGCGCTGGGAGACGATGGCGCGCGTGAGACGGTTCGAAAATGCGTCGAGATCATGAAAGAAGCCACCGAGCAATATGGTGGTTCTGTGATCAAGACGATGGGCGATGAGGTGATGTCAACCTTCCCTTCGGCCGATGATGCGATGAATGCTGCCAGTCAGATGCAAAAGCGCATCACGAACAATGATGCGCTGACGGCAGAAAGCACTCATGTTTCGATACGTATAGGCAGTCACTATGGTGCCGTTGTCGTCGAGGATCGCGATATATTTGGTGCGGCTGTGCATACGGCAAACCGTATGACTTCCCAGGCAAAGGCCGGCCAGATCATTACGACGGCTGTCACTGTCGAACAACTTGGCAGCGGGTGGCGTGCGCTGGTTCGGCAAATCGATGTTGCTACCGTGCGCGGTCAGTCCGATGAGGTTGCCGTATTTGAAGTGCTCTGGCAACCTGAAGAAGCGACGAGTATGTTGCCGTCGATTAAAATGGATGCATTGCCCGATCGGGTAATAAATAAGCTGCATCTTTATTTCGGAGACAAAGAGGTTATCCTGGCCGAGGGTGATCTGGTCAATGTGACACTGGGGCGGGCAGATGAGAACCATGTCGTGGTGAAGGGCAAGTTGATTTCACGTGTTCATGCCAGAATCGAGTGCAGCAAGAATCGTTTCATGCTGATTGATGAAAGCACGAACGGTACATTCGTGCAGCGCGAGGATGGCGAAGAGTTCTATATTCGCCGTGACAGTATGGAACTGTCCGGCAGCGGCATCATCGGCCTGGGTAAAGTGGCCTCGAAAGGTTCGTCCCTCGCAATCCGGTATCAGATCCTCTGAATCTTTCCGTATAAGCGACTGCAGCCACGGTCAAAAACAGAATAAAAAAAACGACCGTAAAGGTCGCTTTTTTATGATTTTATAACGCTCAGGTTTAGTCGAGCGATTCAACAATCTTCCGATGCTCAGCATTGAGTTTTTCGGGTATATGACTTCCGAATTCCTGAAGATATTCGCCGATCGATTGCATTTCGTCGGACCAGCCCTCTGCGTCGATACTGAGCAACGTTTTCAGGTCATTTGCCTGCATATCGAGGCCGTTGGTATCGAGGTCTTCAGCGCGAGGCAGAAAGCCGATAGGCGTTTCTAGAGCATCGGCACGATTTTCGCAGCGATCAATGATCCAGCGCAGGACGCGCAAATTGTCGCCGAACCCGGGCCACAGGAATCGGCCGTCTTCGTCCCGGCGAAACCAGTTAACATGGAACACCTTCGGCAGTTTGTCTGACCGTTCGCTGAATTGCAGCCAGTGTTCCCAGTAATCGCCAAAGTTATAACCACAAAATGGCTTCATGGCCATTGGGTCACGGCGAATGACACCAACCTCGCCGGTTGCGGCTGCGGTTGTTTCTGATGCAACGCTTGCGCCGACAAGAACACCGTGATTCCAGTCTTTGGCCTGGTAGACGAGCGGGGCCAGGGTCCGTCGCCTGCCACCGAAGATGATTGCGCTGATCGGCACGCCGGCCGGATCATCGGCGAGTGGCGAATAGGCCGGGTTCTGTGTGGCCGCTACCGTGAATCTTGAGTTCGGATGTGCGGCCGGGCCATTCTCACCCGTATACTGATTGCCTTTCCAGTCGATTACCGGTTCGCCAGTCGTCTTGCCTTCCCACCAGGGTTCGTTATCTGCGGTGACCGCAACATTGGTAAAGATCGTGTCGCTTTTGATCGTGTCGTTAGCATTGCGATTGGTGTTCTCATTGGTACCCGGGACCACACCGAAATAACCTGATTCCGGATTGATCGCACGCAGTTGGCCCTCCTTATCGAGATGCATCCATGCGATATCATCACCGATTGTGCGCACCTTCCATCCTACATGAGACTCGGGCGGGATGAGCATGGATAGATTGGTCTTGCCGCAGGCTGACGGGAAAGCGGCCGCCACATAATGCTTTTCACCCTCCGGGTTTTCAATCTCGACCAGGAGCATGTGTTCGGCCAGCCAGCCTTCAGTGCGTGCCTGCCAGCTGGCGATTCGCAGCGCATGACATTTCTTTCCGAGCAGGGCGTTACCGCCATAACCAGAACCGAAACTCTGAATCATCAGTTCTTCGGGATAATGCATGATGAAACGTCGATCCGGATCGAGTTCGCCGATCGAATGCAAACCGCGAATGAAGGCGTCTTCATTCTCGATACGTTTCAGCGCCGGTGTACCCATTCGGGTCATCAGTTTCATGTTTGCGACGACGTACGGACTATCGGTTATTTCGATACCGCAGCGCGAATAAGGCGAATCAATCGGACCCATGCAGTAGGGGATGACGTACATTGTACGGCCCTGCATGCACCCGGCGAATAACTCATCCATTTTCGCATGTGCATCGGCAGGCTTCATCCAATTGTTGTTTGGTCCGGCATCTTCCTCGTTATCCGGACAGACGAACGTCAATTGCTCAACTCGTGCGACATCGCTTGGATTTGAACGATGCAGGTAGCAATTTTTATGGTTCTCATTGAGCTTGATCAGATCGCCCGTTTCGAGCATCTGCTCGATCAGTCCCTGGTATTCCGCTTCGCTGCCATCACACCAGTGGACCTGGTCGGGTTTGGTCAGCGTGGTGACTTCGTCGACCCATTGTTGAAGTGATTCGTTGCTGGTTGTCATTCCATTCCTCGGTATTTTTACCATTCCATGTGTTCTGAGTTGAAAATAGGGTGTGCCTGTGATTTTTGTATGTTTTATTTTCAGAAGCCTCAATAGAGGCAGGCGTATTATACAGATACACTGTCGATGGTCAGCTCGAATTTGGCCCGTTTGCAGGATCGATGAGTTCTCTATGGTGCAGGAATAGCATCGAAGTTGGTGCATTGGTTTCGGATTGTCAAAGCTAAATTATACCTTCAGTTGAGTCTGTAAGTTGATGATAATTATTTTGATTTACTTATGCTAACAATTTCAGATTCAAATCTGACGGACCTGTTTGGCATGGATGGCCCGCTCGCTGCCTGTCTTGAGAGTTTTCGTCCAAGGCCCGAGCAGCTGTCCATGGCACAGGATGTTGCAGCGGCGTTGTCTGACGGACACAACCTGGTTATCGAGGCGGGCACCGGTACCGGGAAGACACTGGCGTACCTGTTGCCTGCCCTTGATTCGGGATTGCGGGTCGTCATTTCGACTGGTACAAAAACTTTGCAGGATCAGTTGTTTCATCGTGATTTGCCGATGATCGGCAAGGCTGTGGGGCGACCGGTTGATGCTCAGTTGCTGAAAGGCCGATCGAATTACCTGTGTCTGTATCGGTTTCATCAGTTTACCGATGCCCCCGATGGGGCGGGCTCGCCAAACCTCGCTGGCGATATTCGGCATCTGCGGCAATGGGCAGACCGGACGTTGACCGGCGATATTGCTGAAGTCAATGAGTTACCCGAGGACTCGCCCTTGTGGCCCCGGGTGACCTCGACCATTGACAATTGCCTGGGTTCAGGCTGCCCGGTGTTCGACGATTGTCACGTCGTGGCGGCACGGCATGCTGCCCGTGAAGCAGAGATGGTGGTTGTTAATCACCATTTGCTGATGGCGGATCTGGCGATGAAGGAAGAAGGTTTTGGGCGCCTGCTGCCGGGCGCTGATGCGATCATCATCGATGAGGCGCACCGCTTTGCTGATGTGGCGCAAAGCTTTTTTAATATTGCACTTGGCAGCGGGCAGATTTTCGATCTTGCGAGTGATGTGCGCAGCGAGGCGGTACGCACCGGCGGCTTCGATGCACCTCTCGAGCGAATCGTCGATGCGTTGCGCAAGATCGCCGCCGACGGGCGACTGGCGCTAACCGATGGCGTGATGAATCTGGCGTGGGCGGCGACCAGCGCCGAATTCAAGTCCGCTTTCGTTGCGCTCGGTGAATCGCTTGACGACCTGGCTGTCGAGCTGAGCGCACTGGAGAACGCAAGTCCCGGCTTGCAGCGCTGTCGACAACGTGCCCAGTCGATGTTCGAGGCTTTCGAGGCGATAGTCGGTGCGCAGGACGACAGTGGATTGCGCTGGATCAAACTGGCGAGGCGCACATTTACGGTAAACGTCACACCGCTCGATACGGCCGACGAGTTGCGCGGATTGATCGAATCGCGTCCTGCGGCATGGATTTTTACATCAGCGACACTGGCTGTTCGCGATGACTTTAAGCATTTCACCGGTCGTATCGGTCTGCAGGACGTCAGGACACGCCAAATCCCGAGTCCGTTTGCTTTTTCCAGAATTACACGCTTGTATTTGCCCGAGGGATTGCCGCAACCGAACGAACCGGATTTTACGGATCTGGCCGTCGCCAGGATGCGTGCCGCCGTAATGGCCAGTGATGGGCGGGCATTCCTGCTGTTCACAAGTCACCGCGCCTTGCGACGTGCGGCCGAATTGCTGGCTGATGACCCGGAGTTTGATTTTCCGCTGTTCGTTCAGGGTGAAGAACCGCGTTCCAGGCTCCTGGAACAATTCTCCGTTCAACCCAATTCGGTGCTACTCGGAACGGCAACATTCTGGGAGGGTATTGATATTCGTGGCCACGATCTTGTGCTGGTTGCCATCGACCGCTTGCCATTTGCCTCGCCGGGTGATCCGTTGTTTGCCGCCCGTCTTGAAGCTATTCGCAGTCAGGGCGGTAACCCTTTTAGGGATTACCAGTTGCCACAGGCCGTGCTGAGCCTTAAGCAGGGCGTAGGTCGATTGATACGTGACTATGATGATTATGGCGTCGTCATGATTTGCGATCCGCGTTTGACGCAAAAAAGCTATGGGCGCGTGTTTCTGTCGAGTTTGCCGCCGATGCCGGTTATTCGGGATCTCGATTCTATTCGTGCATTCTATGCAGCACATGGAGCCGGGCAACAATGACGGACCTGGCGAATAAACGTCAGGGCAACCAACAGGATTTTGCGTGCCTGGCGATTGAATTGGCGGCCGGCACCGGCAGTGTCGCCGCTTGTGATGGTGTACGGACCAGTCATCATGCGTACCCTGCGCAGTCCGGACAATCTCGCGATATCTATACTGGTGTGCATGAGGTACTGAGAGAGCTGGGTCTCGATCTTGAGGCATTGCACTGTATCGCATTCGGTTGCGGGCCCGGTGCATTTACCGGTTTGCGCGTTGCCGCAGCCGTTACCCAGGCCCTGGCCTATGGTGCCAAACTTCCCGTAGCCCGGGTCTCGAGTCTGGCCGCACTGGCGGCCGGCACCATGCGCAAGCATCGGGTCGATTGTGTTGTGCCGTGTTTCGATGCGCGCATGGGAGAAGCGTATCTGGCCTTATACGAGGGTGGCCCAGTGGCCGGATCGGACCCAACAGTGCCCGATAGCCTTGTCGATCCCGGGCAGTACAGGTTGCCTGACATTCCTTTTTTTGCCGCCGGACCGGGTTGGCCCGCTTGTCCTGAACTGTTGGATAATCATGCGACACAGATCGTCGGTTCGGATTTTGATCTCATGCCATCGGCAAAAGATGTACTTGCACTGGCCGCGAGGCAGTATCGGTCGGGGCAGACCATTTTGCCCGCGCAGGCACTGCCGAACTATATTCGTAACAAGGTGACTTACTGAGGAATATTGGACCAATCATGATCATCGATACCATGGCCGCGCCGCATCTGCGACAGCGTGTTGGAAATCTGGCTGCATTCATTGTCTGTGCCGGGATGATGGGATTTGCTTTGTTTGCTCAGTACGTCTGGCATATGGAGCCTTGCCCGTTATGCGTATTTCAGCGCATCGCGTTGATTGCTCTCGGTTGTGTGTTCCTGATCGCCGGAATTCATCCCGCCGGTCTTATCGGTCGGCGCATCTACGCTGTTCTGATGGCAATCTCGGCCCTGGCGGGAATGGGTCTGGCCGGACGTCATCTCTGGCTGCAGAGCCTGCCGAAAGACCAGGTGCCTTCTTGTGGCCCCGGACTGGACTTCATGTTTGATACTTTTCCCGTACTTGATGCACTGAAGATGGTGCTGTCGGGCTCAGGGGAATGCGCAGAAGTTTCGTGGCGCTTCCTGGGTTTGACGATGCCGGCCTGGACGCTGATCAGTTTTGTGGTGCTGGGCGGATGGGGTATCTGGTTTAACTGGACAAATCGTCAGTGAGTAATTTCTGCAGAGTCTTTAAATAAACATTTTTAATACGCTCAATGTCATCAACGTTAATGTGTTCGTTCACTTTGTGAATCGACTTGTTGATGGGTCCGAATTCTATAACCTGTGCGCCACTCGGCGCGATGAAACGTCCGTCGGAGGTGCCGCCGCCGGTTGAAAGTTCGGGTGTTACACCGGTAACTTCGGTGACAGCTTCCTGAGCGGCCTTTGTCAGCTTGTCTTCGGATGTCAGAAACGGTGCACCTGATAAATGCCACTTCAATGTATAGTTCAATCCACTTTCATTGAGTAGTTTTTCTACAAACTCCTGAAGTTGCTGGTGGGTCCAGACCGTCGAATACCTGAAGTTGAAGCGAGTATAGAGCGAGTCAGGCGTCACATTCGGTGCGCCGCTTCCGCTTTCGATCTCCACGACCTGGAAGCTGGTCGGCGGGAAGTGCTCGTTGCCTCCATCGAGAGTTAGACCGTAGAGGTTCGCCAGCACCGGGGCGAAGCGCTGAATTGGATTATCCGCCAATTCCGGATAGGCAACATGGCCTTGCTGTCCATGCACGGTCAGCATACCGCTCAGTGAACCGCGACGACCGATGCGAATCGTGTCACCGAGTTGCTCGTCGCAGGAGGGTTCACCGATCATGCACCAGTCGATTTTCTCGCCGCGTTCATCCAGTTCTTCAATAACCATTTTCGTGCCCTCGCGAGCGCGGCCTTCCTCGTCACTTGTGATCAGAAAGGCGATAGAGCCCGGATGATCAGGGTGCCCGGTGATGAATTCTTCGGTCGCGTCGATCATGGCGGCAAGACTGGACTTCATGTCGGCCGCACCGCGGCCATACAGGATTCCGTCGCGAATTTCAGGTACGAACGGGTCTGAGTCCCATTGGTCTTCAGGTCCTGTTGGTACAACATCGGTGTGGCCGGCAAAACAGAAAACCGGTGAAGACGTACCGCGCCGTGCCCATAGATTTGTTACTTCGCCAAACCGGAGTGTTTCACATTCGAAACCGGATTCTTTGAGGCGATCTGCGATCAGTTCCTGACAACCGTCGTCATCGGGCGTTACCGAACGTCGCCGGATCAATTGTTGTGTAAATTTCAGTGTGTCAGCCATGTGCATGGTTACAGATCGAGTGTCTGATATTCATCTGCATTGAAGCCGAGTACCACCTGTTTGCCCAGATCGAGTACCGGGCGTTTCAGGACGGTTGGATAGTTCAGAATTAAAGTCCGGGCATTTTTTGCATTCAGTTCGGCTCGATCGAATGGCGGAATCTTGCGCCATGTGATGCTTTTCTTGTTCAGCAACGGCTCCCAGCCGAGTTGTTTTTGCCATTTTTTCAGTTGTGACTCTTCCAGTGCCTCGTTACGAATATCTGTGAACTGAAATTCAATATCCCGGTCCTGAAGCCAGCGCCGTGCCTTGCGGCAACTATCGCAGTTGCGAATGCCAAATAGCCTGATCATTTGTTTGCGCCGGACTTCATCATTCTGAACGCAACAGTTCATTGAGGGCTGTTTTGGCCCGGGTCCTGGCATCAACGTGCTTGACGATGATCGCTGCATAGAGATTGCAGTCACCAGTGCTCGAAGGCAGTGTTCCCGGCACGACGACCGAGCCGGCCGGAACTCGTCCATAGGTGATCTTGTCATGATCACGGTCATAGATTCTTGTGCTCTGGCCGATAAAGACACCCATTGAGATCACTGCGCCTTGTTCGACAATGACGCCTTCGACTATTTCCGAGCGGGCGCCGATAAAACAATTGTCTTCGATAATGGTCGGGCCGGCCTGAACTGGTTCAAGAACACCGCCTATCCCGACGCCACCGGACAGGTGAACGTTTTTGCCGATCTGTGCGCAACTGCCGACGGTGGCCCAGGTATCGACGAGTGTCCCGCTATCGATATAGGCGCCGATATTGACGTAGGAAGGCATCAAGACGACGTCACGTGCGATATGGACGCCCTTGCGCGCAACTGCATTGGGTACGACCCTGATGCCGGCATTCTCGAAATCGGCCTGCGTCATGCCGTCAAACTTTAGCGGAACCTTGTCATAGTAGTTCGTATAACCACCATCGATGCGCCGACTCTGCTCGATACCGAAATAAAGTAGCACGGCTTTCTTTAGCCACTGGTTAACGTTCCAGCCGTCTGAAGTTTTCTCTGCAATACGGACCTTGCCACCATCGAGAAGATCGATAGAGGCCAATATGGCCTCCTTGAGCTCCCGTTCAGGGTGACTCAGGTCCAGGGATTGCCGTTCGTCGAACGCTTTTTCTATTATTTTCTTGAGATCTTCCATGAGGGTTATCCGGCTCTGGTTGGCGGAATTATAAGGTATTCATCGGTCACATCGACGTATCGGACAATGCGGCAAGCAGGTCTGTTTCCAGATCCTTGCATGTTTCTGATGATAACGGGTTATCAGCCTTATCGGTGATGTAGAAAACATCTTCTGCCCGCTCGCCTATGGTCATCACCTTGGCTGTTTGTATCGGGATCTCATGGTCGCGCAAAATCTGTCCGATTTTACATAGAAGCCCGGGCCGGTCGCTGGCCACGATTTCCATGATTGTTCTGTGATTAACTTCATCCTGTGTAAAGTCTACGAGTGTTGCCGTTTCGAATAATCGGGCCTGTCGAGGTACACGGCGCGTAGTAGTAATCGGGGTGTCGGAGTTCGACATCAGGGTACTCGTTAATCGATTTTTGATTTGCTCGAGTCTGGCCGGGTCATGTATCGGTTCACCGTTTTGTTCGATCACGACGAATGTTGTCAGACTGCAGTGGTTATTCAGCGGAATGATCCTGGCATCCAGAATATTCAGGCCAAGTTCGTCCAATATGGCTGTTGCGGTTGCAAACGTGAAGTATTCCTGTGGTGAAAAAAGGAACAAGGCCGTACCGCCGTGGAATGCCTGCTCCAGAAGGTTGACCATGATCTTAGGCTGGTCGCCGGCAGACCGGGCAAATAATCGAGTATGTGAATAGATCTCCTCCGGCCGGCAGCGCAGAAAATATTCATCAGTAAATAGTTCCCAGGTATTGTCGATCTGTTCAGCATCCACCCCGGAACGGGTTAAAAGTGTGCGCGCTTCTTTCTTGCGTTCAGTGAGTAGCTCGTCCTTGTCAATCGGGGTGGACAGACCGCGTCTCAATGCTTTTTTGGTCAGTTGGTAAAGACCTTCAAACAGTTGTGCTTTCCACGAGTTCCACAGTTCCGGGTTTGTCGCACGTACATCGGCGACTGTCAGAACGTACAGGTAATCCAGATGCAATTTATCGCCGACTGTTTCTGCGAAATCCCGTATCACGATCGGGTCGCTGATATCCTTTTTCTGCGCAGTCAGCGACAATGTCAAATGATGACTGACCAGCCAGGCGACGAGACGGGCATCGTATCTTGTCATGCCATGTTCCAGGCAAAATGATTCGGCATCGACTGCGCCCAGAGTGGAATGATCACCACCGCGGCCCTTGGCGATGTCGTGAAAGAGCCCGGCGAGGTATGCAATCTCTGGTTTCTGCAATGATTGCATGATTTCTGAACAGTGTGGAAATTCGTGGTCGAAACGCGCCAGCGCAAAGCGCCGAAGATTACTGACAACGAATAATGTGTGTGCATCGACCGTGTAAGTATGGAATAAATCATATTGCATACGGCCGACGATTCGCCCGAATGCCGGGATGTATCGTCCAAGAACACCGTAAGTGTTCATGCGCCGCAATTCATGTGTGACGCCTTCAGACGCGCAAATAATTTTCAGGAACAACTCCTGATTATGCGGATTCTGCCGAAACTCGTCATCGATCAGGTGCAGGCTGCGTTTAATTGCGGTAATGGTCGATGCGCTGACGCCCTTGAGTTCCGGGTGCTGCTGGAGCAACAAAAACAATTCGAGCAGGGCCGAAGGCTCCCGTTCAAAAACATCACTGTCGGTAACCTGTAAAAAACCATTTTTGGTCTGAAAACGCTCGGTCAGTTCACTGGGCGTGACATCGGGATTCATCAGGATTTCTTCCTGAAACCGCTGCAGAAGCATTTCATTCAGGCGACTCAAGTCCATGATGGTGCGGTAGTAGCGCTGCATCAATTGCTCGACTGCCAGCATATAGGATGCGTCTTTGTAGCCGAACAGGTGTGCAATTTTCATTTGGTAGTCGAACAGCAGTCGATCTTCGCCGCGCCCGGTCAGCACATGCAGCGCAAAACGAATACGCCAGAGTAATTCCCGGCCCTGCTGTAAAAGCCCCAACTGGCCAGGGGTCAGAAACCCGTGTTCGGCAAGTTCATTTAGCCGGCTGGTGCCGAAGTGGCGTTGTGTAACCCAGACGATCATCTGAATATCGCGTAATCCACCCGGGCTGCCTTTGATATTAGGTTCGAGCTTATAAGCCGTATCGTCGTAGCGCAGATGCCGTTCATGCTGTTCCCTGAGCTTGGCTTCGAAGAAGTTTCGCGCTGGCCATGCCCGGTCGGGCGCTACTGTCGTCTGCATGGCTTCGAACAGGGCGCTGGAGCCGAGCAACAGACGCGATTCCATCATCGTTGTGACGACCGTTATATCCTGCTCTGCCTCATGAAAGCACTCTGTCACGGTTCGCGTGCTGTGGCCTACATCCAGGCCCAGGTCCCAAAGCAAGGTCAGGAAACCCGATAAGGGCTCCCCGGCAACACGTTTGTCAGTATCACTCAGCAGGATTAGCAGGTCGATGTCGGAATACGGGTGCAGTTCTCCGCGGCCATAGCCGCCAACCGCTACAAGAGCTGCTGTAGACAGGGCTTCACCGGTCGTCATCTGCCACGCGGCACAGACGACAAGATCGACAAGGCGTGCGCGGGCATTGATGAGTTTTCCGGCGATTTCGCCTTGCAGAAAAAGTTGTGTCAGGGCGGCGCTGCCACATTCGAGCACATGCTTGAGGCGCTCATGGTTTGGCATTCGGAGCATCTCTGCAATGCGATCCCAGGCGATCAATTCGCCGTCACCGGTCAGAACTTCTGTCGCCAGCCTGAGTTTCTCGACTGGCTGTGAAAGCGTCGGTTCGCTCGTCGAAAAATCTTTTGGCGGTGTCATGTGACCCTTTCTGCGGCACCGAGTGTCAGTACTTCATAGCCTGTGTCGGTGATGAGAATGGTGTGTTCCCACTGGGCCGATAACGAGTGATCCTTGGTCACGACAGTCCATCCGTCCGGCAAAAGACGGACATGTCTTTTCCCGGCGTTGACCATCGGTTCGATTGTAAACGCCATCCCGGATTTGATTTCGATACCACTATTCGGCCGGCCGTAATGGAGTACCTGGGGGTCCTCGTGAAAGCCGTGTCCGATCCCGTGACCGCAATACTCGCGAACCACCGAACAATGATGAGCTTCAACGTATTTCTGGATGGCATGTCCTATATTGCCGAGCCTGGCGCCAGGGCGAACCTGGCGGATGCCTTCCCACATTGCTTCGAATGCTATTTGCGCCGTTCGCTGTGCTTGTACATTCGGCTTGCCGACATGAAACATCCTGCTACTGTCACCATGGAGACCATCCTTGATGACAGTGATATCGATGTTGACGCAATCACCGTTACGCAGCTTTTTGTCGCTTGGAATGCCGTGGCAGACGACGTGGTTAACGGATGTACAGGTCGACTTGGGAAAACCCCGATAATTCAATGGCGCCGGTATCGAATGCTGCGAATTGACCATGTAGTCATGGCAGATCTGGTCGAGTTCATTGGTTGAAATGCCCGGTTGGACATGTGGTCCGATCATGTCGAGTACGTCGGCCGTCAGGCGTCCGGCCACTCGCATGAGATCCTGCTCCTCGGGTGTTTTGAAGGTAATTGCCATAGATTTCAATTCTGCCATTTGCGGACCAGTCATGGTCGATTTCGATTCATTTGCGCGCAGCGCACGGGCTTCATCAGCCCGGTTCCTATAGCCCGCATAGCGCAGATTGTAGTGATAATCGACAGTCCGGTTGAGTGTGGTCTGCCGATGGACGGGCGGTTCGCAAGCGCGTTGTTGATGGTTCCCGGGTATGGTATAAAGCGCGCGCCCTTGAGGCAATTAAATCCACACATGCACCGACACATGCGGCGGGGTGCCGGACCAGGAGTCCGGTTGTCGTATGGAGTGCATGGAGGCCCAACCCACACAGGAGAAAATCATGGCACAGGTCAGCATGCGCCAGATGCTGGAGGCGGGTGTCCATTTCGGGCATCAGACCCGGTACTGGAATCCCAAGATGGCGCCTTTTATTTTCGGCGCCCGGAATAATATCCACATTATCAATCTCGAGCAGACGGTACCGATGTATCGGGCTGCCTGCAGCTTTATCAAGACACTCGTCTCGAATCACGGCAAGGTATTGTTTGTGGGCACGAAGCGGTCTGCGGGCCATGCCATGCGCGAACAGGCTGAACGCTGCGGCATGCCGTATGTAAGTCACCGCTGGCTGGGCGGGATGTTGACGAATTTCAAGACGATCAAGCAGTCGATCAAGCGTCTCGAGAGCATCGAAGAGATGGAAGAAGATGGCACGTTCGATCGCCTGACGAAAAAAGAAGTTCTGGGACACCGTCGTGAACAGGTAAAACTGGAGCGCACGCTGGGGGGCATCAAGGATATGGGGGCGTTACCCGATGCTGTATTCATCATCGATGTCGGTCACGAGAATATTGCAGTGCATGAAGCAAGGGTTCTTGGCATTCCCGTCATCGGGGTGGTTGATACGAATTGTTCGCCGGATGAAATCGACTATGTGATTCCGGGAAATGATGACGCAATGCGAGCAGCAGATTTATATGCGGCAGGCATTGCCGATGCGGTTCTGGAAGGCAAGGATGCGCTGCCGGTGCTGCCCGGCGGCGAGGATGAATTCGTTGAACTGGATGCTGAAGGTCGACCGACCAGGCAAACAGCGAAACGCGCTGGCAGGAAATCTCGTAGTGGCGCAGCTGCCAAGGTCGATCCAAGTGCGAAGCGTCAGGCGAGTGCTGAGGTGTCGACTGATACTGCCATTGAGACTCCGGCTGAAGAGAAGTCGGAATCAGTCGTTGCCGCAGAGGCCGGGATGAGCGAAGCAGCTGTCCAGACGCCGGTTGATGAAGCGCCGGAATCGGTTGCAGCTGCGAATCCCGAGGAGAACAAAACGGCGACCGAAGAGACCAGTGAACCGGCTTCGGATGCCGAGTCGGAGTCGAAAACTTAGGCAAGCACGCTCAAGGCGTGACGGTTCTCGATTGAGGGAGCCGGAAAAAACGGGATTTGAAAATGTCTATCACAGCGAGTCTGGTAAAAGAGCTTCGGGAAATGACCGGGGCTGGAATGATGGAGTGCAAGAAGGCCTTGATCGAGGTCGATGGCGACGTGCAGGCCGCGCAAGAGTACCTGCGCAAGAAGGGCCAGGCATCGGCGGAAAAGAAAGCCGGTCGCATTGCCGCGGAGGGTCGTGTGGAATTGGCTGTCGACGACGGCGCAGGTGTCATTGTCGAGGTGAACTGCGAGACAGATTTTGTCGCCAAGGACAAAAATTTTCTTGCCTTCACGCAGGAAACCGCCAAATTAACCCTCGCTAACCGGCCAACCGATCTGGTTGCACTGATGGCCCTGGAAGTCGATGGGGAGACTCTTGAGGTAAAACGCAATGCGCTCGTCGCGAAGATTGGTGAGAAGATCGCCGTACGCCGATTTGAAATCATAGTACCGACAGGTCGAATTGCACAGTATGTGCATGGTGTAAAGATCGGTGTTCTGGTAGATATCGAAGGCGGCGATGAGCAACTTGGCAAGGACCTTGCGATGCATATCGCCGCGACAGATCCGGAATGTATTTCGGCCGATGATGTGCCTGAAGAAGTGCTGAACAATGAGCGTCGGATTCTGTCTGAACAGGCTGAACAGGAAGGCAAGCCGGCTGAAATTGTTGCAAAAATGGTTGAGGGACGTCTGCGCAAGTATTTGAGCGAAATTACGTTGCTGGGGCAACCGTTTGTCAAAGATCCGGATATTAAGATCGGAAAATTGCTGCAGAAGAATGCCGCCACGGTGCATCGTTTTATTCGCTTCGAGGTGGGTGCAGGTATCGAGAAGAAGGTCGAAAATTTCGCCGAAGAGGTTCAGGCTCAAGTCAAGGCCAGCGGCTGAGTAATG
>CAYNMF010000006.1:0-18207 GCA_964398325.1 uncultured Chromatiaceae bacterium | reverse complement strand
TGTCCGAAGCCGGGATGGATCGGGTAACCGGCGACCATATGGGTATGTTGGCGACCATGATCAACGCGCTGGCATTGCAGGACGGAATCGAGCGCAAAGGTGGCCAGGCGCGCGTCATGTCGGCATTGCAGATTCATCAAATCTCTGAAGACTATATTCGTCGACGTGCGGTTCGACATCTTGAAAAAGACCGGTTAACTATCTTTTCCGCGGGTACGGGTAATCCGTTTTTTACGACTGACACAGCGGCTGCGTTACGCGCAATCGAAATCGGTGCTGATTTGCTCGTCAAGGCGACGAAAGTCGACGGCGTTTATTCGGCTGACCCGATTAAAGACAAGAATGCGCAACGCTACGCGGAGGTGACCTTCGATAAAGTTTTATCCGATAAGCTGCAGGTCATGGATGCGACGGCTATAGTAATGTGTCGCGACAACGGCCTGCCCATCCGGGTATTCGATCTGAATGTGCCGGGGGCTCTTGTGGAATTGGTCTCCGGTTTGAATATCGGTACTTTGGTACATGACGTTTAGATGGACGTATCGTCATGGAGGGTGAGGAATGATTGAAGATATTAAGAAAGACGCGGACATGCGAATGGAGAAAAGTGTCGCGGCATTGGGCCATGCTTTCAAGAAGATGCGAACAGGTCGTGCCCATACTGGTCTGCTTGAGCATATAACTGTCGATTACTATGGCGCCGATACACCGTTGAGTCAGGTTGGCAATATTGCTGTTGAAGATGCGCGGACGCTGACGGTTACACCCTGGGAACAGCCCATGATCCCTGTTATCGAGAAGGCAATCCTGAATTCAGATCTGGGTTTGACACCGTCATCGGCCGGTAGCGTCATTCGGGTGCCTTTGCCGGCTTTAACCGAAGAGCGAAGACGTGATCTGGCCAAACTCGTCAAGCACGATACCGAAAATGGGCGTATTGCCGTTCGCAATATTCGTCGTGATGCGATACATGACCTCAAGGATCTTCTGAAGGAAAAGGAAATATCAGAAGATGTGGAACATCATGCCGAGCAGGAGATCCAGGTACTGACTGATAGCCACATTGCGAAACTGGATGAGTTAGGTGAGATAAAACAGAAAGAAATCATGGAGTTCTAAGAAATAATTAAAGTATATCCTGATGAGCAAAGAGGTCGACAACTCGAATCACTCGATACCGCGTCACGTGGCCATCATTATGGATGGCAACGGTCGTTGGGCTGCGCAGCATGGACGGCCCCGTTTTTCCGGCCACCGTGCAGGTGTCAAGTCGGCACGGCAGATCATCGAGTTATGTGCCGAAGCTCATGTTGAGACATTGACGCTGTTTGCCTTCAGTAGCGAAAACTGGCATCGACCGGTGGAAGAAGTTAATGCTTTGATGCGCCTGTTTATAGAGGTCTTGCAGCGTGAGGTCTCGGCGCTGCACGAGAACGGGATCAGGCTACGGTTTATCGGTGCACGTGAGAATCTGCCGACTATCCTGCAAAAACGTATCACTGATGCCGAAAACAAAACATCGGCGAATACCGGCATGACACTTTTACTGGCCGTTTCATTCGGCGGCCGTTGGGATATTGTTCAGGCTACAAAGCGAATTGCTGCCAAGGTGTCTGCAGGGGAGCTTGAAGTGCAGGATATCGATGAAGCTGTTATTTCCCGTCATTTATCACTGGCCGTTCATGATGACCCCGATCTGTTGATTCGGACCGGTGGTGAAAAGCGAGTAAGTAATTTCCTGTTATGGGATCTGGCCTACACTGAAATCCACTTCACGGATACATTGTGGCCTAACTTTAACGATAAAGATCTGGCGTCGGCTTTCGAGTTCTTCGGTCAGCGGCAGCGTCGCTTTGGCCGACTCGGCGGTCGTAAAGAAGCCAGCGTAGACTGAACATCGATCAGCTTGCATTCCTGGTATTTGTATGAACAAGCTTCTGCAACGGGTCGTGACTGCTGCGGTCTTGCTGGTGGTCCTGCTTATAGTTTTTTTTCAGCTGCCGCAACCAGCTGCCATCGGTGTGCTCGGTGCATTTATTGCGGTTGCTGCCTGGGAATGGAGCTCATTTTTGTCGCTTAAACGCTTTGTTTCCCGCGCTTTGTATACCCTTGTTTTGCTTGTTTTGATGGTGGGTTCATTGTGGATATTTCCGGATCGGGTTTCACTTGAGTCGTTGCTGTGGGTTAGTTTGTTCTGGTGGTGCGTTGCATTCTTGTGGGTGTTGCGATTTCCGACCAGAATCGGACCGGTTGTCGGCGCAATCTGCGGCATGCTTGTCATAGTGCCCGCCTGGGTGGCGCTCATCACATTGTTGGCCGTGCCGGGGCGTGGCGCGGAATATGTATTGTTCGTATTGATGATTGTCTGGGCGGCGGATATCGGCGCATATTTTGTCGGACGGCGTCTGGGGCGTACAAAACTTGCGCCACAGGTCAGTCCCGGCAAGACATGGGAAGGCCTGTGCGGCGGTATCGTCGGTGCGGTCGGCATCGCTCTATTAGGCTCCTGGTGGTTCGATTGGTCGCCGTGGTTTCTCGTTCCGCTTGCAGTCAGCGTGACGGCTATCTCGGTGGTTGGTGATCTGACGGTCAGTATGTTCAAGCGCAATGCCGGACTAAAAGATAGTGGTAATCTGTTTCCCGGGCATGGCGGTGTTCTTGATCGTGTTGACAGCGTGACGGCAGCTGTGCCGTTGTTCGCCCTTGAAATGACGTGGTTCGGACTTTTTTCGTATTAACGCGAGTTGTAGATGGACGGATTTATAACCAGTATTTTGTCGTTTATCTTTGCGATCGCCATTCTTGTTGCGGTGCACGAGTGGGGTCACTATATCGTCGCTCGCATGGCGGGTGTGAAGGTGCTGCGTTTCTCGATCGGCTTCGGTCGGCCGCTGTGGATCAGAAAATACGGACGTGACCGGACCGAATTCTGTTTGTCGGCGATTCCGGTTGGTGGTTACGTCAAGTTGCTTGATGAGCGCGATTGTGCCGTGACAATGGCCGAGCAGGGGCGAGCATTCAATCGTCAGTCGATACCGGTGAAAACAGCTGTTCTGGTGGCCGGGCCGATGCTCAATTTTCTATTCGCGATAGGTGCATATTGGTGTATGTACATGGTCGGAGTACCCGGAATAAAGCCGGTTATAGGGGAGGTTGAACCGGAAACGATTGCTGCCTATGCAGGGGTACGCGCAGGCGACCGGATCGATGCCGTCGGTGGGCATGCGGTGGCAACCTGGGAAGGTGCCGTGCTGGAGATTCTCGGGCAATTGCTGGATGAGGGTGATATCGAATTACAGGTCATCGGCAAGGATGGCAGCCAGCGTCTCGTTGTCATGCACGCGGGCGGGCGGGAATCTGAACTGACCGATCCCGGGCGCCTGTTTGTCGGTTTGGGAATCAGTCCCTGGTCGCCGGTTGTGCCGGCAGTCATTGACAAGCTGACGCCGGGTGGCCCGGCTGAACAGGCAGGTCTTGTGGCCGGTGACGAGGTTATAGCCGCTGATGGTGAGCCGATTGCTTCATGGACTGAGTGGGTCCATTACATTCGTACGCGACCGGAACAGATGATGACCGCTACGATCGAACGCGATGGGCAGAAACAACAGCTTGAAATCCGGATCGGTGCAGCCGAAGACAATGGCATGACAATTGGCCGTATTGGTGCATCGGTGCGGATTGCCGATGACCTGATGAAAGGAATGCGTGCTGAGCAGCGCTACGGGTTATTGGCTGCATTGCCAGTCGCAGTAGAGAAAACCTGGGACATGGTTACGCTGACTGTGCGCATGATTACAAGCATGGTGACCGGCGGCGTGTCGGCCAGGAATATCAGCGGTCCGATCAATATTGCACAGTTCGCCGGGCAGAGTGCCAGTATGGGTCCCATTGCCTTTCTTGGGTTCCTTGCGATCGTCAGTATCAGTCTCGGTATCCTGAATTTACTGCCGATTCCGATGCTGGATGGCGGGCAAATTGCTTACCAGCTGATTGAAGCGATGAAGGGCAGCCCGTTATCTGAGCGTGCACAGATGCTTGGTCAGCAAGTGGGTATTTTATTCCTGTTGATATTAATGAGTTTTGCGTTTTATAACGACATAACGCGCATTTTTGGCTGAGTTTGAGATGCGATCCGGCATAGTTTATATATCAAGAATGCTGAATGTGCGTGTCTTGCTGTTGTTTGTGTGTTGTCTGTATTCCATGGCTTCGATGGCACAATCGACTGCTTTTGTTGTGAAAGATATCCGCGTTGAGGGTTTGCAGCGGATTTCGGATGGCACCGTATTTAACTATTTGCCGATCAATATAGGCGACACACTCGATCGGCAGCGAATACAGGAGGCGATGCGGGCTGTTTATGCCACGGGGTTTTTCAAGAATGTGGAATTTCGTCGTGATGCAAACACCCTGATCATTGCGGTCCTGGAACGGCCGTCTATTGAGTCGTTTACAATCGAGGGAAACAAGGATATCAAGACTGAGGATCTGGAAGAACCGCTGGCGCAGATTGGCCTGAAAGCCGGTCGCACTTTCAATCGCTCGGTCCTCGATGAAGTTGAACAGTCTTTAACCGATCAGTATTTCAGCCAGGGCAAGTATGCAGCAAAGGTCAAGGCCGAAGTTGAAGAGGTCGAAGGCAACAAAGTCCGGATTGCGATCAAAATTGTAGAAGGTGACCGGGCTCGAATCCGTCAGATTAACCTGGTCGGTAATGAAACGTATACGGACAAGAAGCTGCTTAAGATCTTCAAGCTCAAGACACCCCATTTGATGTCATTCATTCGTCAGGATGATCGTTACTCGCGGGAAGCGTTATCCGGTGATCTTGAGGAACTGCGATCTTTTTACATGGATCGTGGTTTTGCCGATTTCGCAATTGAATCGACGCAGGTGGCAATTTCACCGGAAAAGGAAGATATTTTTATCACGGTTAATATTAACGAGGGTGACCGTTATAAAATATCCGACGTTCGTCTCGCCGGTGACCTGATTCTAACCGAGCAGCAACTCAATCCATTCGTGCAGATAAAACCCGGACAGATTTATTCGCAGCGGCTGATTTCATCGAGTGCTGAGTTTATTCGTCTGCGTCTGGGTGCGGAAGGCTATTCATTTGCAACAGTCGAGCCAGTGCCTGAACTGGATCGAGATGCAAAGACTGTCGAGATTACGCTGTACGTCGACCCGAAGAATCGCGTCTATGTTCGCCGTGTCAATTTTAACGGCGCTGACTCTGTGACCGATGAAGTGTTTCGCCGTGAAATGCGCCAGTTTGAAGGCGGCTTTCTGTCAAATAATAAAATTGAAAGATCCAGGGTTCGTTTGCAACGTTTGCCTTACATCGAAGAAGTTTCGGTCGAAACTAACCCTGTTCCTGGAACGCCGGATCTCGTAGATGTGGATTTTGATGTGAAGGAAGGACTGCCTGGCCAGTTCGGCGGCGGTCTGGGGTTTTCACAGTCCCAGGGGCTGGTCTTTAACGTTAATTTTGTGCATACGAACATTTTTGGTACGGGTAACCGCGTTGCCGCCGATATTAATACGGGCAAGTTTCGCACCGTCTATAGTTTGTCGCATACAAATCCTTACAGCACGATCAATGGCGTCAGTCGCACCCTGAGTTTCTCTTACCGGGACATTACGCAGTTTACGTCGGATGCCTCGGAACTGGATACGCAAACACTGTCGGCGAGAGTCGAGTACAGCTATCCGTTTACCGAGTACCAGACAATAGTTCTCGGTTTTGGCTGGAATAAAGCCGAATTGCTTGCAAGCGAGAACAGTACGCTGCAGGCACAGGAATGGGTATTGAATAATGGTGATACTTTTGTCAATTCGGGTGTGGGCGGGACCCGGTTCAATACCTATGAACTGATTGCGGGCTGGATTTACGATACACGTAATCGGTCATTGTTTGCTGATCGTGGTGGCCGGCAGAGCCTGATCATGAACTATTCCATACCGCTTGCCGATGTTGAGTTTTACACCATGAATTACTCATTTCTGCGCTATTTGCCAATGACGCGGTGGTTTACTTTAGCGCTGAAAGGCGATCTCCGATTCGGAGAATCACTCGGTAGTACAACGGCCATACCGCCTTTCAGGAATAATTTTGCCGGCGGGCCAAATTCAGTTCGCGGCTTTCGTGAAAATGGGCTTGGTCCGCAAGATTCATTCGGCAACCCTTATGGTGGAAACCTGCTGACGGTAGGCAACGCAGAATTGATATTACCGCTTCCGGCAAGCTGGCGTTCCCGGGCCAGATTCACATTATTTTACGATATCGGCAATGTATTCTCGACAGATAATGTGACTTTCTACAATACAAGTTGCAACTCATTTGTGACTCCAGAGAACTGTAATGAGAGCAATGAAATCAGTTATGATTTCGATACCAGCAACCTGAAACAGTCCTATGGCGCTGCGGTCGAGTGGCTCGCGCCGCTGGGTCTGTTCAGGTTCAGTTATGCGTTCCCGTTGAATAAGGAACCATTTGTGACTGACGGTAGTTTCGGCGATGAAACCGAGCGCTTTCAGTTTTCCATTGGCGGGGCCTTCTGATTTATTTGAATGGATGAGACTTATGTTTATACGGTTAAAAAAATTATTTATTGTCTTTGCCGGCCTTCTGGCATTGTCCGGTTTTGCTCAGGCGGAAGGCATTAAAATCGGTTACGTTAACGTCGGCCGACTTATTAGTGAGTCACCGCAGGCTGCAACTGCCATGGAGAGTCTTCAGGAGGAGTTTGCGCCGCGTCAGCGTGAAGTCATTGCGATGCAGAACGATCTGAAGGAAAGACAGGAAAAGATCCAGCGTGACCTGGAAGTGATGGGGGCGGAAGAACGGCGGAATGCCGAACGTGATCTTCGTCGTGATGAGCGTGAGCTGGCGCGCAGTCAACAGGAGTTTCAGGAAGACATAAATCTGAGGCGCAACGAGTCTCTCGGTAAATTGCAGCGGGCATTGTTGCGTCAAGTTCAAAGTTATGCGGCGGAACAGGGTTATGACCTGATTGTCAGCGAAGGTGTTTTGTATGCCGGTACTTCGATCGACATTACCGAGCAGGTCCTGACCGGTTTAAAGGCGAGTTTTGACACGCAGCCTTCTGGCAGCTAAGCGATGGTCAGGGCCGGTCAGTGAGTATCAGCCTGGGTGAAATCGCTGCTCGTTACGGATGCGAGTTACGCGGTGATCCGGATACTCAGGTTACTCATGTCGCGACGTTGAGGGGTGCGGCGAATGATTCGGTCTCGTTCCTTGCGAACAAGTCATATCGTCAACAACTCGAGACAACGGGTGCGGCCGTCGTCATTCTGTCGGCAGAGTACCTTGAGGCCTGTCCGACTGCTGCACTTGTGTCGCCAAATCCCTATGCTGTCTATGCCCGAGTCGCTGCGGACCTGCATCCACCCTTTGCACTGGTGCCTGGGGTTAGTGCGCTTGCATCGGTTGGCGAGGGCAGCACGATATCAGATTCCTGCCAAATCGAAGCGGGTGCCGTCATCGAGGACGGCGCAACACTGGGCGATCGTGTCTACGTTGGGCCCAACAGCGTCATCGGACGTGATGTTTGCATCGGCGATGATACGAAGTTGATGGCCAATGTTACGGTCTATTTTGCTGTGCGTATCGGCAAGAGATGCCTGCTGCACAGCGGAGCTGTTATCGGTGCCGACGGATTTGGCATAGCCCGGGATGAGACCGGATGGACGAAGGTTCCACAACTGGGTTCCGTCGATGTTGCAGATGATGTTGAAATCGGTGCGAACACAACCATAGATCGCGGCGCGATCGAAGATACGGTTATTAGTGCAGGCGTTAAACTCGATAACCAGATCCAGATTGCACACAACGTTACGATAGGTGCGCATACGGCCATAGCGGCCCTCGTCGGAATTTCCGGTAGTACGACAATTGGTTCAGAATGCATGATCGGTGGCGCGAGTATGATCGCAGGTCATATTTCCATCTGCGACCATGTCATGCTGGCAGCCGGAACCGGGGTTGCCGGTTCGATCGACAAGCCCGGTGCTTATGGAGGTTTTCCGGCTAATGCAGATGATATAGGCCGCTGGCGCAAAAATGTCGTTCGCTACGGCCAACTCGATGACATGGCGAGACGGCTGCGTAAAGCGGAAAAAAGACTCGAAAATATTTAGAATCGCACATGAACACTAATGGACTGATTCACCCTGCGGCAATTGTCTCTGCAGAAGCTGAACTGGCAGACAATGTTCGGATCGGACCGTTTGCCGTCATCGGACCCGGGGTCCGGATCGATGCCGGCACTGAGATTGGCGCTCATTGCGTCATCAAGGGTCCGACAACAATAGGGCAGAATAATCGTTTCTATTCATTCGCCTCGATCGGTGATGATCCTCAGGATAAAAAATACGCGGGAGAGTTGACGCGACTTGAGATCGGTTCAGGCAATACTGTTCGTGAGTATTGCACCATTAATCGAGGCACGGTACAGGATGCCGGTGTCACGAGGGTCGGCAATAACAACTGGCTGATGGCCTATAGCCATATTGCACATGATTGTCAGCTGGGTAATGAAATTGTTATGGCCAACGGGGCAACCCTGGGGGGGCACGCGCACATCGACGATTATGCATTGTTGAGTGCTTTTTCGGCTGTTCACCAGTTTTGCAGAATCGGTGCCTACAGTTTTATCGGCGCTTATGGAGGTATCAGCAGAGACGTTCCGCCCTATGTCATAGCGTTCGGCCAGCCGCCGGAACCGCGCGGAATCAATTCCGAAGGTCTGCGTCGAAATGATTTTTCTACCGATCAGATTCGTAACCTCAAGGAGGCATACCGCATTCTGTATCGTTCAGATCTACGCCTGGCCGAAGCCAGAGCACAGCTCGGTAAGTTGGCTGAAGAACAAGCTGAAATCGTGATATTGATCGAGTTTCTCGATAAATCCGAACGCGGCATCTTTCGCTAGGCATTGTTTTCGCTGATGCTGTCCTGACCCGCAATAGCATGGCAAGGGTTGTCATCATCGCAGGAGAGGCTTCAGGTGACCGGTTAGGCGCCAGTTTTATCCGAAGTGCCCGCGGGCTTTGCCCCGACTTGAAAATCGAAGGTATTGCCGGTCCGCAAATGCGTGCTGCAGGCTGTGATGCGTGGTTCGACAGCCAGGATCTTGCGGTCATGGGTCTGATCGAGGTCGTGCGGCATTTGCCCCGCATATTACGTATCAAGCACTCCGTTGAGCGCCGCCTCCTTGCCGATCCACCCGATGTTTTGGTGGGTATCGATGCGCCGGATTTCAACCTGCGCATCGAGCGTGTCGCACGCGGGGCCGGCATTCGCACGGTGCATTATGTTTGCCCGTCTGTATGGGCCTGGCGGGAAGGGCGCGTCAGGGTTTTGCGTGCCGCTTGTGACCGTATCCTGTGTCTGTTGCCATTTGAGCCGGCATTTCTTGCGCGTCACCGGATTGAGGCCGAGTTCGTCGGTCATCCGCTGGCCGATGAGATTTCGTCTGAACCTGATCAGGTTGCCGCGCGGCAAAGACTGGGAATCGGATCGGGTCCCGTCGTAGCGATCATGCCCGGCAGCCGTGTCAGCGAGGTTGAACGTATCGGCCCGTATTTCGCGCAGGCTGCCGCATGGCTGACCGAAAGAGTCGACAATATCCAGTTTATCGTACCGGCTGCCAGTATCGACCTGCGCGTTACGATCGAATCACAGTTTGAAACGCTGGCGCCGCTGGCCCGAGTCGAGATTCTCGATGGTCAGGCGCACCGATCAATCGCCGCCAGCGATGCCACGCTGGTTGTGTCCGGGACAGCTGCGCTGGAAGTTATGCTGTCCGGACGTCCTATGGTCGTCGCTTACAGAATGGCGCCAGTCAGCTACTATGTAGCAAGGTTATTACGTGCATTCGGACTCATGAAGGGGAGCTATATTTCCTTGCCGAATATATTGGCTGATCGACCGCTCGTGCCGGAATTGATCCAGGGTCAGGTAACTGGCGAAGCGCTCGGACAGGAAATGCTCAAGGTGTTGCATGCGTCACCACAACGCAAAGAACTCATCAGGACATTTGGCCAAATGCACGCCAGATTGCGGTGTTCAGATGGTGATCGTGCGGCACGCAGCGTACTGGAATTGGCCGGATTGCTCGAATCCTGAATGGACTCAGAGTTATTTTTCTATACATGAATAATGTCATGGACAATTTTGCGGTCAATACCGTGTGTTTCACAGCCGGAGCAATCGGTGGAATCGATGAGGCGGGCCGCGGCCCGCTGGCAGGACCGGTAGTGGCTGCGATCGTTGTATTGTCACCGGAGCAGAAAATCGACGGGGTACGTGACTCGAAACAATTAACGGCAAAGCGACGTACGGTACTCGCCGAAGAAATTAAAAGCCAGGCATCTGCCTGGTCTGTTGCCCTTGCCGATGTTACCGAGATTGATGAATTGAATATTTTGCATGCAACAATGCTGGCGATGCGCCGCGCCGTAGAACAGCTCAACCACCTGCCCGGTGAAATTCGTGTTGACGGGAATCGGGCACCGGAGCTACCCCGATACCGCGGACGGACCACGACGATCATTGGCGGGGATCGGACCTGTCCGGCCATTTCTGCGGCTTCAATTCTTGCCAAGGTGGCAAGGGATGACCTGATGATCGCACTTGACTGCATGTTCCCGAATTATGGTTTCGCGCGACATAAAGGCTATCCGACCGCAAGGCACCGTGAAGCGCTGCTGCGTTATGGGCCATGTTCTGCGCATCGTCGTAGTTTCGGGCCTGTTCGCAAAGTGATCGAGGCCGGGGTCGACTACGCATGACGCCAACGTTTGTTCACCTGCATTTGCATACCGAATACTCGATCGTCGACAGTGTCGTGCGAGTCAACGAGCTGATGAATGCGACAGTTGCTGCCGGGGTACCAGCTATCGCATTGACCGATCAAAACAATCTGTTTGCGCTCGTGAAATTTTACCGTGCGGCACTGAGCGCGGGGCTCAAGCCGATCATAGGTACAGACATATGGTTTCGGGCGAACCCGAAAGATGAAGCATCCCGATTAATTCTGTTATGTCGAAACAATGAGGGCTACCGGAATCTGTCACGTCTCTTGACGCGTGCCTATCTCGATGGGCAGCAAGAGGGTATTCCGGTTATCAGTCGTGAATGGCTGGCAAATGGCGCCACTGAGGGTCTGATGGCTCTGTCGGGTGGGCGTGATGGTTGTATAGGCAGACTGTTGCTCGCCGGCCAGATCGAAACAGCAGATGCCCAGATCGATGAATTACGTGAATTATTTGCCGGAGATTATTTTATCGAATTGCAGCGCACGGGCCGGGAGTACGAGAACGAATACATGACTGCGGCGATTGCGTTGGCCGTGAGAACCGGTTGTCCGGTAGTCGCGACAAATGATGTGCGATTCTTGCGCCCTGAAGATTTCGAAGCACACGAGGCGCGCGTCTGTATTCAACAAGGACGTGTGCTCGACGATCCGAAGCGTCCCCGTGATTACAGCGCGCAGCAATATCTGCGCACTCCTGAGGAAATGGTCGAGTTATTTGCGGATATACCCGAGGCTTTGACGAACAGTGTCGAGATCGCCAAACGCTGCAATGTCGAACTGTCGTTAGGCGAGTGCTTTTTGCCGGAATATGAAGTTCCGGAAGGTTTGACCATCGAAACGTTCCTGGAACAGGAGGCGCGGCAAGGCTTGATTTGGCGCCTTGGGCTGACCGGCTTCGATGAGGTCCCGGCCAGCTACCAGGAACGCATGAAGACCGAACTCGAAGTCATACGACAAATGGGCTTTCCGGGTTATTTTCTGATTGTTGCCGATTTTATTCGCTGGTCCAGAGACAACGCTATTCCGGTTGGTCCCGGACGCGGCTCGGGCGCAGGTTCTCTAGTCGCCTGGGTGTTGAGGATTACGGAACTTGATCCGATTCAACATGAATTATTGTTCGAGCGTTTTCTGAATCCGGAACGTGTCTCGATGCCGGACTTCGATATCGATTTTTGTATGGAAGGGCGAGATCGCGTTATCGACTATGTCGCACAGCGTTATGGACGTGACCGTGTATCGCAGATCATTACTTATGGAACGATGGCCGCAAAGGCTGTCGTTCGCGATGTTGCTCGAATACTGGGGCACCCATATGGATTTGCCGATCGTATCGCGAAGCTGATTCCATTTGAGATCAAGATCACGCTGGAAAAAGCGTTAACCCAGGAGAAAGAACTCAAGGAATTGTACAAGAATGACGATGATGTACGCACGACAATAGATCTGGCAATGCAGATTGAAGGTCTCGTTCGTAATGCCGGTAAACATGCCGGAGGAGTTGTTATAGCGCCGGCTGCGATCACAGATTTTACACCGCTGTTTCGAGTAGAAGGCGAGTCGGCAACTGTTACGCAGTTTGACAAGGATGATGTTGAAGCGGCTGGTCTCGTTAAATTTGATTTTCTCGGTCTACGCACTCTTACAATAATCGACAGAGCGGTCAGGACGATTAATGCAGAGTGTGTGGGTTCTGACGAGCAGATTGCTATAAACGCGATACCCATGGATGACCGGGTAACATTTGACCTGCTTTGCGCTTGTAATACGACAGCTGTTTTTCAACTCGAGTCGCGAGGTATGCGCGATCTCGTCAAACGACTGAGGCCAGATCATTTCGATGACATCGTTGCGCTTGTCGCTTTATTCAGGCCCGGACCCTTGCAGTCAGGAATGGTCGATGACTTTATCAGTCGAAAACACGGCGAGTCCGATCAACCCATCGATTATTTTCATGCAGATCTGGAACCTGTGCTGGAAAGTACTTATGGCGTAATTCTGTATCAGGAGCAGGTGATGCAGATCGCTCAGCGACTATCGGGCTATTCGCTGGGCGGTGCCGATATCCTGCGTCGCGCGATGGGCAAGAAAAAGCCTGAAGAAATGGCCAGGCAACGCAGCATTTTTGTTGACGGCGCGGCAGGGCGCGGTATCGATCGGAAATTGGCAGCCGGTATTTTCGATCTTGTCGAAAAGTTTGCCGGCTACGGTTTTAACAAGTCACATTCGGCAGCATATGCGTTGCTTGCCTATCAGACAGCGTGGCTCAAGGCCCATTTCCCGGCCGCATTCATGGCCGCGGTTCTGACGGCCGAAATGGACGACACCGACAAACTCGTCATTCTGAAAGAGGACTGCAAGCTCAACCGGCTAAAACTTTTGCCGCCGGACATTAATGATTCGAACTATCAGTTCAGCATGCGTGGTGATGCAGTGATTCGCTATGGACTCGGAGCGGTCAAAGGGCTCGGAAGCAATGCAATCGATAAAATTATTGAGGCCAGGCAAAGCGGACCATTTTGTAATCTTGATGATTTCTGCCTGCGGGTCAATTCGCACAAGGTGGGACGGCGAGCAGTAGAAGCGCTGATCAAGACCGGTGCAATGGATAGTTTTGGATTAAACAGGCCCAGCCTGTTAGCGCGTGTCCCCTCTGCAATCGGTGCCGCCGAGCAGGCCGCACGCCTGCGTGAGTCCGGGCAGGTTGATCTGTTTGGGGGCAGTCCAGGCGACTCACCGCAGGCGACACCGGTCAGGATCGAGCCCGATTGGGGTTTTCGTCAGAAACTCGCGGCAGAACGCGAGAGCCTCGGTTTGTACATGAGCGGTCATCCCTTTGACGAGTATCGTCATGACGGGCCTTTTGTATCATCCGGGACAATCGGTAGCCTGAAGAGCGCCAGACCAGTGTCGAAAACCGATAAACCCTGGACGGGCGGCAAGGCGTGCTCGGCTGCCGGACTCGTGACCAACTTGCGAAAACGGGGCGGGCGCGTGACATTCGATTTGGATGATGGTTTGGACCGGATTGAGGTTACGTTGTTCCAGGAAGCCTATGAACGCTTCGGACATCTTCTGACAACACATGCAATTGTCGTTGTCAGCGGCAAGCTCCGGTTCGATGATTATATCGATGACTGGCGGTTGACCGCGACTGACATTAACGATATCGACAAGCTGATTGAGCGGCTTGCCACAAATCTCGTGATTCGCTGGCAGCAGGACGGCAGGGGCGGCCTTGATGCAGTTCGTCTGAAACGAGTTCTCGAACCTTATCGGCCTGGTGCCTGCGACATCAGCCTGTTCTTCCGGCGTAACAATGCACAGGCACGCCTCTGCCTGGGAGATGACTGGTCTGTACGCCCCAGCCGTGAACTTCGAGAGCGTTTATCTGAAGTTGTTGGCTATGATGGATTCAGGTTTATATACAAGAATGCATTGTTGGCCTGATTCGCTCTTGTAACAAGTTCCGGCAGCGTTTAGGGTTTCGGCCTATGGATTTGAAGTTTCTGGATTTTGAGCAGCCAATCGCCGAACTGGAGGCGAAAATCGATGAATTGCGGTTTGTAGGTGATGACTCGGAAGTCAATATCGGCGATGAAATCAGTCGTCTGAAGACCAAAAGTGAGTCGCTGACCAAATCTATTTTCTCGAATTTGACACCGTGGCAAATTGCGCAGGTGGCACGCCATCCGATGCGGCCTTACACACTCGATTTCATTGGTGCGATCAGTCCGGGCTTTCAGGAACTGCATGGTGACCGGATGTATGCGGATGATCTGGCGATCGTTGGCGGGCTCGGGCGGCTCGATGGCAAGCCGGTTGTATTCATCGGTAACCAGAAGGGGCGTAACACAAAGTCGCGGGTGTTGCGCAATTACGGCATGGCGAAACCCGAAGGCTATCGCAAAGCGCTCCGCTTCATGAAAATGGCCGAGCGATTTCAGCTGCCGGTAATCACATTCATCGATACACCGGGCGCCTATCCGGGTATTGGTGCCGAAGAGCGCGGGCAAAGCGAGGCGATTGCCCGTAACCTGTTTTCCATGGCGCGCCTGAAAACGCCGATCATCAGCGCTGTCGTTGGTGAGGGTGGTTCCGGCGGGGCGCTGGCAATTGGTGTCGCTGATCGCGTTTTGATGCTTGAGTACGCCATATATTCGGTGATTTCACCGGAAGGTTGCGCGAGTATTTTGTGGAAGAGTGCCGAGAAAGCGTCGGTGGCCGCCGATGCGATGGGTATAACAGCGGATAGATTGCTGGAACTCGGCCTGATCGATGAAATCGTCCCTGAGCCGCTCGGCAGCGCCCACCGTGACCCGGAAGCGACCGCACAGACCCTGCAGAACGCCCTGTCGGCCCATCTGCGCGAGCTCGAATCGCTCGACAAAGCCGAATTGCTGTCGCAACGGGCTGCACGGCTCGAGGCGCTTGGCGTGTTTAAGGAAAGCTGACGCCCGGCTGCGTTGACGCGTGGTATGTCGACGATTGAATGTGATGCTCAATTTTCTGAGTCAACAACTGCATGCAGACCTGGTTAAGGGTGCCCGGTGGTGTGTGGCACTTAGTGGCGGTGTAGATTCTACGTCGTTGCTGCATGCAGTCGTACAGCTCGGGCAGCAATTTCCCGGTAATATCATTCGTGCCGTCCACATCAATCACCACCTCCACGCCGACGCCGATACCTGGGCAAAGGTCTGTCAGACGTTGTGTGATGAACTGGGCGTGTCGCTGACCTGTCGCGATGTCACCGTCGAAAAGGGTGGCGATGATGGCCTCGAAGCAGCTGCCCGCAGAGCGCGTTTTGGCGAATTCACCGGCCTGCTGGGCGAGGGTGAGATCTTGCTGACGGCACATCACCGGGATGATCAGGTCGAAACACTGCTGCTCCGCTTATTGAGAGGTGCAGGCCCGCATGGATTGGCCAGCATCGGGCCGCGCCGATCATGCGGCAAGGGCTGGATCGTCCGGCCATTGCTCGACGCAGGACGCGATGACCTTCAGGCCTATGCCCGCAAGCAGCATCTGCAGTGGATCGAAGACCCGGCGAACGCCGATACGATGTTTGACCGCAATTTTCTGCGGCACCGGGTTCTTCCGGTGTTGCGCGAGCGCTGGCCAGGTCTGGGCGAAACAATTCCGCGTGCAGCGCGACTCAGTGGTGAAGCAGCCGGGATGCTGGATGAACTGGCCAAACAGGACACCGCCGGTAATAAGGCTGATGACGGGCTCTCAGTAGATTTACTTCGGGAATTACCACCGGCACGCCAGCGCAACGTGGTCAGGTATTACTTGCGACGGCATGGATTGGCTCCGCCTGCCGAAGCTCGATTGCGCGATGGCCTTGATCAGCTGCTGAATGCCGGTCCTGATCGGAAGCCTTTGCTGGAATGGGGCGGGGTTCAGATTCGCCGCTACCGCGCTCAGCTGTATCTGCTGTCGTTTAATCCGGACTCGAGAGCATTGCCAGGTGCTCATGACTGGGATGGCCGGGGTCGTCTTGACCTCGGGCCACTGCGCGGCAGTCTGCAGCTCTTGCACCGCGACGAGGGGGGCATTGAGCTGTCCGGACAATGGGTCATACGTTTTCGGTCCGGCGGTGAACGACTTTTAACGGATGGACAGCACAAGACCCTCAAGAAATATTTTCAGGAACGGGGCATCGTGCCGTGGATGCGCGGTCATATCCCTTTACTTTATAAAGCCGATTGCCTGATAGCCGTTGGTGACCTGTGGCAGTCCGCTGACAGCGGCGTTCGAGTGCTGTGGGAGGGCCATCCGGCTGTGCGGTGAAGTCATCCTGATTGCCTTGTTTTCATTGTCGTGATGAAGGTGTTCTGGTAAATTGGAGCACCGTGTCGATCCTTCCGGTTTTCAGGAAAACCCGTCCGGTCGCTGCACACGAGACCGTGCGATTTGATCTTCGCCCGTTTTTCGTTCATTCATCTGTCATTGGCCGTTGGATTAACCTGGAATAGCACATGCCTCGATTCGTATTTGTCACCGGTGGGGTGGTTTCTTCATTGGGGAAAGGAATTACTGCAGCATCTCTCGGGGCCATTCTTGAAAGCCGCGGACTCAAAATCAGCATGATGAAACTCGATCCGTATCTGAACGTAGATCCGGGTACGATGAGTCCGTTTCAGCATGGCGAAGTATTCGTGACCGAGGACGGGACCGAAACCGACCTCGACCTCGGTCATTATGAGCGTTTTGTGCGCACGACAACCGGCAGAAACAGTAATTTTACGACCGGACGCATTTACGGCAGCGTTATCGCCAAGGAACGTCGCGGTGATTACCTCGGTGCAACAGTTCAGGTCATCCCGCATGTGACGGACGAGATCAAGCGTGGTGTGCAGCTGGGTGCCGGCGATGCTGATATCTGTATCGTCGAGATTGGCGGTACGGTCGGCGATATTGAGTCACTGCCCTTTATGGAGGCGATTCGCCAGGTTGGCGTCGACCTGGGTCGCGGTAACGTCGTTTACGTGCACCTGACACTCGTGCCGTATATCGCGACTTCTGCGGAAATCAAGACAAAGCCGACGCAGCATTCTGTCAAGGAGTTACGCTCGATCGGTATTCAGCCCGATGTGCTCGTTTGTCGCTCGGATCAACCGCTCCCGGATGAGCAGCGCCGCAAAATTGCACTATTTACAAATGTGCAAGAGCGTGCCGTCATCTCGGCCATGGATGTCGACGATATTTATCGACTGCCGATGGTTTTTCACGATCAGGGGCTGGATGAAATAATCATCGAACAATTCGGTCTTGACGTACCGACGGCCAACTTGTCCGAATGGGAAGCCGTTGTTGCGGCGAAGAAACGTCAGGATGTCGAGGTCACGGTAGCGCTGGTCGGAAAATACGTCGATTTGAGAGATTCGTATAAATCACTCGCCGAGGCGCTCGTGCATGCTGGCCTGCAGACGCACACCAGGGTGAATATTCGCTATATCGAATCCGGTCAGGTTGAATCGGGTGACCTTGCGTGTCTCTCAGACGTTGATGCGATCCTTGTTCCTGGTGGATTCGGCGACCGGGGGGTCGAGGGTAAAATCAATACGGTTCGTTATGCGCGAGAAAATGGTATTCCATACCTTGGCATATGTCTTGGCATGCAGGCGGCTGTCATTGAATACGCACGTAATATCGCCGGGTTGGCCGGTGCACACAGTACAGAATTTGATCCGGCGGCCGAACATCCGGTTATCGCTTTGATTACCGAGTGGCAGAACCTTGACGGAAGCAGCCAGGAACGTGACACGGATTCTCATCTTGGCGGTACGATGCGGCTCGGTGCCCAGGCATGTCATCTCGTCCACGGCAGTCTGACGGCCCGGACGTACGGTCGTGATGTCAT